>CADAPH010000272.1 GCA_902789745.1 Oscillospiraceae bacterium | reverse complement strand
CCCTCCACGCCGCGGTCTCCGAAGCCGCCGGGGACGATGATGCCATCGCAGCCGGCAAGGGTTTCGCCAACGGTTTCCTCCGTGACGGTCTCGCTGTCGATCCAGCGGATCTCCACACGGGCGTTGCAGGCGTAACCTGCGTGGCGCAGCGCCTCGGCCACGGAGAGATAGGCGTCGTGCAGCTGCACATATTTCCCCACAAGCCCGATCGTTACCCGGTGCTGCAGCGATTTGATCCGCGCGACCATCTCCCGCCACTCATCGAAGAAAAGTCCTCATCCTCCAACATCAGCGGCGCTTCATAGAGCGTCGGCAGCGTGCGGTTTTCGATCACACAGTCGGGCTTGACGTTGCAGAACATGGCAATTTTGCGAAAAATCTCCGGCTCCAGCGGCTCGTCGCAGCGCAGCACGATGATATTCGGCGAGATTCCCATGCCCTGCAGCTCCTTGACGGAGTGCTGGGTCGGCTTGGTCTTGTGCTCATCGCTGCCGCGCAGAAAAGGGACCAGCGTGACATGAATAAAAAGCGTATTCTCGCGGCCCTGCTCCAGGCTGACCTGCCGCGCGGCCTCCAGAAAGGGCTGACTCTCGATGTCGCCGGTCGTGCCGCCGATCTCGGTGATGACCACGTCGGCGTTCGTCTCCGCGCCGACATGGTAGATGAAGTCCTTGATCTCCTGGGTGATGTGAGGGATGATCTGCACCGTCTGCCTCCCCCCGCCGCTCCTTGTTGAGCACATTCCAGTAGACCTTGCCGGTGGTGAGGTTGGACCAGCGGTTCAAGTCCTCGTTGATAAAGCGCTCGTAATGCCCCAGATCCAGATCTGTTTCGCTGCCGTCCTCGGTCACGTACACTTCGCCGTGCTGATAGGGACTCATGGTGCCGGGGTCCACGTTGATATAGGGGTCGAGCTTCTGTGCGGCCACCTTCAGGCCTCGGCTTTTCAGCAGCCGTCCGAGCGAGGCCGCCGTGATTCCTTTGCCCAGCCCGGATACAACGCCGCCGGTCACAAACACATATTTTGTCATGCCTGACACCTCACAAAAAAAATCTTCGATGCCTTAAAGGGGCAGTTAGCCCCTGACACCGAAGAATTATTTGTTGTTATTCAAGACACATACAGGATAGCAGAACGCAAAAAGCTTGTCAAGAAAGCAGTTTTTCTGCAATAGGGATCCCGTATGAAACAGCATACGAAACGCGTATGACAAACCCCTTACAGATACTTGGTATCCTCCGGCGGGAAGTATTCCCGCTCCGGCATGATATAGGGCTGGGTGCCCCGGCGCTCCTCCTCCATGCAGTCCTGCACATAATTGATGAATTCCTGCTGGAGTTCGGTTTGGCGGTCGTTGCGCTTCCAGACCAGGGCGTATTCCACCGCGACCGCGTCGATATAGTTGGACAGAGCTCCCGCAATGGTGGGTTCTTTTTCGATTTCCGCGAACCAGGCGCGGATGGAGTCAAGACGGGAGCGGCGGCTGGGGATAAACAGAGGCTGCCCCACCAGCTTGCGCAGCGGCAGGAACTGTCCCTCCTCCGCCGCGAGGGGATGATCCTTGGACATCATGGCGACCCACGGCTCACGCCCGACGGAGAAGCCGTCGAGCTGTTCGGCATTATAGGGAGTGGCAACCAGGGCCAGATCAGCCAGACCCCGCTGCACCCGCTCCATGACCTCGTCGCCGCTGCCGTTCCAAAGATGGATCGCCACCCGCGGAAACTCCTGGCGGAAGCCGGCGATCCAGCGGGAAAGCAGATAGGGAGCTCGGCCTTCCACAAGGCTGATGTTCAGATCGCCGGAGAGTCCTTCCATGGACATGAGCACCCCCAGTTCCTCCTCCAGGCCCTTGATCTGATTGGACAGCGGCGGCTGACTCATCTTCAGGCGCTCAGCTGCGCGTGTGATATTCAGTTCCTCCGCCACAA
The DNA here is from genome assembly GCA_902789745.1 of Oscillospiraceae bacterium. Classification (GTDB taxonomy): domain Bacteria; phylum Bacillota; class Clostridia; order Oscillospirales; family Oscillospiraceae; genus Limivicinus. The sequence goes on along the minus strand of CADAPH010000272.1, from coordinate 426 downwards.
CGACGAAATAGTGCAGAGCGCGTAAATCCATGGCTCCCGACTCCTTTTCTCAAGTAGTATCGTGCGGCTTCCCGCTTCCCGCAAGTTTTTACTGCGTTCATCATAGCTCCGCGGTTTATTTTAACATACAATGTGGATATGGTAAAGGACCAAGTGATATGATAATTCTTGCATTTTGCTGTTCGCTGCCGTAAACTGACCCTGTGTTGAGAGGCTCGGCAGCCTCTCTTATCCTTTTTCAGGAGGGAACAGGTATGCATACTGTGCCGGAACTGTTCGGCAGCATGGTTTTCGATGACAAAGTCATGCGTGCGCGCTTATCTTCGGATGTCTACCACAGTCTGAAGGAAACCATCCGCAAAGGAAAAAAGCTGGATCTCTCCGTGGCCAACGCCGTGGCGGACGCCATGTGCGCCTGGGCTGTGG
>CADAPH010000271.1:1413-2028 GCA_902789745.1 Oscillospiraceae bacterium | reverse complement strand
AGAAAAAACGCGGAGGGAAGACCGATTCAGCAGCCGGGTCGTCGGGGCGGCGCTGCGCCTCAGCGTTCTGCTCTATCTCCTGGCTCTGCTGTTTGAGCTCTTCTGCGGCGGCGTGCTGACAACACCGCTGCTGCCGGCGGAAAACGCCGAAGGCTGGCGGACGCTGCTGAAGATCGCGCTGGGCAGCATCTCAGCGATGACGCTGTTTGTTGCCAACTACTACGGCCGGCTGTCCCTGCCGCGGGTCCTGTCGGACCACGGCAAGATGGAGCGCTTTTTCGCCCGGATGTCCGAAAAGCTCTTGGACGAGGGGCAGACCGACGCGCTGCTGACGACGCTGGCACGGGAAGAACTGATTGAAAACGGAAACTGGTGCTCCTACCAGCGGGACAATACCCCCGAGATCAGCCTGTCATAAAGGAGGAAGACGATGAAACAGCATGTTCTGCTGCGCGTACTCAGCGCAGAAGCCGACAGAGACGCCCTGCGGCCGATTCTTGACGCCCTGAAGGAAAAAGGGCTGAGGGTCTCGGACGCCGAAGGGAGTCTGAAGAAGGGGGAAATCCTTCTGGCGGCTCTGTCCGGGCATTTCTATGCCGACGGCGAAAAACAGAA
>CADAPH010000271.1:0-1341 GCA_902789745.1 Oscillospiraceae bacterium | reverse complement strand
TATACCCGCAACATCATCATGGCGGACGGCCGTGACGCTTCGCTCATTGCCGAGCGCGTGCTGTCGGCCATTCCCGAAAAGAAGAGCGCCCTGCCGAAGGTCCTGATTGCCGGGGCGGCCGTCCTGGTGGCGCTGGCAGGGCTATGGATCTGGCGCAGCAGCGCACCGGAGGCAGAGCCGATCCCGACCCCCGAGCTCACACCGGAGGAAGAGCAGGTCGAGATTCCGGTTACCCTTGGACTGACGGAGCAGGATCTTGCCGAGATCACCCAGGTAGTCGTTGCCGGGGATTATTTCGGCTTTGCTACCGATCAGATGCGAGCCGACGGTGAGGGCGCCGACCGGGTCTACGCTGCCCGGGAAGAAGACGGGGAACATTGGTACAGCAAGGAAGATGGTCGGGAATACAGCCTGACCCGCTATGACGACCTGCGTTTCTTGGCCCTGATGCCGAAGCTGCGGGATCTGGAGATCGCACTGGTCGAGGTCGACCCCGAAGGCCTGCCCAACCTGAGCGGCTTGCTGAAAAACGGCAGCGTCCGGCTTAGCGGCTGCCCTATCAATTCCCTCGAGCGATTTGTCATCGACGGCTGTGCTGTGACAGACTATTCTCCGCTTACAGAATGCACTAGGCTGCAGGAGGCAGAAATCGACCTTACCGGACAGACCGAGGCCGATTTCTCAGGCTTTGCGCCTCCGGCTCTCCACGAACTGATCACGAACAACGGCGAGTTGCTTCGAAACCCCGATCTCTCCGCACTGAGCGGCAGCAAGAACCTGCGTTCGCTGTACATCGATCACCTTCCGCTGACGGAGCTCTCTTTCCTGCAGGAGGTGCCCTCGCTGGAATCCCTGGTGCTGGACGACTGCAATGACCTGCGCGATATCGCCGGTGTCGGCACACTGAAAAAGCTGAAAAAACTGGAAATCCTGTATTGTGAACGCATAACGGACTACACGCCTATCGCAGGCTGTACCGAGCTGGAAAACATCCGTTTCCAGTGCGATTTCAATCCCGATGCCTTGCGCGATGCCTCCTTCCTCGCCGATCTGCCGAAACTGCATGATATCGGGCTTTACTCCTGCAATCTCTATAATATGAATTTCCTGGAAGGGATTGCACAGAACCAGCAGCATATCGGACTGGGATTCTGCGGTGAAATCCCGGATTATTCCGGACTTGCCTATATTAAGCACTATGATTATCTTCACATCAATCCCCGCCGTAATCAAAATGTCAGCATGGGCCCTGGTTTCCGAGGTGGCGAGGTTTCTGCGGTACTGCCTTATATTCAGGACGTACAGGTTGATCATCTGGAGCTTTATGAGTGCGGCGGTACC
>CADAPH010000270.1 GCA_902789745.1 Oscillospiraceae bacterium | reverse complement strand
GCGCCAGGTCGCGGAAAAGCGTGTGGTCGATACGCGCGGCGGTCCGGCGGTCAACATTGAGAAGTACAATGAAAAGTTCGAGGACATGGCCGGCAGCCGCACCAACGCCAACAAGCTTCGCGGCGGCCAGGGCGGCGGCAGCAACAAGGAGAAGATCAACTCCAAGTCCAAGCAGCGCCAGCAGGCCCAGCAGCAGTCCTCCGGCAAGCGCCGCCAGGAAGAGCGCGACAAGATGAACCGCCTGCAGCGCGAGATCGCCAAGAAGAAGCCGCTGAAGGTCGAGATCCCCGACCAGATCGCCGTCGGCGAGCTGGCCTCGCGCATGAAGAAGACGGCCGCCGAGGTCATCAAGCAGCTCATCAAGATGGGCGTCTTCGCCTCCGTCTCGGATGTCATCGACTATGACACCGCGGCCCTGGTCGCGATGGAGCTCGGCTGCGAGGTCGAGAAGGAAGTCATCGTCACCGTCGAAGAGCGCCTCATCGACGCCTCCCCGGATAAGGAAGAGGACCTTCAGCCCCGTGCCCCGGTCGTCGTCGTCATGGGCCACGTCGACCACGGCAAGACCTCTCTGCTCGACTATATCCGCCATGCCAACGTCGTCTCCGGCGAGGCGGGCGGCATCACCCAGCACATCGGCGCCCGCCATGCCAACGTCGTCTCCGGCGAGGCGGGCGGCATCACCCAGCACATCGGCGCCTATACCGTCGAGATCAACGGCAGCCCCATCACCTTCCTCGACACCCCGGGCCACGAGGCCTTTACCTCCATGCGCGCCCGCGGCGCCATGGTGACGGATATTGCCATCCTGGTGGTTGCCGCCGATGACGGCATCATGCCCCAGACGGTGGAAAGCATCAACCATGCCAAGGCCGCCGGCGTCCCCGTCGTCGTGGCCATCAACAAGATGGATGGGGCGGCGACACGATCGTCTGCCCGATCTCTGCCAAGACCGGCATGGGCATCGACAACCTGCTCGAGAACCTGGTCATCCTGGCCGAGGTGCAGGAGCTCAAGGCCAACCCGAACCGTGCCGCCAGCGGCACCGTCATCGAGGCCCGCCTTGACAAGGGCCGCGGCCCGATCATGACGGTCCTGGTCCAGAACGGCACCCTGAAAACCGGCGACATCATCATCGCCGGCAGCTCGGTGGGCCGTGTCCGCACCATGACCGACGACAAGGGCCGCCGCGTCACCGAGGCCGGACCCTCGACCCCGGTCGAGATCTCCGGCATGTCCGAGGTCCCCAGCGCCGGCGACACCTTCAACGCCGTCAAGGACGAGCGCATGGCCCGTGAGCTGGCCGAAGAACGCCGTCAGCAGGCCACCGATGCCGGTCCCGCCAAGAAGGTTTCCCTCGAGGATCTGTTCAGCCAGATTCAGGCCGGCGAGATGAAGACCCTGAACCTCATCGTCAAGGCCGACGTCCAGGGCTCCGCCGAGGCGGTCAAGAGCTCCCTCGAAAAGATCTCGAACGACGAGGTCCGTGTCAAGGTCATCCACAGCGCCGTCGGCGCCATCAGCGAAAGCGATGTCATGCTGGCCGCCACCTCGGATGCCATCATCATCGGCTTCAACGTCCGTCCGGACAACGCCGCCCGCGACTCGGCCGCCCGCAGCAATGTGGACATCCGCCTCTACCGCGTCATCTATGACTGCATCAACGAGATCCAGGATGCCATGAAGGGCATGCTCGCGCCGAAGTTCCGCGAGGCCGAGGTCCGCGAGACCTACAAGGTCTCCAAGGTCGGCACCGTCTGCGGCTGCTACTGCACCGACGGCAAGATCCAGCGCGGCTGCGAGGTGCGCGTCCTGCGCGACAACATCGTCATCCACGAGGGCGAGCTTGCCTCCCTGCGCCGCTTCAAGGACGACGTCCGCGAGGTCGCCCAGGGCTATGAATGCGGCATGCAGATCGAGAAGTTCAACGACGTCAAAGTCGGCGACGTCATCGAGTGCTTCGTCATGGAGCAGATCTGAGCCATACAAAAATACATACAATACAAGAGACGTGACATTTTGTCACGTCTCTTAAGGAAAAATTAAGCCCGCTGTGCGGGCTTTTTTTATAAATTGAGGTCAGCAGCTATTGAAAAATTGATCGGGTTGGTTTATTATAATTTATTGAAATCGTATAGGGATTCTTATTTCTATCGGAACATACAGGAGGCAGACAGGTGGCATATATGCGTCTGGGTGACCTGCTGATTGCGGCAGGGACCATCACTCAGGAAGAACTTGAAAAAGGCCTCGCACTGCAGAAGGAACAGAAAGGCCGTCTCGGCGAGGTGCTCATCTCCAACGGCATCATCACCGAGCAGCAGCTGATTGAAGCCCTGCAGATGCAGCTCGGCATCGAGTTCGTCGATCTTACAAAAATCAATATTCCCACCGAGCTTGCCCAGGTCGTTCCGAAGAACATCGCCAAGCAGTATACGGTCGTCCCGATCCGCGTGGTCAAGGACGCGCCGCAAGGTGGTCCCGGTCCTCGCGACCAAGGACGCCATCGAGCACAGCATCCAGATCCTCTACGGCAACGAGGGTGCCGCCCGCGCCATTGAAGAGATGCGCCGCGAGGCGGGTGCCGCCGAGACGGCTCCCGAGGCGGATACCGCCTTCACCTCGAACCAGCTGGGCGACGACAGCGTTTCGAGCGCGCCCACCATCCGCCTGGTCAACAGCATTATCGAGCGCGCCGTTCTCGAGCGCGCCAGTGATATTCACCTCGAGCCGCATGAGACCGAGCTTCTGGTTCGCATGCGCATCGACGGCATCATGCAGGACATTCTGACCGTCCCGCGTGACCTGCAGAACTCGGTTCTGTCCCGTATCAAGATCATGGCCGGCCTGAACATTGCCGAGCGCCGTGTCCCGCAGGACGGCCGCTTCAACGTCCGCGTCAAGGATCGGCCTCACCGAAGAGGGGCTGGCTGCCATCAAGAACCTGCTGAAGTACCGCAACGGCGTTATTCTGGTCGTCGGCCCTACCGGAAGCGGTAAGACCACCACCATGTACAGCATGATCCACGAGATCAACACCCGCGACGTGAACCTCGTCACGCTCGAGGACCCTGTCGAGTATAACATCGAGGGCGTCAACCAGGTCCAGATCAATGAAAAGGTCGGCCTGACCTTCGCCAGCGGCCTGCGCTCCATCCTGCGTCAGGACCCGGACATCATCGCCGTCGGCGAGATCCGTGACGGCGAGACCGCCGACATCGCCATGCGTGCCGCCATCACCGGCCACGTGGTGCTCTCCACCATCCATACCAACGACGCGGTCGGTACCATCGAGCGTCTCGAGGACATCGGGGTCGAGCCCTATCTGGTTGCCAGCGCCATGCGCGGCATGGTGTCCCAGCGCCTTCTGCGCAAGATCTGCCCCAACTGCAAGCAGGCCTACACCGCCACCGAGGAAGAGCTCCGTGATCTCGACATCCCGGATGAGGTCGGTCTGACGCTGTACCGCGGCAAGGGCTGCCCCAACTGCTTCAACACCGGCTTCCGCGGCC
>CADAPH010000269.1 GCA_902789745.1 Oscillospiraceae bacterium | reverse complement strand
GTCGGACAGCGTCTGATAGCCGAGCTCGGCATAGCCCTTGAGCCTTCGCTGGTACATCCGCTCCAGCATCGGGACATGGACATCCACATAGTCGTAGACGCGAACCTCTTGCTTCCCCTCATAGTTTCGGTGCAGGCGTCCGACATACTGCGCCAGCGTCCCCTTCCAGGAAAAAGGCATAGCGAGAAAGAGCGTGTCCAGCCGCGGCTCATCAAAGCCCTCTCCGATATATTTCCCAGTGGCGACAATCAAGAGAGTTTCTCCCTCCGGCACTGCTCTAAGGGCATCCAATTTCTCCCGTTTCTCCCTGGCAGAGTCACTGCCCAGAAGAAGGAAAACATTCCCAGCACTGTTTTGAAGCGCGGCATGCAGCGTTTCCGCGTGATCCCGCCGCTCTGTTAAAACGATCGGCGTCCGCCGTTCCTGACCGCCGAGATGGTATCACGAATGATCTGCGTATTTCGCAGTTCGCTTTTGACAATGGCTGTGTACACATCCTGAACACGCTGCGTATCCGGCAGTCGCGTCTTTGTTAGTCTGGGGATCAGAAAGTGCGAAAAGCTGCGCTGCTTGGCCTGCTCTTTGGCATCAACCAGATAGCGCACCGGCCCGCACTGCATAAATATGATGGGGTGATGTCCGTCCTGCCGCGTGGGAGTCGCAGAGAGGCCATAGACATATCGTGCATGGGCCGCCTTCAGAACCTTTTCAAAGCTGAACGCCGCCACATGGTGGCACTCGTCGCAAATCACCATACCGTAGTCCGCCACCAGTTCCTTAACATGTTTATCCTCGCCTTCAAACAGAGATTGAATAATGGCGATATCCACAATCCTACTCAAGCTGTTCTTACCGCCGCCCAGCTGACCGATCAGCTGGCGCTTCTTTTTTCGACCACGTTTTTTCGGTTCCTCTGCCAGAATCTCGTCGATGGTCAAAAACTTCTCCAAAGCTTGCTTCCACTGGGCAAGCAGAGCGGTGGAATGAACGAGAATCAGCGTATTGGTTTTGCGCTCGCCGATCAGATAGGCCCCGATCACCGTTTTGCCGAAGGCTGTCGTCGCGGAGAGCACGCCCATGTCATGGGCAAGCAAAACTTCTGCTGCGGGCTCCTGTTCCGGTCGCAGTGTTCCATTGAAGTGGACGGCGATTTTCCGGCCGCTATTGCGCAGATCGGAGCAGGCATAGGGAATACCAAGCTCGTCCAGCAACTCGCAGACCGTCAACAGGCAGCCGCGGGGCAGAATAAGATAGTCGTCCGTGGAAGGCGCATGGCCTGCGACTTGTAGAAGTCGGGGTTACGGAAAGCTGCCAATCGCTTGATGCGGTTGAGCGCATGTTGAGATATACCTGCCTTCTCCACATAGAGCCTGTCTGCCAACGTCAAAGTGACCGTCAGCGGGAAATCCAGCTTTGTCAGCGCCTTTTCCTGCCTCGAACCTCTTTCCCAGGGCTTTTCTTTGCTGTCCGCCAGCGTGCCGGTATCCGCTGCGCTGCGGAAGGAGGACAGGGCTTTTTCCAGTTCCGCCTCGGTAATCCGCGGCAGGGCGGAGAGATAGGCCCATTGATCCGGATAGGGCAGGCATGGTGTCCTGACTGGGAAACAGACGGTCGTAGGAGCGGAAGCTCAGCTCATGGCGCTTCGCCATAGCGCCGGTCAACAGCAGGCTGCCCAGCTTGCGTGCGTCTGCGGCGGGAACCGGAGCTTCAAAGAAAAACCAGACATGCGCGCCTTCACCGGAGCGGGAGCGTTCCACGGCCGGCGTCAGTCCGCAGCTTCTGGCGGCATCACAAAAGGCGCGAACATCCTCCTGCCAACCGCCGTCGTCAAAATCGGCGCACAGGAGCCGGGTCGCGTCGTCCGGCAGCAGCGGGTAGACGCCGACCACATCACGGCAGAATTCGTCCCTCCCGATCAGGTGAGCGCGGACGATCTCGGGAGACAGAGAGATGAATTCCCGGTTGGGGCAGTCGGCACAGCGGTGTTTTTTCTTGTCGCAGATTCCACGCGCCCACTCATTCCGGCAGGCGGGAGAGTACCCGGATTTTTGTGTTTTAAAATTGTACCAGCGCTTGGCGTACACATCCTCACGCCCGTGAAACAGTTCTCGGAACAGTGCGATTTTATCCTGTGGTGAGCTTTTGGCGTGCACCTTTGTCGCTGGGGCGGGAGCTGCATTCTCCCAACGGTTCAGCGGGCAAACGAAGCGGCCGCCATTCTCGCTTTCGCAGAGGACATAGCTCGCATCGTCCAGTCCGGGGATCGTTTCAAGATAGTGATATGTGGAATCTGAAAATATGGCTGTTTGGTTCATTTCTCAGTCAGTCCCAGCTTTTCAAGCCTCGCGCGGATGGACGCGCGGGTGCGCTTGAGCGCGTCGGACATGTCCTTGACCGCGGCGCCCGCCTGAACAGCCTGCCGCAGATACGCGTCCTCCTCCGCTTCCCAGGGCTTTCCCTGGTTTTCATGCAGCGGAGTCGCGTTGATCGCGATGATGGCGTCCAGATTGTCCAGGATGAACTGCTGGGCCTGCCGATCATAGACCACGGCGGTATAATCTCCGTTTTGCCCGCTGCGCTGCTGCGTAGAAATGCCCAGCTTCCAGCCGGCTTCTGTCGG
>CADAPH010000268.1 GCA_902789745.1 Oscillospiraceae bacterium | reverse complement strand
CTTCTTCCACACAAAGCTGTACCGGTTCGCGTTGGCCTCGATCTTCGTCCCATCGATGAACACTGTCGCCAGGCTTACAAAGCCCCATTCCACCAGCATAGCCACAAACTGCGCCAGCAGTTCTCTTTCCACGCCCTGCAGCCGCTCCGCACGAAACCGTGCAATCGTGTTATGATCCGGAGCTGGGTAGTCCTCCAACAGATACATGAAGCAGATGTTCTCCCGGCACGCTCTCTCAATCTCCCCGTGAACTGTAGACCAGGCGCATGTACGCATAGATCAGTACTTTCAGCAGAATCCTCGGTGGATATTCGTTTCTCCCGTCTCGGGAGTAGGAGCGCTCGATCTTTTCTATGTTCATCCTTTCCACTACGGCGCTTACCAATCTCACCGGTTCATCCGCTGCGATAAATATTTCTGTTTCCATCGGTAGTTTTAGTTGACGCCCTGCTTCATACAGAGTAAAATCTACCTGCGTATGGTTTTGATTCACAACCAAATTATATGCCGACAGCCGCCCCCCTTTCAAGGGACGGCTGCCGTTATTTTACTCTTTTTTCGGGGCTGCCTTTTGAGACAGCCCCTTTTTATGCTTCTGTTCTGTTTACGCCTCGCCCAGCTTGCGCATGATGTTCGGCAGGACTTCCTCGCTGCCGAAGGCGCCTGCCTTGGTGATGACCTTCAGGCCGTCAAAACGGCCGCCGGCCAGACGCATCATCGGGATTCCGACGGTAAGCTGCCGGTGGCCTTGACCGCGTCGATGAAGTGGATGGCGGTGTCGCCTCCGCTGAGAAAGAGGCCCGACACCTTGACCTCGTCCAGGATCTGCGCGGCGAGATCGGAGATGGCGTTGCCGGTAAACTCCGCCACTTCATCCCGGCTCATGCCCTGCTCCGCGCCCGCGGCCAGCGAGGCGTCCAGCTCCGCCCGGTCATAGCTGGCGGAGGAGACCACGGCCAGATCCACGCCCGTGCGCAGGGTCTCCACCGCGCGGCGGGCATAGAAGGAGCAGTCCCCGCCGCGTATGATGTCCGCAATGTCCACGGTCTGGATCTTGAGACCCTTGGACTCGGCAAAATGGATCTGCTTGCGGGCCACCTCGCTCACGCTGGCGATGACCGCGAGGGAGGGCAGCGGCGGCTGATCCGCGTTCAAAAGCGCGTCGGCCATGGCGGCGGTGCCCACCCAGAGCACCCGCTTGCCGGTGGCCTTCGCGGCGAGGACCACCTTGACCATGTCCTCGTTGGTCTCGGCGTCACAGGCCCAGAGCCGCGCCCCGGAGAAGTCGATCTCCCCGCCGCGCAGCCGCTCGAGCGTCAGGGCGCAGACAGGCTCGTCATAAGCGCTGCGGAGGATCTCGGCAATATTGTCCTGCAGCACAGGCTTGCGGGGGTCATGGGCCAGCTCCGTCATGCCGATGCGCACGCCGTTGAGTCTGTGGACGCTCGCGCGGGTGGTGCGGCCCAGAGTCGGCAGGGCGGGCATGAAAATCACCAGTCCGCTGCCGAAAACCCGGTCAGTCTCCCGGATCTCCTCGGCGATATTGCCGCGCAGGGTGGAGTCCACCTTTTTGATCACGCAGTCGAAGCCCGTCAGATCCAGCTCCGCCAGCAGACCCGCGACCTTTCCGCGCGCCTCCAGGCCGTCGTCCAGCACACCCTCGCTTTTCAACACGACCTTGGTGCGGTAACCCCGGCGGGTCAGCTGCACGCCGGTGTCGTTTGCGCCGGTGAAGTCATCGGCGACAATGAAGCATCTGTTCATCTCGATCCTCCTCAGCGGTGCATGGCGAATTTGGCGGCGTACTCGATGGCATTGATAAGGCTGATGGGATTGGCCAGGCCCTGGTGTGCGTGGCCGAAGGCGGTTCCGTGGTCGACAGAGGCGCGGATGATGGGCAGGCCCAGCGTGACGTTCACGCCGGCCACATTGCTCCAGCGGCCGCTGGCCTGGTCGTAGACGAAGCCTGTGACCTTGAGGGGAATGTGCCCCTGATCGTGGTACATGGCGACCACGATATCGTACCAGCCGCCGCGGGCCTTGGAAAAGACAGTGTCGGGCGGCACGGGGCCGTCGGCGTTGATGCCGAGGGCGCGGGCCTGTTCGATGGCGGGCGCG
>CADAPH010000267.1:1224-2186 GCA_902789745.1 Oscillospiraceae bacterium | reverse complement strand
CCCGGCCACTCGTGGCAGATCGTCGCCTGCGGCAAGAGCGGCCTGGCCCACAAGGGCATGCTCTATGCGGCGAAAGCCCTCGCAGGCGCCGCCATCGACCTGATGAGCGACGAGAGCCTCCTGCAGCGCGCAAAAGAGGAATTCGACGACCGCGCCTCAGAGGGCTATGTCTGCCCCATCGAACCCGACGCCGTCCCGATTGCCCTGTAATGCTCCCAACCCTGCGGCCGCGAATAGTTTTTTTGGTATGCTTTTTATCCCGATGAAAAGCCCAACGAAGTGGGTTTTCATCGGAGAGGACGAGCAGCGCAGGGAATGAGCTTTCCTCACGCTTGAGGGAAGCGAATGATCCGAAGCTTGTGAGGACGACAGCGCGGACGGAAAACCTTGGAGCGAGGGACAGTCCACACTCCGCGCAATGCAGAAAGCTGAAGTCGGGCAATAAACAATATTAGCACTCCAATAATTGGAGTGCTAATATTCATATTCTGTTCATAATATATAGAGGAATCGTTCATATTTGTATGGTATTTTATATACACGATGAAACAAAAGAAATGAAGAGTTCATCGAGAACAAAATTGTAATAATAAACTGTAGGAGGTTTTTATTTTATCATGTTTGAACTGATTCCTTTTGATCGCAGAGGCAGCAGAGTTTCCGTTTACGATCCCTTCCGTATGTTTGACGAGATGGAGCGCAGCCTGTTCAACGGCGGCAGCAATTCCGCTCTGGCCTCGTTCCGCACCGATGTCACCGACACCGGCGACGCCTTCGTCCTGGATGCCGAACTCCCCGGCTTCAAGAAAGAGGACATCAAGATCGATATCGAGAATGACTGCCTGACCATCACGGCCGAGCGCAAGGTCGACGAGGAAGAGAAGAAAAAGAACTTCATCAAGCGCGAGCGCTTCTATGGCTCGTACAGCAGAAGCTTCGATGTCTCCGGCGTCAATGTCGAC
>CADAPH010000267.1:0-1129 GCA_902789745.1 Oscillospiraceae bacterium | reverse complement strand
CTTTCTGTGCTATCATGTCTCCAATCCGAAACAGGGAAGGGAAGCACCATGTATTTTGATACCCACGCCCATCTGGACGACAAGGCCTTTGATCAAGACCGGGAAGAGCTGATGGAAAGCCTGCGGGACGCGGGTGTCGAGCTGGTCCTGAACCCCGGCTGCGAGGAGGCGAGCAGCCGGCATGCAGCAGCCCTCGCTGCGCAATATGCGTTTGTCTGGTTTGCTGTCGGCATCCACCCCGAAGAGCTCTCGGACTATACCGACGAGAGCCTGGAGAGAACCCTTTCGCTCACCGAGGACCCCAAATGCGCCGCCATCGGCGAGATCGGCCTGGACTATTACTGGGACGATACCCAAAAGGAACGCCAGAAAGAGCTTTTCCACCGCCAGCTCTCCTTCGCGCGGGAGAGGGACCTGCCCGTCATCGTGCATGACCGCGAGGCGCACGGCGACTGCCTGAATATCGTGCGGCAGTACCCCGGCCTGCGGGGCGTGTTCCACTGCTACTCCGGCAGCGCCGAGACGGCCTCCGAGCTGCTCCGCCTCGGATGGTATCTGGGCTTTGACGGCCCTGTCACCTATAAGAACGCCCGCAAGCTGCCCGAGGTACTTGCCGTCTGCCCGCCCGAGCGCATCCTGCTCGAGACCGACAGCCCCTACCTTGCGCCTGTCCCGAATCGCGGAAAGCGCAACGACCCGAGCAATCTCGCATACATCTGCGCCAAAGTCGCCGAGTTCAAGCAGATGGACCCGGAAGAACTCGCATCCATCACCCTCCAGAACGGCAAAACCCTCTTCAACATTACGTGAGGAGAACAGAATCCATTGTATCAAATACTATGCGCGGACGGGTAAGCCTTGGAGCGAGGTCTGGCCCACACTCCGCGCAATGCAGTAAACCGCAGTCGGGCGCTTTTGACGCTGCGTTCAGGACTTGTTCACTGTTTTTTATTGAATTTCCTCCCTGGATGGTGTAAAATCACCGCACGAAATGCCTGGCGAAAGGAGTGCTGCGCGCCGGTATGAAACAGAAAATTACATGGCTGCTCTGTATGGCGGTCCTCTCGATGGTACTGGCCGGCATCGTCATCTCGCGTGTCCAGAGCGGAACCGAAATCATCTTCGGCGG
>CADAPH010000266.1 GCA_902789745.1 Oscillospiraceae bacterium | reverse complement strand
CGATCCCGCTCGCATCCTCGTCGAAGACCAGGCTCGCAACACAGTCCAGAACATTCAGTTCAGCAAGCAGCTCATGACCTCTCCGGGCGCCTCCACCGCTCTGGTAACCAACAACTTCCACGTCACCCGCGCGACAGCCCTCGCCCGCAAACAGGGCCTTACCAACGTATATGCGATCGCGGCTCCGTCAGACCCCGTCTATCTCCCCAACAACATGTTCAGGGAGTTCTTCGGGCTGACCAAGGATTTCCTGGCAGGCAACCTGTAACCTCGCCGACTGCCGCTTAGGCAATGCCCGGCGACAGCTCCCCCGGCATCCCTCGCCCGGCATCCACTCGCCCTTCGGCCGCTCACCTTCTCTTCGATCTGCCCTTTTTGACCGGTCCGTCGTCATAAACATATCGCATCGGCCCGACAGCCACCGTTATAGTGCTTCCGGCCTCCTCCCGCTTCCGGGCCGCACCCTCATCCAGAGTCGTCATCAGCGCCAGAAAGCACATCTGCCCCAAGATCGGGATCGTGTACATGATCAGTGTCATCACCTCGCAGGGATTCATGCTCTTCCAGCCATTCGCCTCGATGCGGGCTTTGAGCACATACCACTTGATCACCGTGCACAGAAACAGTATCCCGCCAAGCACAACATCAAACCTGGCCGCAGCAATCGCAATCTCGCGCATTAACCCATACCCCTTTCACAGCCGGCCCCATAAAGCCGTTCTGTAGCCGAAAGCGTGTCCATATGATAACATTATACGAGAATTATATGCTCATCACAAACAGGAGTAAGCTCATCACAAACAGGAGTAATTAATGAACCGCAAAAGATATCTCTTTTTTGACATCGACGGAACGCTGCTCGCCGGCGGGTATCACGACACCTACATCCCCGACTCCACAGTCCTCGCACTTGAAAAATGCCGCGCAGCGGGCCATTTTCTCTGCATTGCCACCGGCCGCCTCCAGGCGATGGCCGTCGACTGCATGCACGAACTCGGCTTCACGAACATGGTCAGCGACGGAGGATACGGCATCACCATTGACGACAAATTCTACGGAGCCATCCCGCTTCCCAAAGCCCCTGTCGTCCGTCTCATCGATGAGTGCGATGCGCTCGGAATGCCCTGGGCCATCCAAACCGACAACACTGTCTACCGCACCGCGCCCGACAACCGCTTTGAAGACTTCACCCACGACCCCTACATGAAGACACGCGTCGTGCCGGGCCTCGATCCACGCGCCTATGACAAAATATACAAGGCCTACATCGCCTGCCTCCCCGGCGAAGAACAGAAGCTTGGGACGCTCAGGGAACTCCCCTGGTGCCGCTACCACAACGAATACTTCTTCGTCGAACCTACAGACAAGTCCGTCGGCATCAAGCAGATCCTGGACAGGCTCGGTGCCGACTACAGCGACGCCATCGTATTCGGCGACGCCCTCAACGACATGTCCATGTTCACTGACGACTGGACCAAAGTCGCCATGGGCAACGCCTGCCCCGAACTCAAAGCCAGAGCCGATCTCATCACCACAAACGTCGAAGACAACGGCATCTACAACGCCTGCGTCACCCTGGGCCTCTTCTGATTCTGAGACCCTTTTTCATGCAGCCGCCACGTACACGCCGCGGCTCTCCCCTTCATCTTAACGATATTTCGATTTTTTAGCACATTTTTCCGTCATCTTTTTCCTCCACACCCTTTTCTTTTCCCTTTACTGGCGGAATTTCCGCCAATAAAGGGTTCCGCAACAGCATACCTATACCCTCAGAGGATACCAGTACCCTTTCTCTTTACCCTTTACTGGCGGATTTTCCGCCAATAAAGACTAAAAAAACAGGTGTATGCCGACATTTTTAGGCGGAAAAACGCAAAAAAAGATCTGAATATCCGTTCACCGATCAGGTGCCGTCATTCAGATCTTTTTGATGTTATTTCGTTACAGTTGAAGGTCTGCGCTCTTTTGACCGCATTAAAAAACTTACAACCAATACGCCTGCCAACACTCCGCAGCTGTCAATTCCCATGTCTCTCAGTTCACAGCTCCTTCCGGGCACGAAAGACTGATGGATCTCG
>CADAPH010000265.1 GCA_902789745.1 Oscillospiraceae bacterium | reverse complement strand
AGACACAGGAAAAATACCGCAAGCACCAGCACCAGCAGCGTCCTGGTACACATGCTGCGCCTGAGCAAAAGCTTCAGAAGTCAGCCCTCCTTTGTCGCTGTTTGCTGAAAAGACAGAAAGCCGTTTGCGTCCTTCATGGTGACGTTGGTGATGTTCTTTTCGTCAATGTTCGTGTTGTTGTGGCGTCTCTCAAAGCCGAGGGCTTCGAAAAGCCCGAGCGCGGGAGCCGCGTCCCGGGTGACGATCAGCGGGTTAAAGCTTGTGATCTTCATGTTTTCCTCCATGCTCTGTAACTATTGATCTGCGCTTGCGCAGCGGAATGCAGCGCGCAAGGGCGCTGTCATAGAGAACAGCGCCTTGCACTCTTTTTATGCGATGCTGTCAGCAGTCGTCGAGGGAGGAGCTTACCAGCCCCAGTCGTCCCAGCCGTAGCCCCAGTCGTCGTAGCCGCCGCCCCAGTAATCGCTGTAGTCGGGCTCGACCCAGGAGTACTCGTAGGAGGAGTAGGGGGAGTAGCCGCAGACCCAGCAGGTGTCGCCGTTGCAGCCGCTGCCGCAGACCGGGCAGTACCAGTCATAGTAGGTGTAGCTCTCCTGGTAGCCGTAGCTGTTTGCTTCCTCTTCCGCCGCCGCCAGGATCAGCAGGCCGAGAGCGATCTGCTCGTCCTCGGTGAGGCCGTAGTAGTTGTTATTATTGTAGGTCGGCTTCGGCGTGCTCTGAACGGCGCCGCTGACGTAGATGTAGGCGGTCGTCGAGCGCGCGCTCTGGTTGTTGCCGTAGAAGGTGGCGTAGGCGCCCCAGCCGTTCATGTTCGCGTTGACGTTGTAGATATACAGGGAGGTGCTGTTCTCGCCGCTGACGGAGCCGCCGCAGATATTGACGAACTCGGCGGGGGTCTTCACGTTGCCGGAGCGGTCGACAAAGCTCCAGCTGACGGTGGCAGCGTTGTCGGCATAGGCGATGAAGATGGCGGTGCCGCCCACGCTGCGGTTCTCATTGGACGGGTTCTTGGTGACATACACAGCGGGCCCGGTGACAGCCGGCGCGTAAACGGGCGCGGCGTCAGGAGCGTCCTTTCTGTTGGAGAAGACGGCGTAGCTGCTCACGAAGCGGCTGAGATCCTTGGGGTTCTTGTTCTTATCGACGCTGGTCACCTGAGGCGTGCCGTTGTCGATGGTCTCCACGACCTTCATGCCGAGGGTGCCGGCGTTGATCGTGTCGTTAAACTTGGAAATACCGCAGGTAAAGGTGATCGCCATGTCAGAGTGGTTTCCGCCCGCCGCGGCGGCATCCTCACCGGTGAGATCCTCGCAGACCTCGGCGAAGTTGGTGAAGACATAGTAGGTCACGTGGTTCGTCGCGTCATAATAGGTGTCTGCGCTGTCGGTCATGAGGTTGAAGAACTCGTCATTCTGCGTCAAGGTGCCGTCCTGATCCAGGTCGAAGGCGAGCTTGAGGGACGCGAGGGTGTTGCGATCCTCGCTGACCTCCCAGGCCTTGAGCTTGGCGTCGTTCTCGCCGTCGTCCGTGGTGGTGGCGGCCAGCAGCTCAAGCCGTCCGTTGTGGTCCAGGTCCATGACGGAGTAGTACCAGACGGTGGGATTGTCGGACTGCTTGAGAGTGTTGAAGCTGTTTCGGATGAGGATGAGCTGCTTTGCGATATCCTCGTCGTCGCCGTTTTCAGCCCAGGCGCAGACGCTCAGCGAGAACATCATCACAAGGGCAAGTGTCAGTGCAATGATTTTTTTCATGTGCATTTCCTTTCTGGTTTTCGGTTTGTTTTGTGTATACGTTCTGAGGGAATCTATATGAAGGGGAGACAAAGTCTCTCCTTCATATCAAATAATCGGTGTTTCGTTGTTCCCGCCGGTCTCCTGTACCTGATGCACCACGATCTGGTTGAAGGGTATCTCAACGCCTCTGCGGTCAAACATCAGCTTGACCTCCCGGTTCAAAGCGCGCAGCGCCGGATAGCGGACGCCGGGATCCACATAGATGGCGATCCTGAGATTCACTGCGCTGTCACCGAGGGAGTCCACGCCCTCATACCGGGGCGGCTGAAGCAGACCGGGGATCTTGTCCGCCATTTTCGGCAACTCTTCCCCGAGGATCGCCTCCACCTCAGCCAGATCGGCGTCATAGGAGATTGGCGCGTTCAGCACCATACGAGCCAGCTTGCCGTCGCTGTTGACGATGTCCCGCAGGGAGGAGTTGTTGAAGACCTTGGTGTCCGCAAAGAAGTTGACCTTCGTGGTGCGCAGGCCGATCTCCGTAACCGTGCCGTACCAGCTTCCCACGGTGATGAAGTCGCCCACCTTGTAGCTGCCCTCCACCAGCGTGAAGAAGCCCGCGATGATGTCGCTCACCAGATCCTTGGCGCCGAAGCTGATCATCAGCGAGAGGATGCCCGCCGAGGCCAGCAGCGTCTTGGTGTCCACACCGAACTGCGCCAGACCGTAGTAGACAAAGACAACCACACAGATGTATTTCAGCG
>CADAPH010000264.1 GCA_902789745.1 Oscillospiraceae bacterium | reverse complement strand
TTTGTCAATTATGATATTCTTTGTGCCTACATCATACTTTGCAGTCATAAGCACATCGAGTGCAGACTGTGCATCTGTAAATACCTTTTCATCGCTGTTAATAACAGCACATAATATGTTGTTTTGTTCAACTGTTTGGATGGTCATTTGTCTTACCTCGTCAAATCCCGAGTTGTCGAGATGGAGTATACCACATTTCTGAGGCTTTCGGAAGACACTTTATAGCCGTCCCTGCCTGTAAGTGAAGGTCGTTGTCCCTTCTCCCGTGACGGATACTGTGTTGTCTCCATGCCGCAGTTCCAACTCTGGGATCTCCCAGGTTCCGGCGCTGACAGTTTTGTGGAAGGATTCTCCGTCAATCGCCCAGCGGAGCGTAGTCTCGGCGGTGGCCGTGATGACCGGCACAACAGGCATATAGTCATTGCCAAGAATCACAGTCCCGCTACCGCTGAAGCTCACGACCGTTTCCTCCGTATGATAGAGAAAAGCGTCTCCATCAATGCAGGAGAGTTCAAGCGCCCCCTTGCCTGTAAGCGGGTCATAGGACGGCGCTGCCTCCAGTGTTCCCACGGCATACATCGTCGGGTCTTCCGTCAGCGTCACTCGGCAGAGCTGCCCAGCGAACCGATTCACGACCGCGCTGACAAGCGTGTCGAAGTTAACACGGTCGCCCAGCATGGAGAAGGTCATGTCAAAAGAGCGCGGCTGATAAGCAACTCGCCCCAGAGCCTCAGTGAATCTAATAGGAGAATTCCTTCCCGGCACCGTGATCGTATTGCTCTGCGACTGTGGCGTCGGAAAGTTTACTATCTCTCTAAGCCAGCCGAGGCTGAGCATGGAGACTCCGTTTATCATAGCGTCAGGCTTCATATGCTCAACCTCGCATTCAACTTCTGCGTCTGGCCGAGGCCGCTGTCGATAGCGGGCAGCAAGCGTCCGACCAGGGTGCCGTCATCCAGGTAGATGCCCTTGCCGCTGTTGGCGGCGATGACGGCCAGATATTTCTCCACATTGTGCATGTTCAGCTTTTCGGTCAGCATGGCTTCAAGCTGCTTATAGAATCCGCTCAAAGGAAGGATTGCCTCTGCCGTTCATGCCGAAAACCGTAGGCTTCGTCATGATGCCGCCTTCCTTATACCAGTCAATGGACAGGTGCGGGACGCTCGGAGGAGAGATAGAGAGCGTTCCGGATACCCGGAAATGCGGCAGCTTGATGTGAGGCAGCTGCAGCTTCAGGCCGGAGAAAAAGCCGCTGACCGCATT
The DNA here is from genome assembly GCA_902789745.1 of Oscillospiraceae bacterium. Lineage (GTDB taxonomy): Bacteria > Bacillota > Clostridia > Oscillospirales > Oscillospiraceae > Limivicinus. The sequence continues at coordinate 2,369 of CADAPH010000264.1, read as the reverse complement.
GAGAGCGGAGCGGATCTTGTCCCGGGCTGCCTCGATGGGAGTGACGATTGCCGTCTTGATACCGTTCCATACGGATGTGGCTGTGCTCTTGATCCCGTTGAACAGGCTGGTGGCGGTGTTCTTCACGGATTCAAACACGGAAGAGACTTTGCTTTTGATGCCGTCCACGACCGTGGAGATGGCGGTCTTGATCCCGTTCCAAATCGTAGTGGCGGTAGTCTTGATGGCATTGAAAACCGTAGTGACCACAGTCTTTACGGCATTGATTTGTGCGGTGACGATAGAAACAATAGTGTTCCAGATGCCGGTGAAGAAGGCCACGATTCCGTTCCAAATCGTCTCGAAGAAGGATTTGATGCCGGACCAGACGGATTCCCATGTGCTGCCGAACCATCCGAAAATGGTCTCCGCCAGGGATTTCAGCAGGTTCAGTGCCGTCTCAAACAGGACGGAAATGCCATCCCAAGTGCCAGAAAAGATCTCTTTCACGCCTTCCCACATCTGAGACCAGTTCCCGGTGAACAGGCCGATGAACACATCCAGCAGGCCCGTGATCACATCGAGCACCGTGCCGAGAACGGTAGAAACGACATTGAAAGCCGCCTCAAATACAGGAGCGAGAAACTGGCATAGCCCGCCCCACAGGCTCTTCAGCACATCCACGATGGAGCTGAAGTCAAAGCCCAGAGCGTTCAACCGGTCGACGATGCCCTGACAGAATGCCTGGATCTTGCTGACGATACCTTCCCATATACCGGTGATGGCGTTGCGGAATTCCTCGTTGGTATCCCACAGATGTTTGAAGGCAGCTATCAGCACAGCGACGACCGCAACGATAGCGCCAGCACGGGAGCGGAGATCCCGCCGAGTGCAGCGCCCAGCTTACCGAAGACTCCTGTCCCGGCTTTGACCGCCACACCGAGTTTCTTCACACCGGTTGCCAGCTTCACAAAGCCCTGCATCGCTACACCGACTTTGGAAATAAGCGTTCCGATGATAACGAGCAGCGGCCCGAGCGCAGCAACAATCAGGCCGATGGTCAGGATCGCTTTCCGCTGGCTTTCGCTCATGCCGTTCAGCTTGTCCACGAATGCCTGAATCTTGGATACAATAGCCCGGATGGCGGGCATCAGCATCTCACCGAAGGAGATGGCCAGTTCTTCAAGCTGAGATTTGAGGATGGTCAGTTGCCCGGCCAGATTATCCTGCATGGTCTCCGCCATCTGCGCGGCGGTGCCGTCACAGTTATCGATGGCGGTGCTGAGTTTTTCTATATCTTCCGGAGCGGCATTCATCAACGCGAGGAAGCCGGACATGGCATTCTTGCCGACCAGCGCTTCCGCGGCTTGCGCTCTTTCAGATTCAGAAAGCTGAGAAAAGGCTCCACGGCAGTCCGCCAGAATATCTGACAGATCGCGCATGGAGCCGTCTGCGTTGGTGGTGGCGATGGTGACTTCACCCAGCGCCGCTCCGGTGATCTTTACCTCACCGGAAAGGTTGTTCATGATTGTGCGGAGCGCGGTACCGGCCTGCGTGCTCTTGATACCTGCATTCGCCATGAGGCCGATCGCCTCGGCGACGTCTTCCGCGGAGAAACCGAGAGCGCCTGCGATAGGAGCGCAGTACCTGAAGGTTTCGCCCATCATCCGGACGTTGGTGTTCGCATTGGAAGATGCTGCCGCGAGGATATCTGCAAAGTGACCGGAGTCCTGTGCCGAGAGGCCGAATGCCGTCAGCGCATCCGTCACGATATCCGAGGTGGTTACCAGATCCTCACCGGACGCAGCGGCAAGGCTCATGATACCTTCGATGCCGCCGAGCATATCCTCCGTCTTCCAGCCCGCCATCGCCATGTATTCCATAGCGGAGGCTGCCTCGGAAGCAGAGAACTTGGTCTTGGCACCCATCTCCCGGGCCTTATCCCGCAGGGCATCCAGATCGTCCCCGGTCGCACCAGAAATGGCAGCAACTTTGCTCATGCCGGAATCGAAGTCGGCAGCGGTCTTCACAGCAGCCGCGCCGAGACCGGCCACAGCCATAGAAGCGGGCATGATCTTCTGACCGGCGCTGGTGACGGAGTCTCCGAAAGCCTCCATCTTTTTTCCGGCCTCGTCGATCTTGGCAAGCGCTGTGCTTGTGGCAGCGGCTTCCTCCTGCAGGCGGCGGAGTTCCTGCTCCGTCTCGATGATCTCCCGCTGCAGAGCGTCATACTTGTCCTGCCCAAGATCACCGTTTTCGAGCTGTTGCTTTGCCTGCTCCTGCGCGGTTTTCAGAGAATCCAGCTTTTCCTTCGTCGCGCCGATGGCATCCTTCAACGCACGCTGCTTCTGAGAAAGAAGCTCTGTATTCGAGGGGTCCAGTTTCAGGAG
>CADAPH010000263.1 GCA_902789745.1 Oscillospiraceae bacterium | reverse complement strand
CCCGTCACGGTATTCCGGCTCCATGCTGTCCCCGCTGACGGGAAAGACATAGTCGGCGCGGCTGATCAGGGGAGAGGAATACAGATAGATCGGCCTGCCGCGCTCTTCAAACTCGCTCGGGTCTCCCGTGCCTGCCGCCAGCCCCTTTTCCATGAAGCGGAGAACCGTGATGTCCGGGCAGGCGTCCCCGAGCTGGGCATCCTTCAGGCTCCCCGCAAGCAGCCGGAGGGCCCGCCGGTTGCCGGCCGAGAGACCGCGGTACAGCGAAACCAGCTGCTGTTCTTCTTCGGAATAGTCCCTGCCGGGGTCCTCCATCTCAAAAAGCTGGCAGGGTGAGATGCCGAGCGCCTCGCAGATTGCGGGGATCAGGCTGATATCGGGCCTGGTGCGGCCCGTTTCCCAGTTGCTGACGGCGTTTCCGGATACCTGGACCGCCGAGGCGAAGGCCATGCGCCCCATCCCGATTTTCATCCGGTAATGGCGGATCCTCTCGCACACGACGGGGATCGCCGCGCCGGGAACCGCTTTGCCCGTCCCGGCGTCGATGACAGAGAAATCCCTGGGCTTTGATAAGGCATACGATCTTCTGGGCACGCAAAGCACTCCCTCTCAGCGTAAAAATCATCTTCAGAAGCATTGTAGCACAGTAACCAACAAAAATCAATCGATAGAATTGTCGGAAATATAACATCGGTTCAGATATTTTCTTTCCACTCTCATATTCGCGGCCGCAGTATTTACGATAGGGGCAGGCATCTTCCCTTGCCGCGAAACGGTACGAACTCTGTTGGAGCGCCCGACTTTGGCTTGCTGCCGTTGCGCGGAAGAATAGGTTGATCCCTCGCACGAACCTTTCTCCGCCGCGCACATTTGTTTGGATAAGCGTTGTTTTTCCTTCCGATTGTGAGCGGCCGCAGTATTTACGATAGGGGTACTTGATTTCCCTTGCCGCGCACGGGATCAGCTTCCGGGGAGCGCCTTAGCAAATGAACTGCTGCATAGCTCGATTTTCCTATTGACTTTTTGAAAATATGGTTTATAATAGCATAGCTTGACGGGGTGTAGGACGGGGTGTAGCGCAGCTGGTAGCGCGCTTGGTTCGGGACCAAGAGGCCCGGAGTTCAAATCTCCGCACTCCGACCAGAAGAACGAAGGCTGAAGCCAAATGGCTTCAGCCTTCGTTCTTCTGCGCTCCCCAGACATACACCGGCATGACGATCTCTGCTTCGCTGCAGCGGACGGTCAGTTCGATTCTGCCGGCGTCCCGCAGGGCAGCGAATTCGCACTGCTTTTTGTCATTGCTGACGGTGAGGGAGGCGGCGGTATCGTCGCTGACGGACCAGTCGACAGGCGGATGGGACATGTACGGCACGATCTCGAGGCTGAGCACGACCGGCTTGTCCCCGACAAAGGTCGTGAATCCGTCCGGCCCCAGCTCTCTGCCGTAGGCGGTCAGCCGGAAGCCCGTGATGGGCGGGGGAGGGGTCGGCTCTGCCGAGGGGCGCGCCTGGAAATAGATCACCTTCGGCGCTTCCTCTGCAGGCTCCTCGGTCTTTCGGACTCGCTGCTGCAAGAGCGCCCTGTACTGGGAAAGCGTCCTGAACTCCGGGAGCGGCCTGGGCTGCAGAATGGCCTCAAATGAGATAAGCGGCATGAAATTGACGAAGACGGCCAGCACGGTTGCAACCACCAGCAGGATCGCGCCGGTCCTGAGCGGCTTCCGGCTGCTTCGAAGAGCATCGTCGCTTTCTTTTTCACGGGCGCAGACGGCTTTTGCGCCGCCGTCATATTGGACACGGGCCATGGGACATCCCTCTCACTGTCAGAATAGGACCATCTTATCATACGGAAATCCCTGACTCAACTTCAAAACAGAGGCACAAAATAAAACTTTTATAAACGAAAAGTGAAAGAAAAAATGCTCTTTCAACTGGTTGAACGTCGACATAAACTGACATCTGATTTATATAAAACTATTAACAAAAACTTCATGAAAGCAAGCGAAAATATCGTATACTGGATGACAATACGATCGATTATCATGGAGGATGATGTTTTATGACAGTTATTCCGGTATACAACAAGCTGATTGCCCCGGATTCGGATGTCTATTTCCGCAGGGATCAGTTCCGCTATCTTGCAGGCAATGTCAATGTGGATGAGAAGGTTGTTCTGCTCATAGCCAAAAAGGACGAGTCGCGTGCCGAGCGCAGCGAGGACAGCTTTTATCCCATCGGCCTCACCGGCACGGTTGCCGAGATCAGCAATGACGGCTATGCCGTTGTGCGCGCCGGCGGGCGCGTGAATGTCGAGAGCGTGGTGATCAACCGCGACAGGTCCATTTCCCTGATGACCAGCCGCCGCAGCGACATCCGTGACCTGCCGGACGAGGAAGCGGAGGAAAAGATGCGTCAGGCCCGGGACGCCGTCAGGGAATTCTCCCAGGGCTATCAGTGGGGGGCCGCGGCCGTGACCTTCGTCAATCAGATGCAGTCCCTGGGGACGCTGGCGGGCATGCTTTCCATCTGGATGTCGGCCTCCAATGAGGAGTATTATGAGATCCTCGCCGAGGACAGCTGCCGCCGGCGGGCCGAGCTGATGGAAAAGCTGATTTATGAGTTCCTCGAGGTCACCAAGGTGACC
>CADAPH010000262.1:777-2373 GCA_902789745.1 Oscillospiraceae bacterium | reverse complement strand
AAAGCATGACCCGACGCCGACTTCACTTCTCACATCGATCTCCCCGCCGACAATGTCCATGACCCGCTTTGCCAGCGCAAGCCCAAGACCGTTGCCCTGGGTGGCATGGGAGGTATCGCCCTGATAGAACTTCTCAAACATGTGCGCGGCGGTCTCCTGGCTGATGCCGCAGCCGGTGTCGGAGATCTCAACAACAGCATGGTCGTCGTCTGTGCGGAGCTTCAGTCCTACGGTGCCGCCCGGCTCGGTGAATTTGATGGCGTTGGAGAAGAGATTGTTCCACACCAGGCTCAAAAGCTCCGGATCGCTTTCCACGGAAACACCGTCTTCGATTTCCGTCTCGATCTCCAGACCCTTCTTTTCCCATGCGTCTTCAAAGCCCAGCAGGCACTCGCAGAGCTGTTCGCCCAGATCATAGACCTGTTTCGCAGGGTAAATCTGCTGGTTTTCCAGCTTGTTGAGCTTGAGAATGTTGGTGATGAGGTCGGTAAGACGGCGGGCTGCTCCGCTTATTGTGCGGGCGTAGTCCAGCCGTGCCTCTTTCGAGAGCTCTGGCTGCTGCAGGAGCGTACTGTAATTCTGGATGACGGAAAGCGGCGTTTTCAGCTCATGGGAAACGTTGGAAATGAAATCGGTGCGCAGGGTCTCGATCCCGCCGAGCTCCCGGATCATGCGGTTAAAGTAGTCGATGATGACGTTGAAGCCGGTCTCGGCGCCCTTGACGTGCTCGATCTGCACGGAGAGATCGCCGTTCATGACCTGTTCCGCTCCGTCGAGAATGCGCTTGACCGGGCGCTCCACGGTATGCTTGCGGCGCAGTGTGTCCACAAGTGTGCAGATCAAACTGAGCAGAAAGACATTGCCGAAAGTCACAAGGGCGGCGAGACCGATGTTCTGCGCCGTAAAGGCGATCCCGGTATCCCGCTCCAGAAAGGTCAGAAACAGGAACATGGAGCTTGTGAGCACGAAGGCGATCAGCAGGAAGAAGATCCCGAACAGCCCCCAAAAGGCGCGGCGCTTCTGCCGTTTCGCGTCCATCATTTCAACACCGCCTTATAGCCCAGACCGTGGACCGTCACGATCTCAAAGTCCTCGCAGTCAGCAAACTTCTGCCTGAGCTTCGTCATGTATACGTCCACCGTGCGGGGGCCGGAGCCGGTCTCTCCGTCCCAGAATTCATCCATCAGCTGGCTGCGGGTAAAGGCCTTCTTCGGATAGCTCAGCAGCTTGTACAGAAGATTGAATTCCCGCATGGTCAGCGGAACATCCTCGCCCGCGACCGTCACGGTGCGCTCATCCGCATCCATGACAAGAGAGCCGATCTCCAGCTTGTGAGCGTTGGCGACTCCCGCTCGCCGGAGAAGTGCCCCTGTACGGAGCAGCAGTTCCTCCAAGTCAACAGGCTTGACCATATAGTCATCGATACCCATTCGAAAGCCCCGCTGCTTGGCAGCAAAATCATCCCGCGCTGTCATGAACAGGATGGGGGTATTCTTGTCCATCTCCCGAATGGTACGGGCAAATTCAAAGCCGTCCACATCCGGCATCATGATATCCGAGATGATCATGTCAAAGACGTTGCCGCCGTAGAGCGCA
>CADAPH010000262.1:0-755 GCA_902789745.1 Oscillospiraceae bacterium | reverse complement strand
GCCTCATAGCCGTTCTGATTTAAAAACGAGCAGACCGCGCGATTGAGCTCACGGTCGTCCTCTACCACCAATATTTTGAACACAGCTCGATCCCTCCCTATTCTTCATTAGTATAACACAGGGCTGTTAAAGTTTTGTTAGTTTTTTTGTTTTTGAAAAGAAGACACGGACCTGTTGCACGCAGGCCCGTATCTTTTTGATTGTTATTTATTCCAGCATTCTACCAGCTTGACGCCGTCTTCCTCCTCGCGGAAGCGGAAGAACTGCATGATGCTTTTATCCTCCTTCACACCGTTTACAGTGGAGACGGTGCGGTAGTGGATGGCCGCCCAGTTGTCTCGTACCAGAAGATTATCGAAGCAGAGGCGTTTGGTGTCCTTCTCCTCAAACCACTGCCTGGCGTTTTCCAGATACTGCTCGCGGGTGGCGTCGCTAAAGTCCGTGTGACAGACGAAATCGTCAGCCAGCGTTCTTTCGGCCCAGGCCTCCCATGCGTCAAAGCCTTTGTTCCAGCAGTCAAAGTCCAGCAGGATCGCCTGACGGATCTCACGACCCAGCGCCGTGCGGACGGAGGTGGGGTGCAACACCGGGTAACGAACAGCCAGCACGTCGATCTCGGGGATCTCACGGGAGAGGATCTCAGCTCTTGCCTGCTCCTGTGCCTCGCGCTCCTGGGGCGTCAGCAGGCGCAGCAGTCCGTCATAATCCTTGCCCTTCGTGCCGGCCCAGCCCTCGACCACGCGAGTGTCCAGACC
>CADAPH010000261.1:1693-2800 GCA_902789745.1 Oscillospiraceae bacterium | reverse complement strand
CCGGGAGGGGCGCGTGATCAGGCGCGGGTCGGCGGCGGTACGGGGCGACAGGATTGCGCTGATCTCGGAGGGCGAGCTGCCGGAATCTGCGCAGGCCGGGCAGTTGATCGACGCGGAGGGCATGGTTCTTTTCCCCGGGTTTATCAATACCCATATCCATATTTTTCAGTCGTTCCTGAAAGGGCTGGGCGCGGATCACCGTCTGATCGAATGGCTGAAGCTGTCGGCGCTGCCCTTCGGTCAGGTCATGACGCCGTATCAGCACAGGCTGGCGGCGCAGCTTGCCTGCATGGAGGCGCTGAAGAGCGGCTGCACCACCCTCTGCGAGTTTTTCTATACCAATCAGGATGCGGAGCTTGCGCACGCCTGTATTGAGGGCATGCAGTCCACGGGCATCCGCAGCGTGTTCATCCGGACCTTCCAGGATACCGGGGAGGAATACGGGATGCCGTCCATGTTCATTGAGCCCGCGGCAAAAGCCATGCGGGAAGTGGAGGCGCTCAGGAAGCGGTACAGGGAAAGCGACATGCTTTCGATCTGGACCGGCCCGGACGTGACCTGGTCCACGACGAAGGAAGGCTATCAGACGATGCTGGAGTACTGTCTGAGCGAGAACGTCCGCTACTCCATGCATCTGAAGGAAACCGAAGTGGACAACGAAATGTGTCTGCATCACTACGGCCGGGATATTGTCGATCTGCTGGAGGAGATCGGCTTTCTCACCGACAGGCTGCTCGCCGTCCACTGCGTCAATCTGACGGCGAACGACATCCGGCGCTTTGCGGAGCATGGCGTGTCCATCAGCCACAATCCCGCGCCGAACCTCTATCTGGGCTCCGGCATCCCGCCGATCCCCGAGAGCCTGCGCGCCGGGGTCAACGTCGCCCTCGGCACGGACGGGGCCGCGAGCAACAACAGCACGGACATGCTGGAGACGATGAAGCTGGCGGCGCTCATGCAGAAGGGGCACCATCGCGACGCGGCTGTGATCACGGCCCATCAGGTGATCCGCATGGCGGCCTGCGGCGGCGCGAAGGCGATCGGAATGGAGGACCGGCTCGGTACTCTGGAGGTCGGGAAGAAGGCCGACATGATCCTCTTTGATCC
>CADAPH010000261.1:0-1661 GCA_902789745.1 Oscillospiraceae bacterium | reverse complement strand
GGAGAACATCGACACCACGATCGTGAACGGCGAAATCGTCTACCACAAAGGCGTTTTCAAGGGCGGGCTCACGGAGGCGGAGCTGGTTCGGGAGATCGCCGTCGAGGTGGAGAGGATGCGGGCCTGTTGCCCGGCGAAGGCATGAGGCGTACAGCTTTGGTCTGGAGAACAGCGGCCGGATGAAATACACAAAGCGGCCATAGCCGAATTATATGATTATCATTCCAGGCTCAGCTTTGCTTCAAGCTGTTTCAGGAGTTTTGCATCCATACCATTGTTGAGAAGGTAGGTTTCCGCCGCTGCCTTTAAATCGATTTCCGCCAGAGAGCTTCCGGGCTCCAGACCTGCCATGATGCACAGCATCTCTCTGATGTTTTTCTCCAGAATCAGGTCGAACTTTTCGGTTCCCGGCTCAATGCCGTAATAGTTGTTGTAGGTCTGCATATAATCGGCCACGATCTGCGCCTCATTCCACCCCATCAAAGCTTCCAGCACCATGATCGCAAACCCGGTACGATCCTTTCCCTCCAGACAATGCACCAGATAGGGCGTATCCCCTTCGGCCAGGAAAGAAAAGCCCTGCACGATACCTTCCGCGAACGTCGCGGAGGTAAAATCAATGGCCATCTGCCGGGCGAAGACCCTCCCGTTTTCAAACAAATCCCTGTAATAAGGGGAATCATGGTCCTCCGCCGCGATAAATGCGACGATATTCTCGGGCGTGTCGGCCATATTCATGACCGTCCGAACGCCTGCCGCCTGAATCAGGTCGTCGGCATAGTGTGCGCGGTTTGCCTTGTTATCGATGGGAGAAGCGGAACGATACAGTTTTCCCTCGACCACAGGCCGAAAATTGGCGAAGACCACATCGGAAGCAAAGTCTGCCCTGTCATCGCTGTAAACCAGGTCGTTGACCTCCTGGGTTGCCAGGGCGCCGCCTTTTTCCTTCATCGCTATGGTCACGGCATCGCCCGCACCGACGCCCGCTGCTTCCGAGAAATTGCCGTAGTTGATGCACAGGCTGATGTCGCGTTTCACGACGGCAGGTTCTTCTGCAGGCGTGTAGAAACCAAAAGCCGCCGGGGTCCGCTGTCGTTGGGATTAACCCCACAAACGATTGTACATACAGATAGAAAATGAGCGCCTCTTCACAAGGAAGAGACGCTTGCAGAGTGCCATGGTAATTTAGTGCCGTTTCAGAATCAGTTTAAAAATCGAAGCCGAGTTCTTCTTTGGCTTTATCCAGCCAGGGAGCAGTATTATTGTTTGTGCGGGCAACATATCCGACTGTCCAATCACTCTCAGACGGATGAAGGTATTCCGCATAACCATAGTGCTCCAATTCAGGTCCGTTTTTCCCGATGATCCAATAGTGCAGGACGCCTTCCTCATCGGTAAACTGATAAATATAGGGTTCCGTCTCCGATACCTGATCCGTGATGTCAATATGCTCGTCGTTGACGATAAAGTACATGCGTCTGTTCTCAAAGCTTACAGGTTCTGTGAGATTGTCCGTGTGGACGTAGACATTTGCCTGGATGCCTCCCTCTGTCTTTTCGGTTCGGACTTCCATATTTCCTCCCCATCCAAAGATTGCCTGCCCGGCAGAATATGCTGCAATGCCGAGGGAAAGCATCAGTGCTGCTGCCAGTGCCACTGTA
>CADAPH010000260.1 GCA_902789745.1 Oscillospiraceae bacterium | reverse complement strand
AACATGTTCGCCGCCATCTCGGTGGCCCCGACGCCGCGCAGCACCGGCACCGCCACGGCGTACACGATCACATAGGCCGCGACGCCGGGAACGCCCATGCCGAGGATAATGGACATGACCATCACCATGAGACCCCCGAGGAAGAGCTGCCCCTCGCCGACGACCTTGAGAATGAGATTGCCAAAGTTCACGCCGAGGCTCGTCATGTTCACGGAGCCGATGATGACGCCGATGATGACGCAGCTCACCCCCACGCCGATCGCGCCGCGCGTCCCTTCGAGAACGGCGTCCAGGATGACCCGGGGCGACATGCGCGTCTCCCGGCGCAGCCAGGATACCGGCACCGTGAGAATGATCGCGAGGATCGCGGCGTAGAGCGGGGTATAGCCCGCGAACATCATCCCGAGCAGCAGGCCGAGCGGAAGCAGCAGATGCCCGCGCGCCCTCAGAACCTCCGCCGCCCGCGGGATATTCTCCGGCGCAAGCCCGGAGAGACCCAGGCGCTTTGCCTCCAGATGCACGGACCAGAGAAGCCCGAGGTAATAGAGAAAGGCCGGGATCGCCGCCGCGAGCATCACCTTCGTATAGCTCACGGACATGAACTCCGCCATCACAAAGCCGACGGCCCCCATGATGGGCGGGGTGAACTGCCCGCCGGTGGAGGCCACCGCCTCGACGGCCCCGGCAAATTCCTTTTTATAACCCGTCTTTTTCATGAGCGGGATCGTGATGGTGCCGGTGGTGGCCACGTTTGCGATGGCCGAGCCGTTGATCATCCCCATCAGGGCCGAGGCGATCACCGATACCTTGGCCGGTCCGCCGGGGGACCGGCCCACCAGGGTGAGGGAGATGTCGTTGATGAACTGGGAAAAGCCGCTGTATTTGAGAAACGCGCCGAATAATACAAAGATGAAGATATACGTCGCGGACACGCCGCTGCCCGTGCCGAGAATGCCGATCGTGTCCCAGACGAGGGACTTGACGACCCGTTTGAGTGGAAAGGCGGCGGTGCCGAAGCTGCCGGGGACCCAGCGCCCCCAGACGGCAAAGTAGGACAGAAACACCAGCGCGATGACGGCGAGGTTTCCGCTCGTTCGCCGCGCGGCCTCAAAGCAGAGAACGAGGCACACCACCCCCACCCGCACGTCCGTATCGCTGAGACGGCCGGTCCTGGCAAGGGCGTCATAGCGGCGGAGGATGTAGGCAAAGCAGTACACCGCCGCAAGGCAGAGGAGAATATCCCACACCGGCGGCAGCCTGCGCGCTCTGCGTTCTTTTTTATATGTTGGATAGAGCAGGAAGGCGAGGGGGAGCAGGAGCATGATGTGCGCCGTGCGGAGCTTCACCGCGCCGAGCGTGCCGCTCAGATTTGCCCAGAGCTCGAAGAGCGCAAAGCCGACAAGCACGACCGTCAAAACCGCGCCCATCGGCCCCGCGTAAAGGCGCGTCCTGCTGTCGGCTTCCTTTTCCGCCATCAGCTCGCTTGCCCGCTGATCGAGCCTTTCCGTTTCAGATGCCACGCCGCGCGCCTCCTCTCTATCCTGCGATTTAAACCGATAATTGATTAAAGTATACAGACCCCGCGCTTTTCTGTCAAGAATAAAAAACGAGAGGCAGGATCGGCACGGCGACAGCATTTACCCAAACCTGTCATTGCGAGGAACCAGTGCGCACACTGGTGACGTGGCAATGGGCCGCGGGGATAAACGGATTGCCACGCCAACGCTGCGGCGCTGGCTCGCAATGACGCAGTGGGAAGTGCGTCGCAAATTGTAAATGCTGTCGCCGTGGCAGGAGCGGAAGTCAGACTTTTCCGCCGCCTGTTTTCATGGTAAAATAGAAGCGCCCCCATGCAAAGCATCGGGACGCAAATGATGAAAAGGGGATTCTTGATATGACAGCTTCCATGTCCTGGACATGCGCGCCGGCGCAGTACAGCATAACGCCCGACCGGATCGAGATCACGACCGAGCCCCGCACGGATCTCTGGCAGCGGACCTATTATCATTTCCAAAACGACAACGCCCCCGTTTTGCAGACGGAGACGGAGGAGAAGTTCTTTTCCTTCGTCGTAAAGACCGACTTCACCGGCAGCCACCACCGCTTTGACCAGTGCGGCATCGCCATGTACCTCGATTCCGAAAACTGGCTCAAGGCGTCTGTCGAGTATGAGAACGAGAGCTTTCAGCATCTCGGCTCCGTGGTCACAAATCACGGCTACTCCGACTGGGCCACCACCGAGATCCCGGCGGACGTGAAGACCATGTGGTATCGCTTCAGCCGCCGGGAGGATGATTACCGCATCGAGTGCTCACAGGACGGGCAGCGCTTCACACAGATGCGCGTCTGCCACATGTGGGAGGGCGCGGGAAAGATCCGCTTCGGCGTCTACGCCTGCAGCCCGGAGGACTCGAGCTTCACCGCCGTTTTTACCGATTTCAAAATCACGGCCTGCGCCTGGAAGCCCCACGACGGGCAGCAGCCGGACTGATCACTCGATGTGGATGATCTTCTGCGTGAGATCCAGAGCCTTGACATGCGGGTTCGGGAAGCGCTCGCGCTTCTCGGTGACCTTGCCCATGTTGATCGCTTCCTTCGGGCAGAACTGCAGGCAGCTCAGACAGCCGATGCAGTCGGTGCCGAAGCGGGGCTTTTTGTCCTGAAGCGTGATATTGCCCCGGGGACAGATCCGCGCGCAGGTGCCGCAGCCGATGCAGGCGTCGCTCACGGTAAACTTCTTTGTCCGCTTCGGGTGAAGCTGGGAGAAGAAGCGGTCCTCCACGGCGAAGAGCTTTTTCTCCGGCGGCTTTTTCGCGCTGCGCTCGAATGCCTTCACCGCGGCTGCAACCTCCATGGCCTTGCGGTCAATGCGGGCCTGGGCCTCCTCCTTGGATGTGGGCGGAAAACACAGCCCGTGCGGCATGAGCCAGATGCAGGTGGAGTGGTTTGAAATCAGGTTCCAGTAGTCGAGCCCCACGATCTCGTCGATCTTGTGCAGACCGCAGCCCATGTAGCCCGCAAACTGCTCCACAGCGAATTTGTAGGCCCCCGGCGCGATCTGAATGGCCCTGACATATTCCTCCACGTGGCCGGGCAGACCGCCGCCGTAGCAGGGGAACACAAAGCCCACGCGCTTTGCCTCCCTTGCGTCCGTCTTTTCCGGGAAGGCGCGCATCAGCACGATGTCGGTGTCCCCCAGGCGGGAGGCGATGCTTTTGGCCATGTTCAGGCAGTGGCCGGAACCGGAGTAGCAGTAGATGATGTTTTCGCTCATGGCAGATTCCTCCTTCATGCATGTAAGCGTGACCTCTGTAAAAATTACTATAGCCTTGCGCCCAAACCTTGTCAAGGGCCGATCTTTCGCCGGACGGGAAATGAACACGGCGACAGCATTTACAATTTGCGACGCACTTCCCACTGCGTCATTGCGAGCCAGCGCCGCAGCGTTGGCGTGGCAATCCGTTTATCCCCGCGGCCC
>CADAPH010000259.1 GCA_902789745.1 Oscillospiraceae bacterium | reverse complement strand
GTTTGCGTACAGGATCTTTCCGCCCCTGGCAAGGAGCGCAGGCTCTCCGGACAGTGCAAGGACCTCGGCGGACAGTTGAATCATGGCGATCCCTCCCGATAAGATATTCCGCGCCCACTGTGTACTGCGGCGCAGCATGATCGTAAGCGCATTATAGCAGCATTGGGCAAAATGAACAAGGAAAAAGACAAAACCTGGGAAACGCATTTTTGAAGCTTCGTCAGAAGTTCAGATTTCTGTGGCGATTTCCGTTTTCCGATCTTGCTGTATTTTTCATTTCCGTTCCTGTGATTTACATTTTCTGTAAAACTATGCGCATTGCTCTTCACGATTGCAGGGCTTGCGTATAAAATTGGATAATCTTGGTAAAGCATGAAAAAGTTCAGCAAAAATTCGCTTTGCTATTGCACGAACGAATACGGAATGGTAAGATGACAGTGGTTTTGAAACCATTCTTTCAAACGCGGATAACCAACTATCAGGAGGTGCTTCATCATGTGCAAATCCCTGCGATGGTCCATGGCGTTTTTCCTGTGTCTGTTTCTGCTTTTGATCCTTACGCCCGCGTCCTGGGCGGACAGCCTGCAGGATCTGCAGGCCGCAGCGGGCAGCGGCGCCGCTGAATTCATTCTCACCGGGGACACGGTGATCCCCGCCGGTGTGAACGTCGACGCGTCCACCACGCTGATCCGCGTTCCCGCGGGCAAGACCCTCACCGTGAGGGGCAAACTCACCGTCAGCGATTTCACCCTCTCCTGGAATGAAGACGGGGAGTCCGGCAGCCTTCTCATCCCCGAGGGCGGCGAGGTACACCTGACACAGCGGATAGGAGTTGCCAATGTCTTCTGGGACGATTGTCTGGAGAACGGCAGCGCCTCCCGCTTTACGTATGACACCGGCGCAGGCTTTGAGCTCTGGCGCTGGGTGGAGGAGCCCGGCGACGGCATGTTCGGGCTCGCGCGTGCCTTTGCGGACGCGCAGAATTACTGTGCAGGCAAGCCGTATCTGCACTTCTGCGCAGATCTCGGCTTCCCGTGGACCGTAGATCAGGAGACGACGATCCCCGCCTATGTCACCGTCAACTCCAGCGAGGATGATATACGCGTCACAGGCTCTCTCGTGAATAACGGCACGATCAGTCTCGGCTCACAGGCCCGCGTTCTCGTGTACGACGGCGGCAGCTACAGCGGCAGCGGTCAGATCGTGCGCGAAGGGCAGGCTGCCGACGTCGAGTACTTTGACCCGAGCGCCGATTTTGCCGAGGCCTGCTCGCAGAGCTATCCCGCGCCAAGCACCTATTTCGTCCCGGAGGGGAGCAGCATTGTGATCGATGAGGATCTGACGATCCCCGCGAATCTCAGCGTCATGGCCATCGGCTCCGGCATAGAGCTTGAGGGCGCCGCCCTCACAATAGACGGGGAGCTCATATGCTCGGCGTTCACCGATAACGGTAGCGTGACTGTGGGCGCGAACGCCCTGCTGTACGTGGAGCGCAGCTTCGACATCGGCACCACATTGAGCATTGAGCACGACGCCTTCAACCCGGCCACGCTGCAATGGGGACAGAATTTCTTCCAGAACGAGGGCTCGCTCCTGGACGTCTCCTTCAATGTCTTCACCGAAGCGGAGATGCGGGAGATCCTATTCGACGGCACGCCCTCCTTCGGCAGCGGTTTCCGCAGGAGCTTCTGGATGCTGTCCCCCTGGACGCTGTCCGAGAATCTTACCCTCCCCGGGGAGACGCGGCTCTGCATCGCCTACGGCATGGGCTATGAGGGTTCGCTGCTGATCCCCGCGGGCAGGATCCTGACTGTTTCGGAAGGCGCGGAGCTCTACGCCCGCGGCGCGGGCCCCGAGAGCCAGAGCGCCGTTGTGGACGTCCGGGGCGCGCTTGTGAATAACGGCAGCATCGAGCTCGACTGGGGCGACACGCTGGGCGACATCGCCCTGAGCGGAAGCGGCAGCTACAGCGGCAGCGGCGCCGTTACGCGCGGCGGAGAGCCTTATGATCTCGCGGCGGAGCACGCGGCCTATGCCGCCCTCGCCGCAGCCTGCGCGCAAAGCTACGCCGAGCCCACGGAATATGACATGGAGGGCACACACAATTTCACGATCCGCGATTCCCTCACCATTCCCGAGAACCTGAGCGTGTTCGCCATCGACACGACCTTTGAGGTTCCGCTCGCCGGCTCTCTCGCAATCGCGGGCGGTGGCGAGCTCATTGCAGGCGGTCTCGCCTCCCTGGGCCGGACAACGGTCGACGGCTCGCTCCACCTCGAGAACGACTGCCGCGTCCAGGATAATCCCATTGTCGTCCGCGGCGACGTCGTCATGACGCTGGACGCCTGGGTCAATCTGATGATCTTCAGCAACGCCTCCGGTCCGGATGACACCGCGGCGAAATTCTCCTTCGAGCGTGACGGGGCTCTGCTGGACATCTGGTATGATATGATCGACGAAGCAGATGTCTCAGCTTCTCTGGATTTCCCCATGTTTCACATCCCCCATGTCCGGGAGACGCTCTGCCTGACCTTCCCCTGGACGCTGGATCATGACCGCGTGCTGGACACGGACAGGCGCCTGCTGCTCCACTACGGCGGCGAGGCGACGGGTGTGCTCACCATCCCTGCGGGCATGACGCTCGAGATCCCGCAGGGCAGCGAGCTATTCGCCCGCGGCAGGACGGAGAACGAGCAGGATCCCGCCATCGTGCGTGTTGAGGGCGTGCTCATCAATAACGGCACCCTGACCCTGCAGTACACCCGCGCGGGCCTTGCAGAGCTGGCGCTGATTAACGGCGGCGTCTATGCCGGCAAGGGCACGGTCACCCGCGGCGGCGAGCCCTTTGCCATCTGGAACGACCACCGCGAGGCATTCCTCGTTCTCCCCGCCGATCTGGAGACGATCGGGTCGGAGGCGCTCGCCGGCGGCGCTTTCTTCTCCGTCTACATCCCGGAGGGCGTCGTGTCGATCGCGGACGATGTCTTCGGCGGCGCGGAGCGCATGATCGTCTACGGCGTGCCCGGCAGTGCGGCCGAGCGCTTTGCCGCGGAGCGCGGATTTCTCTTCGCGCCGGTTGCGTCCGCGTGAGTCGGTTTCTGGGCAAAGTGTACAAGATGAGCAGAGAAAAATGCGCGCTTTCGGTTGAATTTTCGGCACCGGGAGGGAAAAAACCCTGCCGTTTGCGCTTGATTTTTATGAAGGCAATTCGTATCATAAAAGTCAGTCTACTATAAAAATTGGAGGATAAAAACATGATCAAAGTTGGCATCAATGGTTTCGGCCGCATCGGCTCCCTCGCCTTCCGCGCTGCTATCCAGTCCGACGATGTTGAGGTCGTCGCCATCAGCGCTCCCGGCCATCCCGCTTCCCACGTCGCTTACTGCGTAAAGTATGACTCCGTCCACGGTCGCTTCAACGGTGAAGTCGTCGGCAACGACGAGGACAGCACCATCACCGTCAACGGCAAGACCGTCAAGATTCTCTCCGACAAGTCCTACCGTGACGCCGCCCTCATCCCCTGGGGCGAGCTCGGCGTTGAGTACGTTCTGGAGTGCACCGGCGTTTACCTGACCAAGGAGAAGGCCCAGGCTCACATCGATGCCGGCGCCAAGGTCGTCATCATGTCCGGCCCCGCGAAGGACGACACCCCCATGTTCGTCTGCGGCGTCAACCTCGACAAGTACACCCCCGACATGCAGTTTGTCTCCAACGCCTCCTGCACCACCAACTGCCTGGCCCCCATCTCCAAGGTTGTCAACGACAACTTTGGCGTCATCGAAGGCCTCATGACCACCGTCCACGCCTCCACCGCCACCCAGGCCATCGTTGACGGCTTCCCCAAGAAGAAGGATCTGCGCGGCGCCCGCTCCATCTACAACAACATCATCCCCTCCTCCACCGGCGCTGCCAAGGCTGTCGGCAAGGTC
>CADAPH010000258.1 GCA_902789745.1 Oscillospiraceae bacterium | reverse complement strand
AAAAAAATTTCTGCATAATATGCAGAAACATGTGAGGGACGCAAAAAAGAAGACCCCTGATCCTTTATGGATCAAGGGTTCAGAAAACCGAATGGATATTTCACAATAAAAGGAGGACAAACATGAAAGCAGATCAGATCATCAAAAACGCGAAGATCTACACCTCGGACAAGGACAGGCCGATGGCAAGTGCCCTTGCGGTGAAGGACGGGAAGTTTGTTTATGTGGGCGACGAGGCTGGACTTTCGGCGTATGAGGGTCCCGTCACCGACCTGGGCGGAAAATTCATCATGCCCGGCATCATCGACAGCCATGTCCATGTGACCTGGCCCATTGGCTTTGAGTACGCAACGATCGACGGGCTCATTGCGTGCTGCGGAAAACAGGAAGCCCTGGACATCATGGCAGAGGTGATCCGGGAAAAGCCCGGTCTGGAGCGTTACAGGTTTGTCATGGAGCAAAAGTCTCTGAACGGCGAAGCGCTCACGAAGGAAGATCTTGACGCGATCTGTCCGGACAGCGAGCTCCAGATCCAGGAAGCGGAAGGCCACAGCATCTGGGTAAACTCCAGACTTCTGGCCAGCCACGGCATTACGGACGACACGCCGGATCCCGTGCCCGGACTCAGTTATTATGAGAGAAAGGACGGACATCTGACCGGAAACATCATTGAATGCTCGGCTGAAGTGCCCATCATTCTCGACAGCTCCATGCACCTGAGCGATGAGCAGATTGACGCGGCGCTTCAGCGCTGGATCGACTTCTCTCTGGATGTCGGTGTGAACGCGGTCTTTGACGCCGGTATTCCGGGGTATGCCGCCCTCCATGAGCGGGTCTACACCCGTCTGCGTGAACTGGACAGGCAGGGGAAGCTGCCCATTTATGTTGACGGCTGCTATGTCATTGCGGCGCCGTGGCAGGCGAAGGAGGGGCTGGAGGAGCTCAAGCGCTTCCGCCGTGAGTTTAGCACCGAGCACTTGAAGGTCCACACGATGAAGATCTTCATGGACGGCACCTTCAAGATCCACACCGCGGCCTTGCTGGAGCCCTATCCGGATACCGGCACGACCGGCGCTTCCACCGCCTTCAAGAAGGAGGAGCTCGCGGCGCTTCTGAAGCAGCTGAACGAAGAAGACCTGGATCTTCACCTGCACACCGTGGGCGACGCTGCGTCCCGCACGGTCCTCGACGCTGTGGAGATCGTCCGCAAGGAGCTGGGAGACCGCTTCCACATCAAGGTCACCTGCGCCCATCTTGAGGTTCAGGCCGACGAAGATCTGGAGCGTTTTGCAAAGCTGGGCGTTTACGCCAACTTTACGCCGGCCTGGCACTGCGGGAACGGCACAGGCGATGCACTCAAGCCGCTGATTCCCCTGCTCGGCGAGAGACGCGCCACGCATATGTACCGCTGCAAAACGCTTTGGGACAGCGGCGCACTGGTGACCTGGTCCAGCGACAACACCATTTTCCTGGACTTTGCGCCCTGGAACCCCTATTTCGGCATGGAGATCGGCATGACGCGCTGGGTCAGTGAGAAGACCAACGCCCCCGAGTTCAACAGAACCATCAGGCCGTTCCCACCCGAGAACGAAAAAATGAGCATCGACGAAATGCTCACCGGCTATACCATCAACGGCGCGATCCAGCTCGGCATTGAGGACAAGAAGGGCTCCATCGCCGTCGGCAAGGACGCGGACTTCCTGGTCTTTGACAACGACCTGCTCACCGCCGACCCTGAGGCCATCAGCTATAATACGCCGAAAGAAATACGCCGAAAGAGGTCTATTTCGGCGGAAAGAAAATGAAGTGACGGCATCCGCAGACGACTTGGCGATCAAGCTTCCTGACCAGGCATTACAGTATCCAGTCAGTTTACGTGGGATGAGGAGGGGACCTTGGTAAAGGTTTCTTTGCGCAGAGTTATCAATGACAGCAGCCGGGAAGCAAAACCAAACACTTATGATCTGATTGATTTTTGGAGGTTGTTATGGGCTTTTCACCGGTTGCGGCGTCTGATCATATAATTCTTTCAGCAGAAAAACAGAATGAGCTCCGCTTCCGGGAGCTCAAATACAACAGAAATGAGGTTGATTCGAATGAAAAAAAGGCACCTGGTTTCCGCAGTCGCGATGCTTCTGGCACTGATGCTGCTGGGCCTGTCCTGCGGCGCCCTGGCGGAAGGCAAAACGTTTGGCGTGTTATCCTTTCTGAACGTGACAGAGGAAGAATATGACGCAATCGGCTCATCTATGCGGCGGCCGATGATGGAGATCCTCCTCCTCGATGGTGTGCTGGAAGAGAAAGACAGTCAAGTACCGGCCGGCCGCCCTGTTTTCCGTTACTACGACACCCTGAACGCCATGCTGATGGGCCTTCAGGCCGGAGAAGTGAACGCCATTCAAGCACCCTATTATACTGGAAAATATCTCTGCTCCTCCAATGATAATCTGATGATGAGAGTGGAATATCATCCGGAGAAGGCGACCGAAATCACCGACTGGGCGCTCAGATGGTTCGGCAGCGGTTATTCCTTCATGATGAAGGAAGAAAACACCGCTCTGCGCGATGCTTTTGACGCGCAGATTACCGCCATGAAAGAAGACGGTACCCTGCAGAAGCTGATCGATGAGTATATCATCAAGGCTTCGGAAGGCGGTGAACCGGTGGCCATCGCTTTCGAAAAGTTTGAAGGGGATCCCATCCGGATCGCCGTCACCGGCTCCCTGCCGCCCATGGACTATGTGGCCGCGGACGGAACCTTCGCCGGATTCAACACGGCCGTACTGGCTGAGATCGGCAAACGGCTGCAAAAGAACATCGAACTGGTACAGGTCGACAGCGTCGGCCGGGCTCTGGCTCTTTCCGAAGGCACGGTGGATGTGGTTTTCTGGACCCGCAGCATGCCCGAAACCGTAGCGGAACTCAAGCATGCGAATGGCCGATCCAGTAAAGAAGAACGGGAAGCACTTCGGAATGAACGTCTGGCCAAGATGTCAGATGAAGAAAAAGCCATTATCGAGAAATACAATTTCCCGGATGTAACGATGATAGGCAAATACGACACCCGTGACTTTCCGGCCGGCGCGATTATCACCCAGCCTTACTTCTCGGATTTCCCTGTAACGGTGACCCTGAAGTAAACGCCTGTATCCCGCCTTTTCTCCGATACGCCGCGGGAGCCCTACCCGCGAACGCAAGGAGACGTCTCCGGCTGACCGCCGGGGGCACACTGACTTACAGAACCCTGCCGGGGTTGTCCGGCAGGGTTGATTTTTTCGGATTATTTGGATACAATCATTTCCGGGGAAAGGAAAAATGAAAAAAGGGGGACACCATCTTGACAATTGACGAAAGCATCCTCAGCAAACTCACCGACGAGCAGAAGAAAAAGGCCCAATCCGCCCAATCCCCGGATGAGCTTCTTGCCATTGCGAAGGAAGCCGGATATGAACTGTCCGCGGAGCAGCTTGAAGCGATCGCCGGCGGCAAATGG
>CADAPH010000257.1:601-4269 GCA_902789745.1 Oscillospiraceae bacterium | reverse complement strand
GTCATCTTCGGCGGCGTGAAGAAAATCGCGGATGTCACCACCTATCTCACACCGATCATGGCGCTGATCTATCTGGGCTTTGGGCTCGTGATCCTCATTATGAATATCACGCTGATCCCCCAGGCTCTGTGGTTCATTGTTAAGTCCGCCTTTACCGGCGATGCGGTGATCGGCGGCGTGGCCGGCGCCACGATGGGCATAGCCATCCGGCGCGGCGTACAGCGCGGCGTGTTCTCCAACGAAGCAGGCACCGGTTCCTCTGCCATGGTCCACGCCACGGCCAAGGTGGACGTTCCCGTCAAGCAGGCGCTCTACGGCATCATCGAGGTCTTTTTCGATACCTTCGTCATCTGCACCTTTACTGCGCTTATTATCATGGTCAGCGGCGTGTGGAACAGCGGCGTGACAGACGGCACAGTCCTGGCGACTACTGCGTTCCGACAGAACCTCGGAGGATTGGGGCAGATCGTTATTGTAATCTCGCTGCTCCTGTTCTGCCTGTCCACGGTGCTGGGCTGGTACACCTACGGTGAGTCTGCGTTCGCTTTCCTTTTTGGCGCTCACAAGGTGAGGATCTATCGTGTGCTGCACATGGTGATCTGCGCGCTTGGCGCGCTCATCAGCGTACAACTCCTCTGGGACGCAGCAGATGTCTGCAACGGTCTGATGGCCATCCCCAACCTGTTCTCGCTGATTCTGTTCGGCAACATTGTGGTCAAAGACGCAAAGGATTTCTTCTCCTCGTACGACAGGAGGCAGATTGAAAAGACCTGAGAGAGCGTTGGTTGCTACGAGCGGTCACATGGACGGCTTCGCCGCCTTTCTCTTAATACTGGCAGAATTAAAATCGTTCTAATTTCGCCAGATGCTTGTAAAGCTGTTTCTTCAGATTTTTATTTCGGTTTGCACTTACCGTGTTTGCGGCTGGATTGGAAATCATTGATGATAAAACAAAATCCGAACCCATCTCCGATTGAGAAGATGTGGTTCGGATTATCTTGCTTTGGTGGAGATGAGGGGAGTTGACCTGCGCTGCGGCGCAGGCCGCCTCGGGTTGCAACATGCCCCCGGCATGTTGCCAAGAGCCCTCGGGTTCAACTCCCCGGATATGCAAAAAGAAAACCCGCCATAAAGGCGGATTTCCTTTTGGTGGAGATGAGGGGAGTTGACCTGCGCTGCGGCGCAGGCCGCCTCGGGTTGCGACATGCCCCCGGCATGTCGCCAAGAGCCCTCGGGTTCAACTCCCCAGAACGATCAAAACAAACAGCCCACCCTGACGGGTGGACTGTTTATTTTGGTGGAGATGAGGGGAGTTGAACCCCTGTCCGAAAGCACTTTGACAAAGACTTCTCCGGGCGCAGACGGTGATTTGCATTCCCTCGCCTGAGCGAACGCCGTCACTCTCACAGGCTTGGTAGCTTCATGATTCATGATATGCGCAAAGCTTTGCATATTCACGTTCACCACTTGTCGACGCCCCATCCCGGGCCGTGGTCCTCCCGGGTGGGACGCTCACTGCTTAAGCAGCGAGAAGAACGGGTTCTCGTTCTTTAATTTATAAAGGTTTGCCCGTTTTATGGATGCCAGGCGCATCCGCCCGCTGTCTCAGCCTCCACACCCCCGTCGAAACCGTTACATCCCCACGTCCTCACATGCTACATATCGACTCGCTTCCGGCGGGCACGCCGAAAGCTCGCTCATTTCGCTGCTCGTCCTTTTCGAAGAAAAGCCGCTTCGCTGGGCTTTCCTTCGAGAAAACGAGAAAGATCGGATACGCTTTTTCGGGCTCCGGATAGTCGACGCCGAAGGTCTCAACCGTAACTTTCTTCATGACCTGCGGCGTACGCGGCCGGTCATTATAATCCGTGCGGACCGCGGCGATGGTATCCACTGCCTCGATGCCCTCCGTCACGCAGCCGAATGCGGCATACTGGTCATCCAGATGCGGGGCATCCGCGTGCATGATGAAAAACTGACTGCCGGCGGAGTTCGGCGCCATCGTGCGCGCCATGGAGAGAACGCCGCGGCTGTGCTTCAGATCGTTCTTGAAGCCGTTCGAGGAAAACTCACCCCGGATGCTGTAGCCGGGCCCGCCGACGCCGGTACCCTTCGGGTCGCCGCCCTGAATCATAAAACCGGGAATGACGCGATGAAAAATCACGCCGTCATAAAAGCCCTTTTTCACGAGCGAGATAAAGTTGTTCACCGTGTTCGGTGCAATATCGGGATAAAGCTCGGCCTTGATGATATCGCCGTTTTCCATTTCGATGGTTACAATCGGATTTGCCATATTACAGATTCCTTTCTTTCATGACGCGGTCGATCTCGCGCTTCGTATCGCGTTCGGCGCTGCTCTCACGCTTGTCGTGAAGCTTCTTGCCCTTGCAGAGACCAAGCTCGACCTTGACCCGGCTGTCCTTGAAATAGAGCGACAGCGGAACCAGGGTGACGCCATCCTGCATGACGCGGGCCTGGAGCTTGACAATCTCACGCTTGTGCATCAGCAGACGCCGCGGCCGTACCGGGTCACGGTTAAAGATGTTGCCGTGTTCGTAGGGGCTGATATGCATACCGCGGACAAACAGCTCGCCGTCCTTGACGGTACAGAAGCTGTCCTTCAGGTTGACCTGGCCGGCACGGACCGACTTGACCTCGGTACCGGCAAGCTCAATCCCCGCCTCAAAGCGCTCGAGCACGAAATATTCATGAAACGCCTTACGGTTGTCGGCGATCTTTTTTATGCCAAGCTGCTTCGGCAAGGTGCTTCCCCTCTTTCGACAGCATCATAGCATATCCGCTCTGATTTATAAAGTCCTTTTTTTGAACAATTCTTTTCCGGCCGCGTTTCTGTTCTTGACAAACGCATCCCGGATTTTTATAATATCCCAAAAGTCAGATGAGGCATCTGCATACAGGGACGGGATCCCGCCAACGGCGGGGACCGGAAAATCAAAAGGGCATCTGCAGAAAAGGAGAGATTTTATGGCGAGAATTATCAACGAACCCGCACATACGTTTAATGAGTATCTGCTTATTCCCGGTTATTCCTCCTCCGAATGCATTCCGGAGAATGTATCGCTGAAAACCCCTCTGGTCCGCTTCCGCAGGGGAGAGGAACCGGCTATCACCATGAACATCCCGATGGTTTCGGCCATCATGCAGTCCGTTTCCGGTGACCGCCTTGCCGTTGCGCTGGCGACCGAGGGCGGCATTTCGTTTATCTATGGCTCTCAGACGGTAGAGGATGAGGCGGCCATGGTGCGGCGTGCCAAGAGCTACAAAGCCGGGTTCGTCCGCAGCGATTCCAACCTCTGCCCGGATGCGACGCTTCGCGATGTCCTTGCCCTGAAGGAGAAAACCGGCCATTCGACCGTGGCTGTGACGGAAGACGGTACAGCGGACGGAAAGCTGATCGGCATTGTGACCAGCCGGGACTACCGCATCAGCAGGATGGAACTGTCCACTCCCGTGAGCGAGTTCATGACGCCCTATGATAAGCTGGTCTGGGCAAAGGAAGGCACCACCCTGAAGGAGGCCAACGATATCATCTGGGACCACAAGCTCAACTCGCTGCCGATCATCGACGACAACGGAAGACTCTGTTATTTTGTTTTCCGCAAGGACTACGAAAGTCATAAGCAGAATCCGAACGAGCTGCTGGATGTGCA
>CADAPH010000257.1:0-517 GCA_902789745.1 Oscillospiraceae bacterium | reverse complement strand
CGACTGCGGTGCGGATTTCGTCAAGGTCGGTATCGGCGGCGGTTCCATCTGCATTACGCGTGAGACCAAGGGCATCGGCCGCGGGCAGGCAACAGCCGTTATTGAGGTCTGTGCCGAGCGCGACCGCTACTTTGAAGAGACCGGCATTTACGTGCCCGTCTGCTCGGACGGCGGCATCGTCTATGACCATCATATCACGCTGGCCCTTGCCATGGGTGCAGACTTTGTGATGCTTGGCCGCTACTTTGCCCGCTTTGATGAAAGCCCGACCAACCGCGTCAACATCGGCGGAACCTATTATAAGGAATACTGGGGCGAGGGCTCGGCCCGCGCGCGCAACTGGCAGCGCTATGACATGGGCGGCGATAAGAAGCTTTCCTTCGAGGAAGGCGTCGATTCCTATGTGCCTTATGCAGGATCCCTGAAGGACAATGTGGCCCTGACGCTGAGCAAGGTGAAGCACACGATGTGCAACTGCGGTGCACTGACAATCCCCGAGCTGCAGGAGAAGGCCGTT
>CADAPH010000256.1 GCA_902789745.1 Oscillospiraceae bacterium | reverse complement strand
CTCCATCGAGAGCCTGCCGGTCAGGACCGACTATCTGGTCGGGGACGAGCTCGACGTGGCGGGGCTGCGCATCCTGGTCCGCTACGAGGGCGGCCGCAATGAGATCATCGACGAGGGCTTTACGATCTCCCCCGCCGTTTTCACCAGCGCCGGCACGCACAGCGTCACGGTCGGCTACGAGGGCTTCCGCTGCGGCTTCAACGTCATGGTCAAGACCCAGGAGGAAACGGTGACGGGCATCGGCGTGCTGACGCTGCCGCACAAGACCGAGTACGCCCCGGGCGAGGACCTCCAGACCGCGGGCCTGTCGATCCGCTGCTATACCGAGGACGGCGGGCACTTCGACGTCTCCTCCGGGCTCGATTGCAGCCCGACCTGGTTCGACGGGGAGGGCGAGCAGACCGTCACCGTGACCTATGCCGAAAAGACCTGCACCTTCACGGTCCGGGTCAAGGAGGACAAGGTGGTCACGGGCATCTCGGTGCTGACCATGCCCACTACCCGCAGCTATACCGTGGGCGACCGTCTGGACACCGCGGGGCTGACCATCCAGGTCAACTCCAACAAGGGCTCGGAGATCCTGACCGACGGCTACACCGTCACGCCCAAGGTGCTCGCCACGCCCGGCACGCAGGAGATCTCCGTCCTGTACGGCCAGTTCAGGACCAGATTCAACGTCACCGTCAAGGCCAGAGAGGCCGTGACGCCCACCCCGCGGCCCACGCCCGCGCCGACCGACGCGCCGGAGGCCTCTCCCGGAGCGGACGCTTCCCCGGCCCCGGAGCAGAGCGCGCGGCCGGTGCCGACCCCGCCGGTGCGGAAGAACACCGGCGTGAACACCGCGGTCAAGATCATTTTCGCCATCGCGGTGCTCTCTCTCGCGGGACTGGCGGCCTATGTCTGGTACCTGCGCAGGCAGGGCTTTGAGGACGAGCAGCCCGACGAGCCCGGGGAGCTGCACACCGTCAGCGGCGAGCCGATGGACGATAAGCGCGGGCCGGACGACAGGTAAAAGCGCCCGAACACATGAAAACACCCGCCCATTAGCCGTGTGTTCATAAGACAGTTTTGAAAGTCAAACTGATTTAGGCATCTGGCTGATAGGGTTGGAAAAACAACAAGACGAGTTTTCTCATTGCGGAAAACTTCGTCTTGTTGTTTTTTCGTTCATTTGAGAGGACTTGTTAATGGGGACGGGCTGAAGAGCGGTGCTTCAAGAGACTGTTAAAAACCGCGCTACGGCTTCAGACAGCAGAGCAGCAATGAATTTCGAGAGCGGACTCAAAGCACGTTTTTCTCACCGCTCAGGGACCGTCCATTAATCGCCGGATCGAATAGCATACAGCCGAAGCTAACTCTACGGGAATAAGGAAATACTTCATCTATACCCGGGACGGATTGCGAGCCTGCCTGGAGTCCTCCGGCGGGATGCGGAGAGATAATAACAAACCCGCAGGGTGTTTTCACTCTGCGGGCATTTCTTTTCATGCGGTTTATGCTGCGTTCAGGATCTGCATGAACTCTTCCCCCGTGATGGTTTCGTGCTCGTACAGATAGGACGCCAGCTCATCCAGCTTGCCGCGATTGTCTTTCAGAATGGCCAGCGCTTTTTCATGCTGTTTCCGAACCAGCTCAACAACCCGCGCATCAATTCTGCTTTGCGTTTCAGCGGAGCAGGCCAGAGACGTATCACCGCCAAGATACTGATTCGTGACGGTCTCCATGGCGACCATGTCAAAGTCCTCGCTCGGCGGCTCCGGTGGTAATGGAACCAAATACCAGTTCTTCCGCGGCCCGGCCGCCCGTGAAGGTTGCGATCTTGTTTTCCAGCTCCTGCTTGTTCATCAGGTAGTGGTCGTTATTCTCCACCTGCAGCGTATAGCCCAAGGCACCGGAGGTGCGGGGGATGATGGTGATTTTCTGAACGGGAGCGGAGTTCGTCTGCTTCGCAGCAACGAGGGCGTGACCGATCTCATGGTAAGCGACGATCTTTTTCTCCTGATCTGTGAGGATCGCGTTCTTTTTCTGGTAGCCGGCGATGACCACTTCAATGCTCTCCTCCAGGTCGGCCTGGGTAGCAAAGCTGCGGCCGTCACGCACCGCGCGCAAAGCGGCTTCGTTGACAATATTGGCAAGCTCCGCCCCGGAGGCGCCGGAGGCCATACGCGCCACCTGCAGAAAGTCAACGTCGTCGGCGACCTTGATCTTTTTCGCGTGCACCTTCAAAATGGCTTCCCGCCCTTTGAGGTCTGGCAGATCTACGGGGACACGCCGATCAAACCGGCCGGGGCGCGTGAGGGCCGGATCCAGTGACTCGGGACGGTTGGTCGCGGCGAGGATGATCACGCCGTTGCTCCCGTCAAAGCCGTCCATTTCCGTGAGCAGCTGATTGAGTGTCTGCTCGCGCTCATCGTTGCCTCCGTATTGGCCGCCGCTTCGCTTCTGGCCGATGGCGTCAATCTCGTCAATAAAGACGATGCAGGGGGCTTTCTCCTTGGCCTGGCGAAACAAATCCCGCACCTTGGAGGCGCCCATGCCTACAAACATTTCCACAAATTCCGAGCCGGACATGGAGAAGAATGGAACATTAGCCTCACCGGCCACAGCCTTGGCCAGCATGGTCTTGCCTGTCCCCGGAGGACCCACAAGCAGAACACCCTTCGGCATGGAGGCGCCGATCTCCCGATACTTTGCGGGATTTTCAAGATAGTCCACGATCTCCTGCAGGTTCTCTTCTGCCTCGTCAACACCCTCCACATCGCTGAAGCGAATGCCATCTGAAGATTTGACATAGACCTTGGCATTCGATTTGCCAAGATTGAACATCATGGATCCGGCACCGCCGCCGGCTTTGTCCATCAGCTTCTTCGACATAAACTGACCGAGCAGAACGAAAACGACAATCGGCAACAGCCAGGAGAGAAGCAGAGTTGCCAGGGGTGACGTTTCCTCCACGATCTCA
>CADAPH010000255.1 GCA_902789745.1 Oscillospiraceae bacterium | reverse complement strand
ATCCGGGAAAGAGCTGAAGGTCTTTACACTCCCGGAGGAACATCTGAAGCAGTTTACCGTGGAGGCCAAACGCTACGGCGTGGTCTACTGCGCCCTGCGGGGGAAAGAGCCGTCAGCGGATGGGCTGGTGGACATCATGGTGCGCGCCGAGGACGCATCCAAGATCAATCGGATCGTGGAACGCTTCAAGCTGGCTACCGTCGATGCCGCGTCCATCAAACATGAGATCGAGCAGTCCCGCGCCGAGAAAGCCGAGGCACAGGCAGCGCCTGAGCAGGATATGCCCGACAAGGCCGAGGAGACTCGTCTGCTGGACGATCTGATGGGCGTTCCCACCAAAAAGGAGGAACGGGAAAGCCCAAACCCCTCTGCGGCCCGGACGGAAAAATCCCCTCCGTCCGCGCCTACCTCAAAGACGTCCGCGCCTACCTCAAAGACGCCATCCAAAGCCGCCGAGGGTACTGCTAAAAGGCCGGAGGATCGTCCCTCTGTCCGGGAGGATTTGAGAGAGATCAGAGAGGCCAGAAAGCAGAAAGAAGCGGAGACGCCCGTGGCGGCAGAGCCGGAGCGCAGCCCCAAAGCAGAGGCACCCAAGCCGGTGCAGCACCACCAGCCGCCCAAAAAGAAACCCAAGAAAGCGAAAGCGAGGTAATGTACTATGAGTAACTTTGACGATCTGTTTGAAGCAAAGCCCCAGCAGGAACAGGAGGATCGCCCCTTTGACAAGGAGGCGTGGGCGGAGAAAAAGCAGATGGAGCGGCAGGAGGTTTACGAACTGGCTGACGCCACCACGCTGGAGGTCAGCGAGGACGGAGAAAAGTTTAAGGCGTTTCTGGATGTGAAAAGCCGCCTCATTCACTACTCCGCCACCAATACGCTGCTTGTACTGGCACAGATGCCGCTTGCCACGCAGCTCCGGGATTTTGAAAGCTGGAAAAGTGAGGGCGTGTCCATCAAACGAAACGAGAGTCACATCAAGATTCTGGAGGCGGGCGACAACTATGAGCGTCCCGATGGCAGCATCGGCACCTCATGGAATGTGAAACGTGTTTTTGATGTGTCGCAGACCAATTCCCGGTAGCGTCCGCGTCCCACGCCGCAGGTGGATGACCGCCAGCTTTTGCAGGCGCTGATCCGCAAGCCGCCCGTTCCCATCCAGGGCATTGACGAGCTTCCCAACAACATGGGCGCGTATTACGACCACGATCAAAGTGTCATTTTTGTGCGGCGCGGTATGGAGGCACACGACATCTTCCGCAGTCTTTCCAAGGAGATCGCCCACGCGGAGCTGGCCGCCGCTGATCCCAACTATACCCGCGCGGACGCCGGTTTTGCAGCGTACAGCGTTTCCTATGTGGTATGCAAGCGGTACGGTGTGGATGTAAGTGGCTATGACTTCTCCCGTCTGCCCGACAGCTTCCGGGACGCCGACCCGCAGAGTATCCGCGCCACGCTCAACGAGATCAGCGATGTGGCCAAGGACATGACCGGCAGGATGAATCGTGTGTTGGAGCAGAACAAAGCACCCAAGGCACGGGAACAGGAGCGGTGACATGGCGAAAGAGGAAAAGCGCGTTTTGGAGCTTGACCGCTACGAGCATGGCGTCGTTATCAACGCCCTCAACGACATGCGGAATGATCTGATCGGTGAAGATCGCCCCACCGATATTGTAGATGAGCTTCTGCTAAAGACCATCGACGCGCCGACCAAAAAGGTCAAGAGCCGCGATGAAGCAAGATAAAGCGGCCATCCGTCTGTTTTGCCTGCTGGGTATCCTGCCCGTGGCGTGGCTGGGACTTCTGATCGCCCCCGCCGCGTCCGAGGGACTACTGGGGATCATTGCCCAATTCTCTTCGGCGATGGGCGACCCGTTTCATATTGTGCTTTGTGAGGACAGCTTAAAAACTGTCCTCCTTTTTTTATTCACCTATGGAATGGGACTCGGCATCTATTTCTCCACCCGCCGCAACTACCGGCGCGGAGAGGAACACGGCTCGGCTGAATGGGGCGACGCCAAAGCCGTGGACAGGAAATACCGGGCAAAGCAGCCGGAGGCTAACAAGCTGTTCACACAGAATGTCCGTGTCGGGTTGGACGGCAGAAAGCACCGCCGCAATCTGAACACGATGGTGGTGGGCGGCAGCGGCGCGGGCAAAACAAGGTTTTACGCCAAGCCCAGTGCGCCCTCACGGGCGGCGTAAACACTACCTTTAGCAAGTAGTAGATAAAAGTATCAAGCGAATCAATCGCAATCTATCATTCCCTGTCTAACCCTGAAGGGGAAACCCTAAGGCGACCATAGCATGACAGAGGACACGGCGCGC
>CADAPH010000254.1 GCA_902789745.1 Oscillospiraceae bacterium | reverse complement strand
CCCAGATCCTTGGCCCTGCCCATCTCGGACAGGATGGACTTCGGCGCGAAGCTCTTTTCGTCAAGCTCCATATCCTTGACGATGTGTTTGAGCAGGCTCAGGCTGTCGGAGGTGTCATAGATCGTAAAGCTGTTCGTGTAGCCCAGGCGCTCGGCGTCCCTTCTGAGGATGCGCACACAGGCCGAGTGGAAGGTACAGGCCCAGATATCGTTCGCGTCCTCGCCCAGCATGGTCTCCAGCCGCGCCTTGAGCTCCCCGGCGGCCTTGTTGGTAAAGGTAATGGCGAGGATGCGCCATGGCTCCACAGGATCCCAGGCGGCGAGGCATCTGGCCTCTTCCCCGCCCTGCCGCAGAATTGCAAGCTGCGCCTCGTCCGCGTCGGCGGGGATCTCGTCGCAGTCCCCCGCGCGGCCGTATTTGAGCAGGTTTGCGATTCGGTTAATGAGCACCGTGGTCTTGCCGCTGCCCGCGCCCGCGAGGATCAGCAGCGCCCCCTCCGTCGCCAGCACGGCCTCAAGCTGCATGGGGTTTAAGAAAGCGAAGTCGCTTTCGATCAGCGCTTTGCGCGCTTCGATATATTGTTTTTCAAATTCAGTCATCATGGGGGCATTGTATCACATATGCATGCCTTGTACAAGCTTGACATTTTTCCCGCCGCACATTATTATGTAAACGATTTATTACGGCAAGGATGGGCTGTCCATGCGCAAGGGCGATCGAAAACCGAATATGGAAAAGCTCGCCGGAATTGCGAAGACGCTGCTGGACAACCGCGTCTTTCTGATTGTGGTGATTTCCGCGTGCGTGGTCATCATGATCATCTCGGCGGCGTCCATCGTGCGTGCTCTGGTCATCATGCATGAAAACGCGCTTTGGGAAAAGGCTGCGCCCGTGGAGACAGACCCCGCCGCGACGGTCGATCCCTACTTTGTCCCGACGCCGGAGCCGACGCCGGAACCCACGCCGAGGCCGACGCCGCCCCCTACGCCGGAGCCGACGCCGGAGCTCCCCTGGGGCTGGAAAGAATACGGCGGACAGACCTATTACGTCCTCGAAAACAACACGCTTTTGACCGGCCTGCACCTGATCGGCGGGAAGCTCCACTACTTCAACGAGCACGGGCATCACGCCCGCTCTCTCGGCATTGATGTGTCCTATCACAACAAGGGCATCAACTGGGAGGCTGTGCGCGCCCAGGGGATAGACTTCGCCATCGTCCGCCTCGGCTATCGCGGCTGGGAGACGGGCCTTCTGCACGACGACGACTGCTTCCTACAAAACCTGCGCGGGGCAAAGGCGGTGGGTCTCAAGGTCGGGGTATATATTTACTCCACCGCCGTCAATGTTCAGGAGGCACAGCAGGAGGCGGCGCTGGTGCTGACAAGGCTCAACGGCTTCCCGCTCGACCTGCCGGTCTATTTCGATACGGAGCAGTCCGGCGAATACCCCTGGGGCCGGGCCGACCGGCTCCACAAGGTACGGCGCTATGAGATCATCAGCTCTTTCTGCCGCGCTGTCGAGGATGGCGGTTATGAGGCAGGCGTGTACTCGGGGCAGAACTTTCTGAAAAACCATGTGGCCATCCACACCTTTGCGAAGGATTCCGTCTGGCTTGCAAGCTATACGCTCTATAACCGCATCCCGGACTTCCCCTACGAATACGACATGTGGCAGTTTACCGACCGCTCCGTGGTCGCGGGCATCCGCGGCGTGGCGGACATGAACGCGATTTACTGATATGATAAACAGGAAGACCATACAAATATTGACGGCGATCTTCTGTCTGCTGTTTCTGCTGGCGGGGCTGGGGCGGACGCTGCTGTCCCCCGACACGGAGATCGCCTATGAAAACCGCCCCGCAAACCGGCTTCCGGCTTTCAGCGCCTCCGCCTTTCTGCGCGGAGATTTTCAGGGCGGTTTTGAGGACGCGCTGGCCGATCAGATCCCCATGGCGATCCGGATGAAGAAACTCTATAACATCTTTGACACGGGCGCCGCCCTGCCGGTAATCCGCGCCCTCGGGCAGGACGGCTGCTA
>CADAPH010000253.1 GCA_902789745.1 Oscillospiraceae bacterium | reverse complement strand
TCCTCCGTGGGAATCACCAGGTAAAAATCCCGGAACTCATCCTGGTAGATGCCCGCCATCATGAGGGTATAGCGGATATTGTAATATTCAGCGTCCTTGGTCTGCGTCTCCAAAAACCTGGTCGGCGTGATGCCGCTGATGTTGTCCGCGATCAGGTGCGCGTAAGAGTAGGCATAGTTGGTGTAGACCTCTATATTTCGTTCGTAAAGCAGCTTGCCGGCCACCAGGCATACGCCGAGGATCAGAAAGATTCCCAGAAGAACCAGGCTGCGCATATTTCTCCCGGCGATCGTGCCGCGCCTTGTTTTGATTTTTTCCCGGTATTTCATTCTCTTCACCACGCCGGCTTCATTTGATGCGTATTACAACAGCGGTGCAACCAGTTTCGCGATCGGGCCCGCGATCTTCGTGAAAAGCGATTCTTTTTTGATCGTCTCCCGCGTGACTTCCCGGCATTTGGTCAGCGTCTCCTGGAAATCCGCCTCGATTTCAGGGATGCACGCGGTTTTGTAGAGATACGTCGCGCACTCAAAGTGGTGATACAGGCTGCGGTAGTCGAGGTTGATCGTGCCGACCACGGCCTTTGTATCGTCGCTGATAAATACCTTCGCGTGGACAAAGCCCGGCGTATACTCATAGATCTGGACGCCCGCCTCAAGCAGCTCCTTATAATGCGTCTTCGCAAGGGCGTATACGATCTTCTTGTCGGGAATGCCCGGCAGGATCATCTTGACGTCCACGCCCCGCTGGGCGGCATACTTTAAGGCGGTCTCAAGCTCATCGTCCAGGATGAGATACGGCGTCATAATGTGCACGTAATCGGTGGCGCGGTTCAGGATATCCATGTACACCGTCTCGCCGACCTTGTACTCGTCCAGCGGGCTGTCGCCGTACGGCATGACATAGCCCTGTGCGTCCTTCTGCCCCGCCTCTTCTTCACCCAGCCACGTGTCATAGTCCGGGTTCTTTTCGCCGATGTTCCACATCTGCAGGAACAAGAGCGTAAAGCTTCTGACAGCCGGACCCTTCAGCATGACGGCTGTATCCTTCCAGTGGCCGAAGCGCTCGATGCGGTTGATGTACTCGTCCGCCAGGTTGACGCCGCCGTTGAAGGCCACCTTGTTGTCGATGACAAGGATCTTGCGGTGGTCACGGTAATTATAATGCGTGGAGACAAAGGGCTTGATCGGGGAGAACGGCTTCGACCTGATGCCCACCTTCTCCAGAAGCTTCCAGTAATCGGCCGGCAGGGTCGACATCTCGCACATACCGTCGTACATGACGCGAACCTCGACGCCTTCCTTGGCCTTGCGCGTCAGCACATCGAGGATGCGCCCCCACATGTAGCCCTCTTCCACGATGAAATATTCCATGAAGATGAACTTCTCGGCCTTCTCCATCTCTTCCAGCATGGCCTTGAACTTCTCCTCGCCCGAAGGGAAGTAAGTCACTTCGGTGTGATCGTACAGTGGGAAGCAGCCGCTTCTCTTGAGATAACGGCAGAGATCGTCCGTGCCGGAGCCGTCATGCTCCAACCCCCGGATGACGTTCATGGGCTGCTCGAGCGAGTCCTTCGTCAGGTCGATCTGCTTTTTGAACATCTCCTGCTCCACCCTGTGGCCCAGATTTGACTGTGTAAAGAACAGGAAACCGGTTCCCAGCAGGGGTGCAATTGCGATAATGAACATCCACGTCAGCTTGGCCGAAGAATCCATCGGGCAGTTGAACAGATAAAGAACCATGATAAGGGAGAAAAACCGCACGACGCCCACCAGATACGGAACCTTGTCCATAAAGAAGACGTAAGCGACGACTATGATCGCGACCTGCAGCGCCAGAAGCAGAGCAATCACAAAAAATCTGCTGAAAATCAGGCGCAAAATTCCTTTTTTTCTGGGTTTAGCCAATCTGACTACATTTTCTTCGTTTTCCATGGGAGTCTCCTTTCCGTTTCTCTATATTTAACACGCCTTCTGTCGGATACTCATCCCACTTTTTTATAACAGCTCGCCTTCTGTCGGATACTCATCCCACTTTTTTATAACAGCTCGATTCCTTCCCTTTCAAACAGGAGACGGATTTCCCTGTTCAGGTAGAGCTTGACTTCGTTGCTGTCCCTTTGTTTGACCACTGCGTCGATCGCCAGCGTGATGAGCTGGAGCTCAACGCCGAGCTCACATCCGCTCAGGCCGGTCACGCCGAGGAGATACGGCCCTTCCACGATTTTGGCGTTTTTCCGTCCGATCGCCGGAAGCTCCCGATTCAAAATCTCCTCCAGCCGGAGCAGCGACTCGCCGGCATTCACCCTGAGCTCCAGTCTGAACGCCGTGAGTTCCTTGGACATGTTGAGAATGTCCCGGATCTCATGGTTGTTGATCACCAGGATGTTGTTGCCCGTGGTTCTCAGATTGGTAGTGCGCGCGCCGATCTCCAGAACGGTGCCGCACGTTCCGTTGATTTCCACGATGTCGCCGACATGAAAGCTTCCGTCAAACACGACGGCGAGACCCGCCAGGATATCCGCGATCAGATCCTGCGCGCCGAGCGACAGCGCCAAGGACACGACGCCGAGCGAGGCAAGGATCGTGCCGGCCGAAAATCCCAGATACTCGAGACTGAAGTAAATCACACCGATGACGGTGATATATTTGATGCAGCTGTAGAGAAGACGGCAAATCGTCTCTCCGTGTCCGGCGAAGAGTCCGCCGGACAGTTTCAGCAGCCAGTTGCAGACGATGTTGACCAAATACGCGATCGCGACGATGAGGAGAATGCTGCACAGGCAGAAGAGATTGAGCCCCCGCATCCAGTCGCCGTACAGGAGGAAGCCGAGCATCGAGTCATAGCTCTCGTTCGGAAGAGTTTTCACGCTCAGGGCATCCAGCGTGCACAGGATCAGAATGATCAGGCCGGCATGGAGAATGATGGTCACCTTCTCGCCGGGGAGCTTCTCCGACCAGTGGATGTTGTCTGCCAGTCTCTGCGGGAGACCGCGTTTTTCCAG
>CADAPH010000252.1 GCA_902789745.1 Oscillospiraceae bacterium | reverse complement strand
CGACACCATGCTCAAGATGACCATCGAAGAGCTGGATCTGTCCGTGAGAAGCTTCAACTGCCTCAAGCGCGCGAACATCAACACGGTTGAGGATCTGGTGAGCAAGACCCAGGACGA
Organism: Oscillospiraceae bacterium; assembly: GCA_902789745.1. Taxonomy (GTDB): domain Bacteria; phylum Bacillota; class Clostridia; order Oscillospirales; family Oscillospiraceae; genus Limivicinus. The sequence continues at coordinate 1,956 of CADAPH010000252.1, read as the reverse complement.
GATGATCAAGGTCCGCAACCTTGGCCGCAAGTCCCTGGAAGAGGTCGAGCACAAGCTGACCATGATGGGTCTGTCCCTCGCCAGCGACGACAACAACAACTAAGCTACCTGTTAAGCTCTCAATTTAGGAGGAAACGATATTATGCCTGGTACAAGAAAACTCGGCAAGACCACTTCCCAGCGCATGGCGATGCTCCGTCAGCAGGTGACCGACTTCCTGGACACCGGCCGCATGGAGACCACCGTCACCCGCTGCAAGGAAATCGCCCCTCTGGCCGAGAAGATGATCACCCTCGGCAAGGCGAAGGATCTGGCGGCCTACCGTCAGGCGCTGTCCTTCATCACCCGCGAGGACGTGGCCAAGAAGGTCTTTGACGAGATCGCCCCGAAGTATGCCGACCGCAACGGCGGCTACACCCGCATCACCCGCATCGGCGCCCGCCGCGGCGACGCCGCCGAGGTCGCCGTGATCGAGCTCGTCTGATCAATAAAAAACAGCGCTGCTTTTGCAGCGCTATTTTTTTATGCCCTGCCGCAGCTTGCGCCGCCGTCGGTTGATGTAGCGTTCCAGCTCGCCGCTGTTTAAAAACTCTGCGAGGACGTACTGCTCAAAGACCGGGACGGCGCAGGCGTAGAAGCCCAGCTTTTGCCGCCAGGGCTCCACAAGCCCCTCCGGCAATACCAGATAGGCCGTGCGCATGGAGGGGGCAAAGCTGCGTGAGAAGGTGTTGAGGTACAGCACCCGCTCCGGGGCGAGGGAGCATATCGTCTCGATCTGCTTCGTCACCGAGGCCAGCTCCGCGTCGTAGTCGTCCTCCACAATGAAGCTTTCCCGCGCGTGTGCCCAGGCGGCGTACTCGTGGCGCTTGGAGGCCGAGGCCGTGACATGGCTGGGATAGCTGTTGAAGGGCGTGACGTGCAGGACCTCCGCCTCGCAGTCCGAGAGCGCCGCCGAGAGGATGCCGTCCGCGCCCATCGGAAGGCCGAAGCAGCGCGCACCGTTTGCCTCGTACACCTGGCGGATGCGGCTGTAACAGGGGTCCTCCAGGGCGATGCGGATGCCCTGGCCGAAAAACTGGGCGATGAGCGAATAGAGATACTCCGCGCCCGCGCCCACCAGGATGCGCTCCGGCGAGACACTCAGGCCACGGCTGCGGGCGATGTAGGCCGCGATGGCCTGCCGCAGTTCGGGCACGCCGCCGCCGGGACTGCGCGCGAGCAGGCGGCGGTCGTACTCCGTGAGTACCCGGCGCATGGTCTTGGCCAGGACCGAGAACGGAAAATCCGCCGGGGCGCTGAGAGGCGCGGCCGGAACGGGAGGAAGGGGCAGCGGCGTCTCGTTCCCCGCCGCGCCGCCGAAGCAGGCGTAGAGCCCCGAGCGCTCCCGCGCCTCGGCGTAGCCCTCGTCCACCAGCAGGTTCAACGCATGCTCTACCGTCACAAGGCTCACGCCCAGCTCCCCGGCCAGCAGGCGCTTGGAGGGCAGCTTTGTCCCCCGTGGGATCACGCCGGAGACGATATCCGCCTTGAGCTGTTCATAGATCTGCATGTAGGCGCTCTTTCGCGCCGCGCGGTCGATCGTGTATTTCATCTGGTCTTATAAAAAACTCCTTAACTGGCAATATGCATAAGTTCAGTTTCTGATTATAATGCAGCCATACCAAAAGTCAAGGGGTTGGTTTCTGTGAACGAAAAGAAATTCCGTACCAAAGACCTGACCGTGACGGCCCTGCTGATGGCGCTGAACATCATCATGAGCACCAGCGTCCTGTCGATCCCCGTCCCCGGCGGTCATATGTATTTGAACGATGTGGTCATCGTCACGGCGGCGATCCTGCTCGAGCCGTTCTACGCCTTCCTGGTTGGCGGTGTCGGGGCCTTCATCGGCGATATGCTCTTCTACCCCGCGCCCATGTTCGTGTCGCTCGCGGTACACGGCCTGCAGGCGGTGGTGAT
>CADAPH010000251.1 GCA_902789745.1 Oscillospiraceae bacterium | reverse complement strand
GAAACACCGCCCGAAATCGGGCGGTGTTTTCTTTGCACGGAAGCGCTTATCTGTCGGGCATGTCGAAGGCCTCGGGCGGGAGGCATGGCGCGAGGCCGGTGAGGATCGTGTTGTAGTCCTTGTTGTATTCCAGCGCCGCAGCCTTTACCGGATTCAGCGCCTGCGGCGAGCGGTGCAGCGAGACGCGCACCGCCGTGCCGATTCCCTCGCGGCTCTCCAGAAGCAGGGTACCGCCGTGCAGACGCGCGATTTCCCGCACTGCGGTGAGCCCGAGCCCCGGCCCGTGCCCGGCGTCCGTGAGGTTGCCGTCGAAGCGGTAACGCTCCAGTACCGTGTGCAGCTTATCGGCCGGGATACCGCAGCCGTCGTCGTTGACGGAGAGGATGACCTGTTCTCCCGACCCGTGCAGCGAGACGCGTATTCGGGTGCAGCCGGTGGCATGGCTCAGGCAGTTTGACAGCAGGTTCAACACCAGCATCTCCAGCAATGCCGGATCGCCGCGGATCGGCAGATCGTCCGGCGCATTGAAAAGGATCTCCGGCTGCGGCAGATTCAGACGAACGGAGTCAATCAGATCCCGCAGAAGCCGGCACAGCTCGAGCGGCTGCGGCCTGAAGGAGAGGGTTTCCTGCTCCGCGCCGCGGATGACGGAGAGATTCTGCAGCGTGCGGTTGATCCGGAACAGGCATTGCGAAATGCCGCGCAGCGCGGAATTGACGCTCTCGCCCGCCCCTCTGCTTTGTGCGCGGATCAGCGAGACGCTGGTGCCGAGCTGCATCAGCTCGGCGCGCAGGGTATAGAGAAAGGAGTCGCCGATCAGGGCCTCCACAGTGGTGCGGGGAGCGACGAAAATAACCCGCGTGCCGCCCTCCAGACTCTTGATGCGCAGAAGTACACGCTGCCCTCCGGCCTCCGCCTCCCCGACGAAGGCGGGCGCCTGCATCCCGGCAATCTCCTTTCCAAGCAAAGCGGCCAGACTTTTCTCACGGCATGTCGGCCCCAGCAGGGAGCAGGCGGCGTCATTGGCAAACAGGATCTTCCCGCCCTTCGCCAGCAGGGCGGCCTCACCGGTAAGAGAAAGAAGCGCGGCGGATAATTGAACCATATTGCATCTCCCAAATTGATTGTTTATTTTCATCCGCGCCGCAGAAAAGCGCGGCAGCAGGAATATTATAGCAAATCTGGACAAATTGAACAATACCGGAACGAAACAAAGCGCCTTTTCCGGTAAATTTTTGGCACGCTCCGAGGCAAATTCCTTATCGGTAAAACTTGATTTTTGAGAATAGTATATGTTATTATGAGTAAGCTATGACAGCGGCTCGCCCGAAGGGCGATTCGTTCTCAAAAAATAGTACTATCATAAAAAATGGAGGATAAAAACATGATCAAAGTTGGCATCAATGGTTTCGGCCGCATCGGTTCCCTCGCTTTCCGCGCTGCGATCAAGTCTGACGATATCGAGGTCGTCGCCATCAACGCCCCCGGCCATCCCGCTTCCCACATCGCTTACTGCGTGAAGTATGACTCCGTCCACGGCCGCTTCGACGGTGAAGTCGTCGGCAACGACGAGGACAGCACCGTTACCGTTAACGGCAAGGTCGTCAAGGTCCTCTCCGACAAGTCCTACCGTGACGCCACCCTCATCCCCTGGGGCGAGCTCGGTGTTGAGTACGTTCTCGAGTGCACCGGCGTTTACCTCGACAAGGCCAAGGCTCAGGCGCACATCGACGCCGGCGCCAAGGTCGTCGTGATGTCCGGCCCCGCGAAGGACGACACCCCCATGTTCGTCTGCGGCGTCAACCTCGACAAGTACACCAAGGACATGCAGTTCGTCTCCAACGCGTCCTGCACCACCAACTGCCTGGCCCCCATCACCAAGGTCGTCAATGACAACTTCGGCGTTGTCGAAGGCCTCATGACCACCGTCCATGCCTCCACCGCCACCCAGGCGATCGTCGACGGCTTCCCCAAGAAGAAGGATCTCCGCGGCGCCCGCTCCATCTACAACAACATCATCCCCTCCTCCACCGGCGCTGCCAAGGCTGTCGGCAAGGTCATCCCCGAGCTCAACGGCAAGCTCACC
>CADAPH010000250.1 GCA_902789745.1 Oscillospiraceae bacterium | reverse complement strand
AAGCTTTTCGATCTCTTCCTCCGTCAGCATCATATTCTTGATGTATGTGATGAGACGGCGGACTTCCCGGATCTCACTGTCCTCCGGGTAGCCCTCGTTCACGGCCTGGCAGATTTCACGGACAAGGCGGTTCAGTTCGCCCTCGTCCGTCACCAGATCAAAGGGCGCGCGGCCTGCGTGGCTGCGGCCAAAGTAGTCAATGACGGATTTGGAGACGCTGTTGATCGTGCGAAACGCAAGCCCTTCCGAAGCGGCCTCACCGAAAAAGGCAGCAAAGCGGTTCTTCATGTCCTTCGTCGCCGCGACGGTGTAGGTCATTGTCAGGATGGATTTCGGATCGATTCCCCTGCAAAGAATCATATACCCCAGCCGGGTCACCAGCACGGTGGTTTTGCCGCTGCCGGGAGTCGCCAGCAGAAGTACCGGCCCGTCGACGGCAAATACCGCTTCCTTCTGCTGAGCGTTCAGCCTGCACATATATTGTTTTTCAAATTCCTTCTGGTCCAAGGCGGGCCTCCTGATGATTGTTCTTTCAAATAGCTTCTTAAGGCGACACCGCACAATCCGACTGCAGCACCTTCCGGATCGGGTGTCGGATCACGGTCTTGCGCTTTGCGGGCTCTACCTTCCGTGCGTCCGAAAGGTAGATTTCATGATGCAGCCGCGTGTCGCTGAGATCGTTCTCATACCCATTTTGCTGAAGATACCGATCCATGATCGCCACCGTCGCGGGCTCGTCGTCATAGGGACCGATGTGCATGATCTGCACGCACAGACCCTCGTCAACCGTCAGAAACTCCGCCGCCGAACAGTTGAGCTTTTTCTTCTTTGCTGCGGTCTCCACAGCCCAGCGGAAATCCGCCTCCGTCACAAAGTCCGGCAGACGGATTATGGAGATCCAGCGGAACCCGGCCTTGTCGGAATAGTCCACGCCCCGGATACCCTCCTGCCACCAGAAGCCCTCCAGCGGCGGGACCACATATTCATAAAAGCCCTCGATCCGGTGCTCGGTCTTATAACTCATTTTGAGCGTATAGGTCACCGCGTACAGCACGCCGATGGCTGCCTGATAGGCACCGCCCTCCACATTGGGATCACCCTGCCCCCGGACGGCGATATAATTGGCCATGGGCACGGTCACGATCTCCGGTGTGTTCTTCGGCATGTAAAATTCTTTGTATTCTTTCTTGAAGTCAAAGGCCATGATTTTACCCTCCTGAGCAATAAACAGCCTCTTTTTACAACAGCACCGCGCCCTCGCCGAAGCGGCGTGGACGGGAGGCGAGCGTTTCCACGCTCATGTGTTCTCTCGTCAGACGAATCTCACGCAGCAGCTCCGCCTTGTCACGGGGCAGTATGGCATCCACGCGGACAATATTGGACGGGTGCAGGGCAAAGTAGCGGCAGTGTTCAAGCTCCAGACGACTGACCAGCGCCTCTGTCTCGTCCAGATACTCGACCACTGTATTCTCCACAAACGCGCCGCTGCGGATGTCTTCATCCAGCGGACAGCCCGGCTCCGAGTGCATGGTGCCCGTGAAAATCAGGTTCGGCTGTGCCCGGTTTACAAGCTCCGCCGTAGCAACGGCATTGGCCTCTCCGTTCCCGGAACCGGCACAGCCGAGGATCAGATTCAGACCGAAATCCATCTCGGCCTCTTTGAGTCGCTTCAATTCATTCACCGCTTCGTCGGCGGTGTGATCCTTGTTCATGTATTTCAGCGCAGGGTCATATCCGCTCTCCACACCGATATTCAAATCATTGATTCCGAGCTCCCGCAGTCTCCGTAGCTCATCATCCGACTTGCCTCGGATGTTCTTGATGGAGGCGTACATGGCAATGGTCTCCACCTCTGGGAGCTTTTCGTGGATCAGGCGTGCAATCTCTGCCAGACGGTCCGCAGGCAGCACGAAGGGATCACCGTTTTCCAGGAATACGCGCCGCGTATTCGGATAGAAGAGGCTGGCTTCCTCCAGATCCTGTTCGATCTGTTCCATGGGTTCCATATGAAAGGGCGTGTCCCGGTACATGGTGCAGAAGCTGCATCGGTTATGGGAGCAGCCCGTTGTCACCTGCAGCAGCAGGGACCGC
>CADAPH010000249.1 GCA_902789745.1 Oscillospiraceae bacterium | reverse complement strand
GGCGCCCGCGCTGATGAGGTCGAAGGCGCGGCCGTTCTTGACCAGCGCGGAGAGGGCGGGCATGGAGCCGGGGTACACGTTCAGGCTGAACGCGCCGTTACCGCAGGACTTGCCGCGAAGGATATCCGCCGCGGCGCAGATGTTGTCAAACGTACCGCCGGAGCAGCCCGCAATCTCGCCCTGTTCGACCCAGATTCCGCCGTCGTGGTACTTGGAAACCAGATCCATGGTCACGCCCTTGAGCTGCTTGTTGGATATCCTCGGCATTCTCCAAAAGCTCGTGGATGGTGTAGGTGTTCGAGGGGTGCATGGGCATGGCGATGGTGCACTCGACCGTGGAGAGATCGACATAGACGCAGCCGTCATAGTACGCGACCTCGGCGGGCTTGAGCTTCTTGTACGCCTCACGTCTGCCGTGGGTGATGAAGTAATTTTGCGTTTTCTCGTCAGTGACCCAGATGGAGGACCAGCAGGTGGTCTCGGTGGTCATGACGTCAATGGCGTTGCGGTACTCGATGGGGAGATTGGCGATACCGGGGCCGACAAACTCCATGGCCTTGTTCTTGACGTAGCCGTTTTTATAGACCGCACCGATGATGCTGAGCGCCACGTCCTGCGGGCCGACGCCGGGCTTGGGCGCGCCGGTCAGGTAGATCGCCACGATGCCGGGATAGGCAAAGTCATAGGTACGGCCGAGGAGCTGCTTGGCAAGCTCACCGCCGCCCTCACCGATGGCCATGTTGCCGAGCGCACCGTAGCGGGTGTGGGAGTCGGAGCCGAGGATCATACGGCCGCAGCCGGCCATCATCTCGCGGTTGTAGGAGTGGATGTTCGCGAGGTTCGTGGGCACGTAGATGCCGCCGTACTTGTGGGCGGCGGAGAGGGCGAACTTGTGGTCGTCCTCGTTGATGGTGCCGCCGACCGCGCAGAGGGAGTTATGGCAGTTGGTGAGCACGTAGGGCAGCGGGAACTCCTTCATACCGGAGGCGCGCGCGGTCTGGATGATGCCGACGTAGGTGATGTCGTGGCTGGTCATGGAGTCGAACTTCAGGCGAAGCTGCTCCATACTGTCGCTCTGGTTGTGGGCCTTGATGATGCTGTAGGCCATGGTGCCGGTCTTCGCGGCAGCCTTGTCGGCGTCCTTGCCGGTGAGGGCTTTGACCTTCGCGGATTCGGATTCGGGGACGATCTCAACGCCGTTTACCAGGTAAACGCCGCCGTCATAGAGCTTGACCATGTTGATTGTTCCTCCTCGTTCATTATGAATAAAACAATTGAAATGCGCAGAATAGTTGTTGCCTGAAACGCTCAAACCGGAAAGGCCACCTCCACGCCGCAGAGGATGATCCCCAGCCCCGCGGCCAGGATAATGGTCTTCGGCACGCTCCACTTGAAGCGGATCAGCACCACAAGCGACACGATGCCGATCACCACAGCCGGCCAGGACAGGAATCCGAACAGCGGCCCGGCGTAATTGGTCATGCACTGCTGTATAATGACCGCGAAAATCATGCCGATACAGACGGGGCGGATGCCGTAAAGCGCCTCCCCCATCAGCCTGTTTTTCTTGAATTTTTCCAGAAACATGGCCGACAGCATGGTCAGCGTCAGGGTCGGGAACAGGACGCCGAGAGACGCGGCAATTGCCCCTGCCATCCCCGCCGTGCGTGCGCCCGCAAAGGTCGCGCAGTTGAGGCCCAGCGGGCCCGGCGTCATCTCCGCGATGGCTACGATATCCGCCACTTCAGAGGCGGTCATCCAGCCGTGGGACAGCATTTGATCGTTGATGAGCGGGATCATGCTCATGCCGCCGAAGCTGGTAAAGCCGATCATCAGAAAAGAGAAAAACAGCTCAAGCAAGATCACGTCTGCTTCTCACCTCCTGATAGATAAGCCCCGCCGCCGCGCCGAGCAGTACGATCAGCACATTGTTGAGCGTCGTAAACAGGCAAAGGCCAAAGGCGCATATGGCAATCAGATAGCAAAAAGCGTCCTTCAGACCGGATTTCAGCAGCTTCAGCAGCGCGCTCAGGATAATGGGCGCAACCGCCGCGCGCACGCCGATCATGGCCCGGGACACATAGAGATTGTCCTTCACCAGATCGTAGAGAACCACCACGCCCAGCATGATGATCACCGGCGGGACGGTGATGCCTAAGATTGCCGCCAGCGCGCCGGGAATGCCGGCCGCGTGATAGCCGAACAGAACACTCACATTGCCGATCATCAGTCCCGGTGTGGAGCGGCCCACAGAGGTAAAGTCCAGCAGCTCCTCATCCGTGATCCAGTGCTTTTTTTCCACATATTCCTTCTGCATCTGGGCCACGATGCTCCAGCCGCCGCCGAA
>CADAPH010000248.1 GCA_902789745.1 Oscillospiraceae bacterium | reverse complement strand
CCGCTCTGCTGACCGGCATGGCGACGCCGAATTCCTTTTCGGAAAAGGCCGCCGCGGTCTCGACCGCGACGCGGCTGGTCCGCTTGCAGCAGCGCGGGCCGCCGATCTGAGCCATGGCTTCGAGGCAGGCAGCGGTCAGCCGCTGCGGGATCTCCCACTGTCCGGGCGTGAGCGGCGTCGCGCCGCTGACGATGCTCGCGAAGATGCCCGCTCCGGCTGCCGCGCCGCAGACGCCGAGAAAGCCGCAGGCGCCGCCGGGGATCTTCCGGCCGCGCTTCCACGCCTCGAGCAGGCTTTTCTCGAAATCGAGCTGTCCGCCGCAGTTGTGGTAGGCCGTGATCAGCACGCACGGCACGATGCTGTGATGCTCCGGCCCGTGCAGATGCACGTCCTCCAGCTTGAACGCCTGATGCAGCAGGGCGATCGGGTCTTTCTCGCCGCTCTGCCGCAGGAGCGACAGGACGGCCGCACCGCCGCCGCCGTGGCACTCGTCACAGACGAAGTGCCCGTCCTCGCAGGCCGCGTTCGCGCTCTTCACCTGATGGCAGATCCCGCATTCCAGCAGCTTCTCCTCCGGGAAATAGACGAGCGGCTTCCCGCAGAGGACGCAGTTTTTCTTCTTTTTCGCGGTCCTGTCCGTACCGCAGCAGCATGGGAGAGATTCCATATGTACCTCCTGTCAATGTCGCCGGTTCAGCTCCCGCTCCACCCGGTTGAGCGTGTCAAAGAAGCGTTTGGTGGACACCCCCGGGCCGAGCAGCAGCAGGCCGAACACGTTCCAGCCGAACATGTGCCGGAAGGAGGTATAGGGACCCTCGACGCCGAGCTCAACGGCCTTTGCCTTCAGCTCCTCGGCGATGCGCGCCATCCAGACGAGCGTGTAGAGAAACAGCGTCGGGATGCCCCGCAGATAGGCCTTCCGGTACGGCAGCAGCTCGTGGCCGAGGACCTCCTCCAGCTCCCGCTGCAAGCCGCCGAGGGGCATGTACAGCAGGAAGAACAGCCCGGCGGTAAAGAAATCGAGCAGGCCAAGCAGGAAGCCGTTTCGGTCGGTATGCGTAAATCTCATTCCGCCATCCATGCGGCGACTTCCGCGCCGCTGCGGACCAGCCTCGCGCCCTTGAAATCGGCGCCGGAGAGGAAGGGGCGCAGCTTCTCCGCCGTCCTGCCGATGCCGCTTCCGCCCGAGGTGGCAAAGGCCGCGACGGTCTTCCCCGTCCAGTCATAGCCCTTGCAGAAGGAGCTCACGACCAGCGGCGCGCAGCCGTACCAGATCGGAAAGCCGATCAGAACGCGGTCGTAGTCGGCGAAGCTCTCGATCCGCCCGGCGGTGGGGACGTCCTTTTTGGCGAAAAACTCCCGGTTGCAGCGGGCCAGCGGGTTCCGGTAATTCAGATCCGCCGCCGTGTAGGGCTTCTCGGGCGTGATGGCATAGAGGTCAGCCCCCAGCGCCTCGGCCGCGTCCTTTGCGACCCCGGCCGTCGTCCCGCGCTCCGCGCTGAAATAAAGGATCAGTGTTTTCATGCTGTGCGCCTCCCTGTTGAATTGCAAGGGCAACTATTATATACAGTCTACCATCTTGTCCCGAAATCCGCAAGTGCGGGCGGTTCTATGCGTCCTCGTCGGGTATTTCCAGATAAGCGTCCTCGCCCCATTGCTGCGCGGAGATCAGGATTTGCGCCGCGCGAGCCGAATCGTTTTCCTCCAATGCCCGCAGCGCGTCCGTTATCGTGTTGAACAGGTGAAAATACAACTTCATAAAAGGTTTTTCTGTCGGCATAACAGTTCGCCCCCCCGATTGTGTACATTTTTGATTGCATTTTTGTACATTATCAATCAGCTCTTGACTGATTACAATAACAAATCAGGAGGGAGCGCACATGGAGAATTTTGTGATTGACACCAGTGACCGAAAAATGACATCCATCAGCCGAACCATCCGTATGAAGGAAGAGACCTTTGACCGGATCAACGAGATCAACCGTCAAACCGGCGTCTCGTTCAACAAGATCGTCAACCAGTGCATCGAATATGCGCTGGCACATTATGACGGCGGAAGCGTCGATCAAACAGAATAGCGGCAAAAACGTCCGAAAGCGCGAGAAATGCGCGTTTTCGGACGTTTTTTTACGGAGGGTGCAGGATT
>CADAPH010000247.1 GCA_902789745.1 Oscillospiraceae bacterium | reverse complement strand
CCCGGCTGCATACGGCTGAGCTATGTTGTAGCAGATACGGGCATCGGTATGAGCCCGGAATTCATGGCGACCATGTATCAGCCTTTTTCGCGTCAGATCGACAGCCGGGTCAACAGCATTCAGGGGACCGGCCTTGGCCTGGCTATTACAAAGCAGATGGTCGATCTGCTTGGCGGCACGATCGACTGCCAGAGCGAGCAGGGCAAGGGGACGACCTTCACCGTCGTGCTGGATATCCCTGTAGCCGACAGGCAGCGGGATGACATGCTGCTTGATCCTATCGACGTGCTGCTCGTTGATGACGATGAGATCCTGCTTCAGACGACTGCCGATATTCTGGCGTCTCTTGGCGCCTCGGTGGAGACGGCGCAATCCGGCTTGGAAGCGCTCGGAATGGTTAAGCACAGGCATCTTTCCGGGCGGGATTACGGCGTAGTCATCGTGGACTGGAAAATGTCAGGAGTAGACGGCGTTGAGACGATCCGCCGGATCCGCACGGAGGTGGACGATAACATTCCAATCCTGCTGATCTCCGCTTATGACTGGTCGGACATCGAGGATCGGGCGAAAGCGGCGGGTGCAAACGGGTTCGTCAGCAAACCGCTGTTCCGCTCTACGCTCTATGATAAGATCAACGATCTGACCGGGAAAGAGTCCGTTTCGCAGGAGCCGGAGGATGATTATTCCGATCTGCAGGGGATGCACATCCTGGTGGCCGAGGATAACGATATCAACTGGGAGATCATCTCCGCCATGCTCTCTATGTTTGGGATCACTACCGAGCGAGCGGAAAACGGACGTGTCTGTGTGGACAGGATGCGCGCGGCTGCGGAGGGCAGCTATGCGCTGATCTTCATGGATGTACAGATGCCGGAGATGAATGGGCTCGACGCAACCAGGGCCATCCGGAAATTGGAGGATCCCTGGGCGGCCTCTATCCCGATCGTTGCGATGACGGCAGACGCATTCTCCGAAAACGTCACGGAATGCCTGGAGGCCGGCATGAACGGACATATTGCAAAGCCCGTCGATATCAAACTGGTTATCAAGGAAATCCGAAGAATCAAGGAAGGGAGAGGATCATGATGAAAAAGACGATGTGTATGTTTTTGGCTGTGCTGATGCTCCTGGGCCTGGCTGCATGCGGCTCAGAAAAGCAGGATGTGAGGACTGAAGAAGGGTTCCGCCCGGCGCTGGATACGTCTGTCAGTTGCCATATCAGCGTTGCCGGTGGCTACAACAACTTTGAGGCTCTGGAAGCTGAATTTGATCGTTTTAACGAATATTATCCCAATGTGGAACTGGTATTTACGAAGGTTGATGACTACAACAACATGATCGGAATGGTCCTGAACGGGAACGACGCCCCCGACATCTACGTCAATTACTCCTGGATGTATGGCCGGGAGCAATATAAGGCTTCTATCGATCATGCCGAAGATTTGGCTGACCCCGCGTTGGGGCTTGATCTGGACTGCATCCGCAGCAATATACTTTTGAATACGGATGACGGTACGCTCCCGATGGTCCCGGTTTTCTCAAATACCTACGGAATGCTGGTGAACGACAGCCTTTTTGAAAAAGAGGGTCTGAGTGTTCCTGCAAGCTATCAGGAGCTGGTGGCGGTGTGCGATGCATTTCGTGAAAAGGGCTATGAAAACCCGATGATGGGCTTCTCCCGGCAGGAGACGACTTCACTTTTTACCTTGGTGCTTTACCCGTACTTCTGCGGAACAGTGGCGCACGATGAAGAGGCTGTTAAAAAGCTCAATGCGCTTGACGCATCAGCCGGCGAGTATATGCGGCCCGCCCTTGAGAAGCTCGTGCAGTTCCTGAACGACGGCTGCGTAGACCTTGATGCGTGTGCAGAGATTGAAAACAACTATGACGCCGTGATCCTTCGCTTCTTTGAAGGGGACGTGCCCATGATGCTCTGCTCCGGTGACGCAGTGTCCGGAACAAAGAAGCGGGAGAGCCGTTCTGAGGCATTTATTGCCAAGCCTTTTCCATACACCTTTGCCCCCGTTCCCATGGCGGAGGAAGGAGCATATTTTCTTGACATGCCGAATCTGCAGTTTTCTGTCAACAAAGACAGTTCAAATCTGGACATGGCCAACGAATTTATGCGTTTTCTGATCACGCCGCGGGAACTG
>CADAPH010000246.1 GCA_902789745.1 Oscillospiraceae bacterium | reverse complement strand
TTCTGTCTAAACCGGGCGCAGGACAGTCGATCCCTCAGTCATGGCCTCGCGTGGGATCGGCCATGACAGCTCCCTTTTCGAAAGGGAGCTTAGAAGCTGTGCAAAGCCGATACGCACAATAAAAAATAACGAGGTATAAAGAGATGCCGAAAGGATCACCGGAGCTGACCAACGCCCGCAAGGAGGAGATCATCGCCGCCTGCCGTATGCTCTACGAGACCATGAGCTTCAAGGACATCACACTCAAGGCGATCGGACAGCAGACCTCCTTCACCCGCACGTCGATCTATAATTACTTTGAGACGAAGGAAGAAATCTTCCTCGCCCTCTTCCAGCAGGAATACGAGCGCTTTACCGAAAACCTTGACAGCCTTTGCGAGCAGAACGAGAGCCTGACGCTGGATGAACTGTCTTCCGCGCTGGCGCGCGCGCTGGAGCGGCGGCCCCTGATGCTCAAGCTCCTGAGCATGAATCTCTACGACATGGAGGCCAATTCCCGCATGGAGCGCCTCGTCGCCTTCAAGACGGCTTACGGGGCCTCGAAGGACGCGGTGGACCGCTGCCTTAAAAAGTTCTTGCCCGGCCTGGATGAGCAGGGACGCCAGACCTTCCTGTATGCCTTCCTGCCTTTTGTCTACGGGCTTTATCCCTATACCATGGTGACGGATAAGCAGAAGCAGGCCATGCGGGAAGCCGGGATCGCCTATGTCTACATGAGCACCTACGACATGGCATACAGTTTTATCCGCACCGTATTGGGAGGGCTTATATGATCACCGTAAATCTCTATTATACCGGCAAAAACGGCAGCGCCAAAGCCTTTGCCGAGGAAATGGTACGAAGCGGCACCGTCGCCGCGATCCGGGCCGAGGACGGAAACCTGCGCTACGAATACTTCTTCCCGATGGACGATCCCGAGACGGTGCTGCTCATTGACCAGTGGCGGGATCAGGCCGCCATCGACGTGCATCACGCATCCCCCATGATGGCGCAGATCGCGGCCCTGCGGGAGAAGTACGACCTGCACATGAAGGTCGAGCGTTTTGCCTCCGATGATTCCGCCCTGCCGGAAAAGGATATGCAATTTATAAAACGATAAAAGGGGAGTACAGCATGAGCAAGAAAATCACACAGACCGCGGGCCGCGCGCAGCTCGGTGCGTTTGCGCCGATGTTCGCCCACCTCAACGACGATGTCCTGTTCGGCGAGGTCTGGAACGCGGAGGCAATTGACGTAAAGACCAAGTGCATCATCACCGTCGTGTCCCTGATGGCGTCGGGGATCACGGATTCCTCTCTCGGCTACCACCTGCAGAACGCAAAGAACAACGGCGTCACAAAAGAAGAGATCGCCGCCGTCATCACCCACGCCACCATGTATGTGGGCTGGCCCAAGGGCTGGGCGGTGTTCCGCCAGGCAAAGGAGATCTGGAATGAGGAAGCGCCCGCCAAAACCGGGAAGGACGCCTCTACCGAAGGGCTGGAAGCGGTTTCCGAACAGGATTATAACAAATTGAGCTGATTGAAAGAAAGTATACCAATGAACACCTTAGTCGCATATTTTTCTGCCGGCGGCAGCACCGCGAGACTTGCCCAGACCCTCGCCACCGCGGCGGACGCAAAGCTGTATGAGATCAAACCCGCCGTGCCCTATGAGCGCCGGGATCTGAACTGGATGGACAAGAAGGCCCGCAGCACCGTGGAGATGCAGGACCCGGGCTGCCGCCCTGCGCTCGCGGATACGGCCGCGCCCGTTGCCGGGGCCGACGTGATCTTCCTGGGCTTCCCCATCTGGTGGTACCGTGAGCCCAGCATCATTGACAGCTTCCTGGAGGCCTACGATTTTACCGGGAAGACGATCGTGCCGTTCTTCACCTCCGGTGGCAGCGAGCTCGGCGACGGGCAGGGACGTATCGAAGCCCTGGCCGGGAGCGCAAAGGTTTTAAGGGGCAGGCGTTTTTCCGCGCGCGCCTCTGAGCGGGAGCTGAAGGACTGGATCAACAGCCTCCGGCTGGCGTAAAAAAAGATAGAAAGATGCAGGGGCGGCTGTTATTGCCGCCCCCGCTGCGCTGGAGGGGCTTGACTTTATCCGTTGGTCTACGGTATGATGCAAGCATTTCAGGAGCATATTTGCTTTGAAAAGGAGAAAACGCATGGA
>CADAPH010000245.1 GCA_902789745.1 Oscillospiraceae bacterium | reverse complement strand
CGCACGCTGCCGATTCCGGGCACCTGCAGCAGCCTGTCCGGCTCATCCTCGATCACCTGCAGGGTATCCGATCCAAACTCCTGCACGATCCGCTTGGCAAATTTCGGGCCGATGCCCTTCACAAGTCCGGAGCCGAGATATTTCTCGATTCCAAGCACAGTGGCCGGCAGGGTCTCCTCGAAGCTCTCGATGCTGAACTGTCTTCCGTATTTGGAATCCATCTTCCATTCGCCGGTAAGGGAGAGGACAGCGCCCACATGGACTCTCATTTTGATAGGTGATCCTCTCAACCACGCATCGCAGCCGTTCCATGTGTCCGCCTCCCTTCCCGGTTTTCTTTGTTCAGATTATACCTGAAATGTTATCGATAATCCAGCCATTCTTTGCTGACTTTCGTCCGCGCAAAAAAGGACCGGAGCTGCAATTTCTTAATCTGCAAACTCCGATCCGTTTTCATGTTTTATTCTTCTTCTCTGATTGCCGAAACCGGGCAGCCTTCAATGGCGGTCATGACATCGCCGTGATTGCTGTCAGTCGTATCGGCAACAGCTTCGGCCTTTCCCTCGTCGTTCAGTTCAAAAACCTCCGGACATGCTGCATTGCACATCCCACAGCCAATGCAAAGATCCTGATCTACAAATGCTCTCATGTTTTGATACCTCCTGCTGTAGTATATCCAATTGCTATTCTTTTATATTGAAAACCGTATGCTCAACGCCTTCCCCAGCACGCTGGGCTATGGACTTGAGGAGCTTCGGAGCCTCCAGCAGAAGGATATGGCGTCCGTGACCCAGCTCATCGAATATGAGGAATCCGGGACCTGTCACAAGTTTGAGAGCATCCTGCAGCTTATCCTCTCCTATGCCAAGTTCGGCATAATAAAATACGGCGATGAGCCACTTTCCGATGAGCGTGTGCAGACGGTTTTCGGTCTGATGGATCAGATCGACCATGCTTTGATCACACACTCCGCAAAGGAGCGCTGCCAGGTCGTGAGCCTGATCCTGATCCGCTGTTGGGATATTATCAAGGACTTCCTTGAAATCTGCAAGCAGCGTCAGGAGGAAAGCGCCGCATCCGGCGGTTCCGCCTCGGCCTCCGAGATGATCTCAGAGGTTCTGGGGGCGATTGCTGGTTCCTCCGGCCTCGCAAGCGGTGATTCCTCCCCGGTTCCTGAAGCGGGCAACGCAGAGGAAGCAAGCGCAACCTCCGCATCCCGCGCCATGACCAGGCAAGAAGCTGAAGAGAGCTCCGAATCCGAAGAAGATTCCGGGTCTGGCGTAAAGAAGGTCGGAGACGAGGATGAGACTCCCCAGCCCCCCGCAGAAAGTGAGTCTGAGGACGACGTTTCCGAAGAAACTGAGTCTGATGACGAATCTCAGTCTGGAGAATCCAATGGCACAGGTGCATCTGAGCAGTCGCCCTTCGGGAACTATGCAGGAGGCGGTGCTTCCGGCAATGATCCCAGCCGGGGAGCCAGCGAGGAGGAAAACGGGCGCATCCCGCTCGAGCAGACTGATCGCTGCTCCAACCCGCTCGACGGCTCTGTAGAGCGCAATGAGGACTATGAGCATCTCAAAAGCGAGAAGGCCGCCAGCGATATTGAACGTATCCTGGACAAGATGGCCGAACGTGCGGCCTGTGCAGAGCTGGAGAACGAGCGTCTGACCGAGCTCAATGAAGCTGCGCAAAGCATATCCTATGGGGATATCCACAGCGGGGTTCAGATTCGGGTCAATCGTATTGCGAGCGTGGATGAAACGCTGGTTGAGCAGTACGATGAGATCTCCGCTCCCCTGCTGACAATCTCCCGGCAGCTCCAGAAGAGCATCGTCCGTCAGCTCAAGGACAGCCGGCGCGGTGGAAAACAGACCGGCCTTCTTATGGGCCGTCGGCTTGATTCCCACGCGTTGCACCGTACCGACGGCAAGGTCTTCTGCAAGAACAATCTTCCAAACGAGATCCCAGAGCTTGCGGTGGGCCTGCTGCTGGATGAATCCGGCTCCATGTGGTCCCGCGACCGCTGCACCTACGCCAGAGCCGCGGCGATCATCCTCTATGATTTCTGTCAGAGTCTGGACATCCCGGTGATGGTCTACGGCCATTCCACGGGATACAAGGACGGAGGAAACACGGTTGAGCTCTACTCCTACGCTGAGTTTGACAGCATCGACCGGGATGATAAATACCGTCTTATGGACATCACCGCCCGTGACAGCAACCGTGATGGTGCCGCTCTGCGCTATGTTGCGGAGCAGCTTTCACGGCGTCCCGAAACAGTAAAGCTCCTGATTCTGGTATCCGACGGTCAGCCCGCAGACACTGGGTACTACGGCACCGCGGCCGAGGAAGACCTTCTACTACGGCACCGCGGCCGAGGAAGACCTTCGCGGCATCAAGCAGGAATACACCCGCAAAAAGATTCTCTTCGCAGCCGCCGCCATCGGCGACGACAAGCTCAGTATTGAGCGCATATACGGTGATTCTTTCCTGGACATCACCGATCTGAATCAACTGCCTGTCAAGCTGACCACTATGGTCAAGCGGCATATACGGGTATAATTTGGGGGCGTCAGCTTTTTGCTGGCGCCCCTTTGTCATGTTACATTTCACCTTAATCACGTTGTAAGCGAAAATCGCAGCCACACTTTATATAGGGCTGTTTTTGTGACAGCCCCTTCATTCATTTCTCCGGACGCAGCATCCAGTCCTCGAAGGAGCAGATATCCGGATTCTGTGCAATATACTCTTCCAGCTCCTGGTGGAAAACATCGATTGCCTGCTGCTGTCCCATGGTGGGATAGCGGTTTCTTATTTCATAGCAGATACGCGGAGGAGGCGGCGTCTGCAGCCGGTAGTGCGTCAAATCGCTGTTGTGGCTGATTTGATGGATGATAGACATCGGCGCAACAGCCCAGCGCTCCGGCTCGTTCAAAAAGCGCTGCAGTGTGGAGCCGGTGTTGACCGTGATGGCAGCATAGCTCTCCGGGCTCCAATGCCGGTCATGCCACTGCTGGTAGTCCGGTCCCCAGCGAAGAAATATCTCATTCTCCGGTTTGAGCTCCTTGCAGGGCATGTCTTCGTGATATGGCCCATTCTT
Organism: Oscillospiraceae bacterium; assembly: GCA_902789745.1. Classification (GTDB taxonomy): domain Bacteria; phylum Bacillota; class Clostridia; order Oscillospirales; family Oscillospiraceae; genus Limivicinus. The sequence goes on along the minus strand of CADAPH010000245.1, from coordinate 1,856 downwards.
GCGACAGATCAGATACATGAGTTCCCGGTAGACCGGGCGAGAGATGATGTTCGGGTAGAATATCCCCCCGGGGGGCTTGTGAAAAGTGCGGCGTGCGTGATACGGTATGGAGAAAACAATTGCAAGGAGCCTTCAATGAACGTAAAAATGATCGCCGGACACGAGCTCACGCCCGGCAAAACCATCAAAGACCATATTCATGTGGAGGGTACCGAGCTGCACGTCCCGCATGTCCTTCTTTGCGGAGCCCGACCCGGGCCTACGGTGCTGATCTCCGCCGGGATCCACAATGCCGAGTATGTGGGGATTCAGGCAGCAATTGAGCTGTCCAATGAGCTGGATGTGACAACGCTGCGCGGCAACGTGATCATTCTGCCGCTTGCCAATCGCTCCGGCTTTGAAAACCGAACCATTTCCCGGGTATACGAGGATGGGAAGAATCTGAACCGCGTTTTCCCCGGTGACCGTGAGGGCAGTGAGGCCGACCGGCTTGCCCATATGCTTTTCGATACGAGACGCTTGTCCCCTTCTGCTACTATCTGGGCGATACACCTGCGGAGGAAACGGCGAAGCGGATGGTGGAATGTGTCAACGTGAAATACGTTGTGTGCTCCTGCTGCCGTACCGGCGGCGCGTACAACCTGGCCTCTGTCCATGGCATCCCCAGCGTTCTCATTGAGCGCGGGCAGCTGAGTCTTTTCAGCCGTGAGGAAATCGAGGCGGACAAAGCCGATGTGCGGAATATTCTCCGCTGCCTTGGTGTATTGGATGGCGATTGGACAGTCTATCCAAAGCAGGAGCTTTTTGAATACAACGACGACGCCCCCTGCACAGGCTGCTGGTATCCCGAGCTAAAGCCGGACGACCGGTTTCAAAAGGGCTAAAAGCTGGGTGAGATCCGCGATTACTTCGGACGCAGTCTCTTTACAGAAACGGCCCCCACAGACGGCGTACTACTGTATCAGTGCGCGTCATTGAACATTATTGAGAAAGGCCCGATGGTGAGCTATGGAGTCCCGACAGACAATCCTTTCTGAAAACAAGGCATACTGGACCGATCGCGCATCCGGTTATTCTGAAGTCAATCAGGTGGAGCTGGAAACCGACCAGCGTAAAAAATGGAGCGACTGCCTTCATGGTGAGATTGTACAGCACTTTCCCGGAATCGCGGCAGCTCAGCTTCGTGTATTGGAGATCGGCACCGGTCCCGGCTTCTTTGCGATCCTTCTCTGTGAGTTGGGGTATGACGTGACGGCGATCGACCTGACTCCGGCCATGCTTGACGAGGCAAAGAAAAACGCAGGCGACATGGCCGACAGCATTCGCTTTATGGAGATGAACGCGGAGGCTCTTGACTTTGAAGACGCCTCCTTCGATGTGGTGATCAGCCGCAACCTGACCTGGAATCTTCCACACCCGGACGCGGCATACGCCGAGTGGGCGCGTGTGCTGAGGCCCGGCGGTCTGCTTTTGAACTTTGACGCCAACTGGTACGCCTACCTCTTTGACGAGAAGGCACAGGCAGCCTATGATCAGGATCGGATCAACAGCGCCGAGCAGGGCGTGTGGGATCAGAACGTGGGAGAAAACTTCGACGTGATGGAGGACATCGCCCGCCGCGTCCCGCTCAGCAGCATCCGCCGCCCCGCATGGGATTTGACGCAGCTGCACGGTCTCGGTCTGCATGCCCGGGCGGATGAGCAGATTTGGCAGCAGGTGTGGTCAGAGGAAGAAAAACTGAATTTTTCGTCAACGCCCTTGTTCCTGGTGAGTGCTATAAAAGGATGAGATACTCTGGATTCGTCTTGCTCTTGACTACTATTTTTTGCAAAACCTTTATTTCCGGAAAAGCCAGT
>CADAPH010000244.1 GCA_902789745.1 Oscillospiraceae bacterium | reverse complement strand
CATGGCGATCTCGCCGTCCTCCAGATAGATGACGTTTTTCGTGTGCGCCACCAGTGCGGTCACGTCGGAGGCGAAGAAGTTTTCTCCCACGCCGATGCCGAGGATCAGAGGGCTTGCCTGGCGCACGGCATAGAGCGTGTCCGGTGCGTCCGCGCAGAGAATCCCCAGGGCATAGGAGCCTTCCAGTCTCGCCGCCGTCTTCATGACGGCGGTTTTGATATCCCCGTCGTAGTATTTCTCGAGCAGATGGACGATGGTCTCGGTATCCGTTTCGCTCCGGAACACATAGCCATCGGCGATCAGTTCCTCGCGCAGGGCGAGATAGTTCTCAATGATCCCGTTGTGCACGATGGCAAACCGCCCGTCATTGGACAGGTGGGGATGGGCGTTGATGTCCGTAGGGGCGCCGTGGGTCGCCCAGCGCGTGTGCCCGATGCCGATGCTGCCGGGGACGGACGCGCCGTTATCGGTCTTCTCACGGAGCCTGGCGATACGCCCGCTCACTTTTTCGACGCGGATCGTCCCGCCGTCCATCACGGCGATGCCCGCCGAGTCATAGCCCCGGTATTCCAGCTGCTGCAGGCCCTTCAGCAGAATGGGCGCAGCACTCTGTTTTCCGACAAATCCAACGATTCCACACATGATCGCTTCCTCCTTTTATACGCCAAACAGCAGATCGCCGTAAGTCGGGAACGGCCAGCAGGACGCGGCCGTGAGCGTCTCCGCCTCGTCGCAGAGCGTGCGCAGGGCGGCCATCTTTCCGAGCAGCTCGTCCCGAATGAAGAAGGCCTGGGCCGTGATGTCCTCCCCGGTGCAGCCGCCGATGCTTCCCTCGAGCGCGTCAATGGCGGCGTCGATCTCATCCGAAAGAATGGAGAGCTTTTCCAGCAGCCCGGACTCTGCCCGGCAGGGCAGCGAGGACACGGCTTTTTTCTTTTCAATGATCCAGGAGGACAGATCGCCGGTATAGCGCAGCACAGCGGGAAGGATCTCTTTCCTGGCCATGTCCGCCATGGTCAGCGCCTCGATGTGAACCGTGCGCACATAGTTCTCCATGCTGATCTCATAGCGAGAGAAGATCTCCGCCTCGGAGAAAATCTGATGCCGCTGCAGCATCTCCATGTTCTCCGGTACCAGCACCATCTGCAACGCATCCGGCGTCGTGCGCAGATTCAGAAGTCCGCGCTCCTCGGTTGCCTCCTTGATCCAGGCGTCGTCATAGCCGTTCCCGTTGAACAGGATCCGCCTGTGCGCCTTGATATTATCACGGATCAGCTCGTGCAGGCGGGCGTCAAAGTCCCCTGTGCAGCCCTCCAGTTCATCCGCGAACTGGCGCAGCGCCTCTGCGACGGCGGCGTTGATCATGATGTTCGCGCAGGAGATCGAGTCGTTGGAGCCGACCATGCGGAACTCAAATTTGTTGCCGGTAAAGGCAAAGGGAGAGGTGCGGTTGCGGTCCGTCGTGTCCCGGTTGAAGCGGGGCAGCACGTCGACGCCGAGGCGGATCCTCTGTTTCTCCGTTCCGGCGTAAGGACTGTCGCTCTCAATGGCGTCCAGCACGGCGCTCAGCTCGTCGCCGAGGAAAATGGAAATGACAGCCGGCGGCGCTTCGTTTGCGCCGAGACGGTGATCATTCCCGGCGGAGGCTACGCTCAGCCGCAGCAGTCCCTGGTACTCGTCCACGGCCTTGATGACCGCCACCAGGAAGAGCAGAAACTGCGCGTTTTCATAGGGTGTGTCTCCGGGGCTTAAAAGATTGACGCCGGTGTCGGTAGCCATGGACCAGTTGTTGTGCTTGCCGCTGCCGTTCACGCCCGCAAAGGGCTTTTCATGCAGCAGACATACGAGCCCGTGTCTGCGGGCGACTTTCTTCATGATTTCCATGGTGAGCTGGTTGTGATCCGCCGCGACGTTGGTTACAGTGAAGATCGGCGCAAGCTCATGCTGGCAGGGCGCGACCTCGTTGTGCTCGGTTTTCGCGTAGATGCCAAGCTTCCAGAGCTCCTCGTTCAGTTCTTCCATGAAGGCCTTGACCCGGGGTTTGATGGCACCGAAATAGTGATCCTCCAGTTCCTGGCCCTTGGGCGGCTTCGCGCCGAAGAGGGTGCGCCCGGTGTAGATCAGGTCCTTTCGTTTGAGGTACATGTCCCGGTCCACCAGGAAGTACTCC
>CADAPH010000243.1 GCA_902789745.1 Oscillospiraceae bacterium | reverse complement strand
AGACCACCGTGCACTGGCCGCAGAGGGAACAGGAGTTCATGGGCTTGTTGAGCTGGTGATCGCCCATGATGATCTGGGTGTTGTTGTAGATTTCCTTCGCCAAAAGGCCGGGGTGCTTTTTATAGTGTTTGAGATAGGCACAGGATTTCATGCACTCCTCACAATGGCATTGGATGCACCTCCCCGCCTCTCTGATCGCTTCCTCTTTGGTATAGCCCGCGTCCGTCATGGGGACGCGGGAGAGGCTTTTTGCCTCTCGGTGTAGAGCTGACTCTCGACCGCGCCCTCCTGCCCGCGGGTATTGCGGGGGTCAAGGTTTTGGGCCAGCCTGTCCACCGTCAGCGCCGCCTTTTTCGCGCCGAAGGCCGCGCCCAGGACGCCGTCGGTTCTGCCGGTGACAATCCGCTCGGCCTCGCAGAACATCAGCTCCGGGATCGGCTCCAAGTCCGGGAAGAGGCGTGTCCGCACCTCGTCGGAGGCGCAGAGCACATCGAAAGAACCCTGCTTTTCCGTATAGAAGGCCGCGTCAAGCGTGCAGTTGAATTCGAATTGGATGTCCTTCCCCTTCAGGCGTTTGAGCTCCGAAGCAAAGGCCTCATCCTCCAGGAAGGGCGCACAGGCGCGCAGGAAGCTTTCATAAGAATCTTGCTCGCAGAGCACGGTAACGGGGTAGGCCTTCTTCTCCAGCTCCCCCGCGAGTAAGAGTGCAAACAAACCGGAGCCCAGAACGGCGGTGCTTTTGCGCTTCTTGCTGCGGAAGATGCCGCCGAGCTTCGACGCCCCGCCGAAGCGGGCGACAGCGCGCTCCACCTCGCGGATCGCAACGCCGTCGCCGATTTCGTTCAGGCGGCATTTCGCCTCGCACGGCGCTTCACAGCCCGCGGAGAGGATCAGCGGAAAGGGCGCGATCTTCTCATACAGCTGCAGGGCCTTCTTGAAGTTCCCGGCGGCCGCGGCCTCCAAAAACGCGCGGGCATCAAGCTTCAAAGGGCAGGCCGCGCTGCAGAAGGGCGGATGCTCGTACACGCAGCGCGCGACCATGCTCTCCATCTCTTCCTTGGAGATCTTATTGACTCTGTATACGTGGGTGGAGCCGCGCTCCTGAATCTGACTCATGGGGACTCCCCTTTTCTAAATCGTTCATCCCGTAGGGGCCGATGGCCCAGGCCAGCTTCTCTTGTCCCTTCGGGACAATTCACCTTCTGCCCTCATCGGCCCACTGTTCGTTGACTGGCACGGGTCGATCAGGGGATCGACCCCTACGGATAAACCTGGCGATATCAATAGAGAGGTCCTTTCGGACCTCTCTATTATAGCATGGTTTCGCTTTCCCGAAAAGCCTTACTTCTCGAGGGCCTTGAGGGCGGCAAGCACCTTCTCCGGACGGGCCGGGATGCGGGTGATGCGCGCGCCGGTGGCGTTGTAGATGGCGTTCAGGATGGCGGGGTGCGGGGCGTCCAGCGGAGCCTCGCCGCAGCCGGCGGCGCCGTAGGGGCCGTTCGGACGGTAGGTCTCGTTGTAGACGACCTCGATGTCGTCGGGAACGTCGTTCGGGTAGGGGATGCCGCACTTGAGCAGGCTGGTCTCCTTCTCGATGTCGTCGAAGTCCTCGCTGAGGGCGAGGCCGATGCCCTGGGTCAGGCCGCCGTAGAAGTTGCCGTCGACCAGCAGGCGGTTCATGATGGTGCCGACGTCGGCAACCGCGGTGAACTTCTCTGGGCGGTGTCCTGATCCACCGGGTGGTCGGCGCAGTAGGTGGTGACCCAGTTGCCCTCGACCTTCAGCTTCTTGCCGTCGGCGACCATCTCGTCGTAGGTGCGCCAGGTGCCGTCGTCCTTCTTCATCTCGGCAAGCAGGGCCTCCGCCGCAAGACGGCAGGCGTTGCCGGACATGACCTGGGAACGGGAGCCGCCCGCAGGGCCGGAGTTCGGGGTGTACTTGGTGTCGTTCATGACGAGCTTGATCTGCTCGGGCTTGAAGCCGGCCTGACGCAGCGTCTCATGCGCGGAGACGAGCGCGCCCATGTCGGCGCCCTGGCCATGATCCTCCCAGGAGACGTAGATCGTCACCGTGCCGTCCTTGTTCAGCTCCGCATAGGCGGAGGAGGAGTCCACGCCGTCAAGGCCGCAGCCGTAGACGCCCAGGGACACGCCGATGCCGTATTTGTAGCGGCCGTCGGAGGCGGCGTTCTTCTCGGCGACTCTCTTCTTCGCGGCCTCGTACAGAGGTCTTGCCTTGTTGAACAGATCCTCCTCGCAGTACACGTCGGGCGCGTAGCCGGTGGGGATGGTGGTGTGCTCGGACGCCTTGTAGCAGTTCATGGCGCGCATCTCGAAGGGATCAATGCCCATCTTGGCGGCCAGGCAGTCAATGGCGATCTCAGAGCCCATGAAGGACTGGGGAGAGCCGTAGGCGCGGAAGGCGGAGCCCCAGGCGTGGTTGGTGAAGACGGTCTGGCTCTTGTTGCGGATGGAGGCGATGCCGTAGCCCGCGCCGGTGAACTGGCTCAGACGCATGGTGAGCAGGTCGCCGAACTCGGAGTACGGGCCGTGGTCGACATAGTTGTCGCCCCACAGGGCCAGGAGCTTGCCGTTCTTGTCCGCCGCGAGCTTGATGTGCATGAAGGCGGGAGAGCGCTTGCCGGTGTAGGTGATGTTCTGGTACTGGGTGAAGTTCAGGCTGACGGGCTTGCCGATGATCTTCGCGGCCGCGCCGATCAGGGCCTCGTTCGTCGGGGAGAACTTGTAGCCGAAGGTGCCGCCCGCGTGGTTCTGGATAATGCGCAGGTTCTCCATCGGCACGCCGATGCCGGCGGCGATCATCGGCATGTGCAGGTGGATGCCGATGGACTTGGAGTGCACGGTGACCATGCCGTCCTCGTCGATGTAGCCGTAGCCGTTGTCCGGCTCGATGTGCAGGTGGGGCTGACGGGAGCAGTAGCTCTCGATCTCGACCTGCTGGGCGTCGGGAATGCTGTCCCAGTCAAAGTCGGGGCCCTTGATGCAGTTGGTCTCATAGAAGACGTTCGGGGTGCCCGGGTGGATCTCGATGGCGTCGGGAGCCATGGCGTCCAGCGCGTTCATGTAGGCGGGCAGAACCTCGATATCGACCTTGACGGCGTCGGCCGCGGCTCTCGCGTGCTCCTCGGTATCGGCGGCCACGATGGCGATGGCGTCGCCGAACTGGAAGATCTTGTCGGAGCAGAGGACGGGGCGCTCAAAGCCGTCGGTCTTGTTGTGCTTGGGCAGCATGACCAGGCCGTTGATCTGGTTGGTGCCGCCGGCGGCGAGGATGTCCTTGTAGGTGATGACCTTCACGACGCCGGGCATCTTCTCGGCCTCGGAAGTGTCGATGGATTTGATGTTCGCGTGGGAGACCTTCGCCTGGGTCAGGGCGAGGCGCAGGCAGCCGGGCATCTTGAGCGCGTCGTCGGCGCCGAAGTCCCAGGTGCCGGTGACCTTCTGGGCGGCGGAGGGACGGATGTACTTTGTGCCCTTGATGGAATCGCCGGTGGGTTTAAAGATGAGGTCTTCCTTGCTCAGCTCGCCGCGCAGGACGGCGGCAGCGGCCATGGTAGCGTCGATGAGGGGCTTGTAGCCGGTGCAGCGGCAGAGGTTGCGCTGCTTGTTGAACCAGTCGCGGACCTCCTCGCGGGTGGGGCTGGGATTCTGCTCAAGCAGGACCTTGGCGCTGATGATGAAGCCCGGCGTGCAGAAGCCGCACTGGGCGCAGCCGTAGGCCATCCACGCGACCTGCAGGGGGTGCATGTCGCTCAGGGTGCCGACGCCCTCAATGGTGGTGATCTCGGCGTTATCGGGGATCTTGCTCATCTTCATGAGACATGCCTTGGTGACCTTGCCGTTGACGATGACGTTGCAGGCGCCGCAGTGG
>CADAPH010000242.1 GCA_902789745.1 Oscillospiraceae bacterium | reverse complement strand
GCAAGGCGTTCCAGAAGTGCCGTCCACGTCTCATCCATGCGCTCGAGCGTGAGACAGAAGGCTGCGGTCTCCGCCGCGTCAAAGGGCAGGAGCGGCCGGTTCATCAGGCTGAGGGAAAAGCGCATCCGCTCCGTGAGGATTTTTTCGTCGTCGGCAAGAATATCGAAGATCCGCGCGCGCAGGATGAGCAGCGGTGTCAGCTCCGCCTCCCCTTCCCCGTCGTCCTCAGCGATCAGACGCAGATGGCCCGCGCCTTCCGTCAGCAGCCGCGCCGCCTCTTCGCAGCAGAGGCCGAGCCCCATCTCCGTCCGATCCGGAAGCTCGTTATAGAAGCGGGGATGCAGCGCGCAGATATCGCAGAGGCCGTCTTCGCCCAGCTCCCGGATGATCCGGCACAGGCCGTCCGCACGCAGGAAGGGACAGCGCTCCCCTTCTCCGAGGCGAAAATGAGGCGTCGGCTCCGGGTCGATCTTCGCGCGCAGCTCCTCCCCCAGTGGCCCTTCCAGGGTCTCATAGTATGCAAGCGTATCCGCGTCCACGTCGATCTCCCAGCCGACGCAGCAGCTATGACGGCAGCGCGACGCGAGACAGTGGAATTCGTCATAAAAATCGGGCCGAACCGTAAGCATTTCTCCGGTCTCCTTTTCGTTTTCTGCAAGCATACCACACCGGCCTACGCATTGCAACGCAGATGGAATTCTTTACCGCAAAGCGGTTGACAAAGCGCGCCTTTTCGCGTATGCTCAAGTCAGATTGATCCCGGCATAACCGGAAAGGAGACGGACATGAATCATAGAGTTGAGGAGCTTGTTGCTCAGTTTCACACCCTGTTCGGCGATAAGGAACCCCGCATCTGGTCTGCCCCCGGCAGAACCGAAATCGGCGGCAACCACACGGACCACCAGCACGGCAAGGTGGTTGCGGCGTCGGTGGATATGGATATGCTCGCCGCGGCGGCAAAGAACGATGAGAACATCGTGCGCGTAAAATCCGAGGGCTATGATATGATCAGCTTCTCGCTGGACGCGCTAACCCCCGTGAAGGGAGAAGAGGGCACCACGCGCGCGCTGATACGCGGCATCTGCGCGGAGGCGGCGGCGCGCGGCTTCCCGGTGGGCGGCTTTGACGCCTGCATTACCTCCAACGTCCTGCAGGGCAGCGGTCTGTCCTCCTCGGCCGCTTTCGAAGTGCTGATCGGCGCGGTGGTCAACGGCCTGTTCTGCGGCAATGCGCTTACTGCCACCGATCTCGCCATTATGGGACAGAAGGCGGAAAACAAATTTTTCGGAAAACCCTGCGGGCTGATGGATCAGATGGCTTCCGCCTGGGGCGGTATTATCGCCATCGACTTTGCCGATCCCGCCGCGCCGCAGGTCACGCCGGTGGACTTCGACTTTTCCTCCTCCGGCCACAGCCTGTGCATGATCAACCTTCACTCCGACCATGCCGACCTCACGGCCGAGTACGCCGCTATCCCCGATGAACTCCACGCGATCTGCGCCCACTTCGGGAAAAACTATCTGCGCGAGGTCGATGAGGCCGCCTTCTACAGCGCGATCCCCGCGCTTCGTCGGGAGGCGGGCGACCGCGCCGTTCTGCGCGCCCTGCATGTCTTCAGTGAAAATCACCGGGTCGACCGCATTGTTGACGCGCTGCGCGCCAAGGACTTTGATCTCTTCCTCTCTCTGGTGCGCGAGTCCGGCCGTTCTTCCCGCTTATATCTCCAGAACGTGATTGTCTCCGGCAGCGTACGCGATCAGGCAGCGGCCATTGCCCTCGCTCTGTGCGCCAAGATCCTCGGGCCGCGGGGCGCCTTCCGCATCCACGGCGGCGGCTTCGGCGGCACGGTGCAGTCCTTCGTCCCCAACGACATGCTGGACGAGTTCTGTGCGCAGATCGACGCGGTCTTCGGCGAAGGGAGCTGCCATGTCATGCACATACGCCCGGTCGGCTTCACGGAAATTGCAGCCGAGTGAGGCAAGCGGGGCTGAGAACGGCAATTGCAATTTCAGATTTTCACAAAAAAGAGCGCTGCCCGGATTGGGCAGCGCTCCTGTATTTTGGCTTATCGCCGTTGAATTACTCGTTGATGCCGATGACGACACCGGAGCCGACGGTACGGCCGCCCTCGCGGATAGCGAAGCGGAGGCCCTTCTCGATGGCGATCGGGGTGATCAGCTCGACGTCCATGTCGACGTTG
>CADAPH010000241.1 GCA_902789745.1 Oscillospiraceae bacterium | reverse complement strand
TCACTGCTGCATCGCTGTCCTTCTTGGTCAGTTCGGTTTTTTCAGCGATAGCAGCAATCAGTTCAGTCTTGTTCATTTGTATAGACCTCCATAGTTTTCGCCACCCGAAGGCGACGGCGAGCATAATAGCACAGTAGTGCCCGTTTTGCAAGAGCGGAATAATACATAAAACAGGATGTGCTTCCCTTGCTTGTCATAATACAAGCGTGTATAATGATAGACAGATTATGTGAAAAGAGATATCATCGCCTGCGATCATGGCTACGGAAACATGAAAACCGCACACGCCGTGTTCAAAACCGGCGTCACGGCCTACGACAAGGAGCCTACCTTCAAGAGCAATCTGCTGGTCTACCAGGGTCGGTATTACCTGATCGGGGACGAGCATAAGGAATTCACCGCCGAGAAGATGAACGACCAGGACTATTGGCCATCGGGACCGAGCTGCGCTATCGCGGCCTGACTTCCGCCCGTGTATACCTTGCTGCGGGGCTGCCCCTCACCTGGGTCAGCGAACAGAAGGAGGCCTTCAAGGCCTATCTTCTCCAGAACAAGGAGGCGGACTTCACGTTCCGGGGCGAGAGCTATCATGTGGAGTTTGCGGGAGCGGATGTGTTCCCGCAGGGCTTCTCCGCTGTGGCGGATCGCCTGCGGGAGTTCAGGGGCGTCAACATGCTCTGTGACATTGGCAACGGCACCATGAACATCATGTATATCAATAACGGCAGGCCCATCACCAACAAGTGCTTCACCGAGAAATTCGGCACCCATCAGTGTATGCTGGCTGCCCGCGAAAAGCTGATGCAGAAATTCGGTGTGGCCGTGGATGATGCGGTGATCGAAGAAGTCCTGCGCTACGGTGAAGCGGATATCGGCGAGCAGTATCTGGAGGTCATCCGGGAAGCGGCCACGGAGTACGCAGCCGGGATCATGCGCCGCCCTTGGGAGCACGAATATAATCCCGAACTGATGAAGCTCTATGTGGTAGGCGGCGGGAGCTGCCTGATCCGAAACTTTACCGAGTACGATCCCAGCCGCGTCACGATCAACAGCGACATCTGCGCCATGGCCAAGGGCTACGAGCTGCTGGCCCAGCGGAATCTGGGAGGTGCATGATGGAACGCGCGACAATCAATACCAACATCCGGCTGAATCTCAACAGACCGGATGATCGGCAGGCGTGGGATTATCTGCAAAAGCTGGATCGGAAAAAGTATAAGTCTTACAGCCGCGCTATTGTAGCGGCAATCAATGACTACTTCTCCCGTCAGGAACAGCTTGCCTGTGATCCCTATCTGGAAACTCGTGAGAAAGAAGACGCTTTCCTTCAAAGAGTTTTGGATACGCCCGGAAGCAGGGCCTTGTCTGGGAGCGTGTCTTCCTCCCGGACTGTGCCCCTGCGTAGTGGCAAGACCGCGCGGTGCTCTGGAACGCTGTGGAGGAAGCAGAAAAAACGAAAGACAGCAGATTGGCCCGCGAGTTTGTCGTGGCTCTGCCCATGGAACTGGGCAAGCCGGACTAGATCAATCTGCTGTCAAAGTTTATTCAGGAACAATTTGTAAACGAGGGCATGTGCGCGGATGTGGCGATCCACGACACGGACGGGCACAACCCCCATGCCCACATCATGCTGACTGTTCGTCCTCTGAATGAGAACGGCACCTGGCAGCATAAGACGGAGAAGGAATACCTTTGCGTCAAGGATGGCGAGGAACGGGGCTTCACTGCTGCTGAGTACAAAGAAGCCCAGAAGGATGGCTGGGAGAAGCAGTATCAGTACAAGGTCGGAAAAAAGAAAGAATATATGGCTCCTTCTGTTGCCGTGGCTCAGGGGCTGGAGCGTGCATCCAAGCATCCCAAGAGCACGAAATACGGCAGGCAGAATCCGATCTCTGAGCGCTGGAACAGCGACAAGCAGTTGGTTGCATGGCGGGCGGCCTGGGCGGATGAAGTCAATCTCTGTCTGGAACAGAAAGGGCTGGATACGCGCATCGACCACCGCAGCTTTGCCGATCAGGGCAAGGACGAGCAGCCCACGGTCCACGAGGGCGTAGCTGCCAGAGCAATGGAGAAGAAAGGCATCGTCTCGGATCGTTGTATCCAAGGAGGAGAGAGCATGTCCATCGTCGGTGCGATCATGGTCCCGCATCCCCCGATCATCCTTCCGGAGCCGCATTCGATCCTGTATTCGGATTACTTCCACATCTCTCCGGGGAAGGCCGCAAAGGGAGATATGGGTCAGTTCCGCGCACCTGAGGTCAAAATCCACGTGGAGTACGACACAGCGTTCGTGGCAGAGCTCACAAAGCGCTGCGATCAAACCGGTTTTCCCGCCGGAACACTGGGGGAACGGAAGGCAGCGCTTGACCATGGGACGATGATCCCTCTATATTATGTAAATCATTTTTACCGGGACTATAAGCTCATCAGGATCGGCCTGTCCGGATTGCCGCTTGCGGAGCATTACCGCCTTGGACAGATGATTCAGGAAACTGCGGACAAGCTCGACAGACGGGTGGTTTTTATCGGCAGCGGCGATCTGTCCCACAAGCTGCGCGAGGAGGGGCCCTACGGCTTTGCAAAGGAGGGGCCGGACTACGACGAGCGCATTATGGATGTGATGGGCAGCGCTGCTTTTGATGAACTTTTGAATTTTGACGAGAGCTTCTGTGAGAAAGCGGCCGAGTGCGGACATCGAAGCTTCTGCATACTCGCGGGGGCATTGGACGGAAAGCGACTGAGGACAGAACGTCTGAGCCATGAGGGCACTTTCGGCGTCGGCTATGGGATATGCACCTATCGCGTGCTGGGCGACGATCCGGACAGGCGGCT
>CADAPH010000240.1 GCA_902789745.1 Oscillospiraceae bacterium | reverse complement strand
CGTGGAGCTCAGCCGCTTTTACCGCAGTCTCAACGACGCGAAGGGGCTCAAAAACAGCCAGAGCATGGACAGCTGGGAGCGCTTCTTCCACGCCGCCCGTGTAAAATATGATGCTGGTCTGGACATCCGCAGCGAGTGCGACCGGATGTGCGACATCATGCTCACACGCGATAAACGCATGCGGGATATGATCGTAGAGCAGTTTCAGCCCGGGGACTATTTCGAAATCCATGACCGCATGATCGGCACCGGGCTGATCGGCGGCAAAGCCTGCGGGATGCTGCTGTCAAGGAAGATCGTCCAAAACCGGGACGCGGAACTCTTTGATCGCATCGAGCCGCACGATTCCTTCTATATCGGCTCCGATGTGTTCTATTCCTTCATTGTGGACAATGGTCTTTGGGATCTCAAGCTCAGTCAGAAGACGGCGGACGGGTATTTCTCCAAGGCGCAGGCTTTCTCGGAGGCCCTGCTGGGCGGTGCGTTTTCTCCGCCGCTTCGCATGCAGTTTCGCCAGCTTCTGGAGTATTACGGCAACGAGCCCATTATCGTACGCTCAAGCTCAATCCTCGAGGACGGCTTCGGCAACGCCTTTGCCGGGAAATACGAATCCGTTTTCTGCAGCAATCACGGTTCACCGGAAGAACGCCTGCACGCGTTTGAATCCGCCATCCGCACCGTCTACGCAAGCACCGTCAGTCTCTCGGCGCTGGATTACCGGAAGCGGCGCGGGCTCGAACATTTGGATGAGCAGATGGGAATCCTTGTCCAGCGGGTTTCCGGCTCTCATTATGAGGGCTTTTTCATGCCGTGTGCAGCGGGCGTCGGCTATTCCTCAAGTCCCTACCGCTTCGGGGTGGATCATCCCGAGAAGGGCATGCTCCGCCTGGTGTGCGGCCTCGGAACTGCCGCGGTGGATCGCCGTACGGGCTCCTATCCGCGTATGGTCGCGCTGGACAAGCCGTCTGTCGTATGGCAGACCTCCTCGGCGGATCGCCATCAGTTCTCCCAGCGTCTTGTGGATGTGGTCAGTGACGGCTCCGACGGTGTGGAAAACTGGGACGCCGAGAGTATCCGCGCCGCACTCCCGCCCTATCTGAGCGCTCTGCTCTATTCCCATGACCGGGAGACGGAGACGATCCTGCGGGAACAGGGAATCCGCGAAGATGTGCTGTACGTCTCCTGTGAAGGCCTTGTAAACAACAGGAGTCTGATGCGGGATATGGGTGAGATCCTGCGTCTTCTGCAGGACACCTACGCCTATCCGGTCGATATTGAGTACACCATCAACTGCGCCTCCACGGGCGAGTATGTGATCAGCCTGCTGCAGTGCCGCCCCCTGCAGCTGACCCGTACCGGCGACAAGGTGTCTATCCCGGCAGATCTGCGGGAGGAGGATATCCTGATCGAGACCGTCGGCACCTCCATGGGCTTTTCCCGCAGCTTTCCCCTGGATGTACTCGTATATGTGGACCCGGTCGCCTACTACAACCTGCCGTATCGGGACAAGTACCGCGTCAAACAGCTGCTATCAGCCATCAACTGGCGTCTGCGTGGACAGAATAAACGCATGCTTCTCATCACACCCGGCAGGATCTGCACGAGTTCCCCGGAGCTTGGGGTGCCGACGGAGTTTTCCGACATCAGCGAGTTTGACACGATCCTGGAGCTTGCAGACCGCCGGGCCGGGTATATGCCCGAGCTCAGCTACGGCAGCCATATCTTTCAGGATCTTGTGGAGGCGGAGATCCTGTACTCGGCAGTCTTTGAAGGGGCAAGCACCCGCATTTTCCGGGAGCAGGAGCTGAAATCCGGGAATGACCTTGCAGAGCTTGTCGATTCACCCGATGGCATGGAGGATGTCATCTACCTGCATCAGTTACAGTCTGGTGATGTGTGGGAGTATTACGACCTTTCCAGTGAGCGTTTTCTTATTGCACGGAGGGTCCGTTTGTCCCGTTAAAAGATGCCGTTGCCCGCTTCTTTGCATAGTTTACGCCCGTCGGCCGCTTTGTAAGAAAAGCAGTCGGCGGGCGCTTTTGTTTATGATCTCCCTGGGTGGGCAGCTTTTGTCTCCTCATCAAATTCCTGTAAGAAGTTCACCATGAAGAGGTGCCGGCTTTCGGCGATCTTCTTTGCTGTCTCGGTGTTCATCTCATCTTTTAACAGCAGCAGCTTATCCTGGAAATGCTGAATCGTCGCTTCC
>CADAPH010000239.1 GCA_902789745.1 Oscillospiraceae bacterium | reverse complement strand
ATAAAATTTTGATCCCGGACGTTCGTCCGGGATCGTTTTTATCAAAACAGATTGGCCAGGAAGGGGAGCACGTGCAGGATCGTGCCGGCGATCAGCCAGATCTTGGCCGAGCTTAGAAGCTTGTACTTCATGACGTTGTCCATCGTCTTGCGGGCCTTGATGGTCTTGACCAGGCCCACAATGCCGCAGACGCTGCACAGGCAGGTGAGCACGATGCTCCAGACCAGCATCAGGGTCTCGTCCGGCATCTTCTTGTCGGTCATCTCCGGCGTCTGCCCCCGGGACATGGTATAGTCGTTGGGCAGGGTGTCATAGCGCTGCTCGGCCTTCGGCCGCCGATAATCCCCCTGGGTGCCCCGGGCGGGGCCGTGATACTCGGCGTCGGCCCGCTCATAATCGCGGTCATCCGCACGATGCGCGATCTCCGGCTCCTTCTCGGGCAGCGCGGCGACGGCTGCCGCGGCTGCTTCCGCAGGGGCGGCGGGTGCTGCCGGCTCCGCAGGCTTTGCGGCCTCGGCGGCTTTCGCTTTTTTGCCCCAGACATCCGGCTCCAGCGTGAGCTCCGGCACCTTCTCTTCCTTTTTCACGGGCTCCTGCGCGACAGCCGCGGCGGTGCCGCCTCCGAGTCCCCAGAGATCGGGCTCGAGGGTGAGCTCCGGCACCTTTTCTTCTTTCTTCTTGCTCTTCGGCGCGGGGGACTGCGCCGCGGCGTTAAGCACGGGATCGCTCTTCAGCCGCTCGTTTTCGGTATAGACGGGCTCGGCCGGCATGGGATCGAATTCCAGCTTTGCGCCGCACTCGCCGCAGTAGCGCTGGCCCTCCTCCACGGCGACGCCGCAATTGGGGCAGTATTTCATGTGTTTCGCCTCCGTTATATCGTGATTTTTTTCTTTTCTTACGGTCCGAGGAACGTGACGCCGGGCAGATTCCGCAGCAGCCAGAAGGCGAGGATCAGCCCCAAAGCCGCATCCCCCGCCCAGGCGGGAAGGACAGCCTTTCGCAGTCCCAGCCCGGGGAACACGAAGCGCAGATATTCCCGCGCAAGCAGGACGCCGCAGGGCACGCCCAGCAGAAACAGCAGCGGGTTGTGTCCCAGTGCCTCCCGGATATGCCCATGCAGCAAAGCGATCGCCGCACGGCCCGCGCCGCAGCCGGGACAGTACAGGCCGGTCACTTCATAAAAGAGGCAGACAAGCCCGCCGCCGCGCAAAAGCCGGCGGCAGACGAGAACGACCAGCGCGGGCGCGCCGATCCCGACGAGGGCGCGGGATAAAAGTGAAAATTGAAAAGTGGAAAGTGAAGAGATTGTGCGCCTTCGGCGCGATTTTAAATTCATCCGCGAAGCAGGATCGTTGAGGGCGTTGCGGCAAAGCAGGGAAACCTTATCTCCACTTTTCACTCTTCACTTTTCACTTTCTCTTCGGCTTTCTCTTCACTCTCTCCGCTTTCCTCTTCCGCGCCGTCCGGTTTCCGGCAGGTGAAGAGAATGACCTGCCGCTCCCTGGCGACCTCCGCCAGCAGCTTCATGGCCTGCTCCAGGCGCTCGTCGTCGAGGTTCACCAGCGCGTCGTCCAGGATCAGCGGGCAGGTCTCCCCGTCGGGGAGGGCCAGCTCGCACACCGCCAGACGCACCGCGAGATACATGATGTCCAGCGTTCCCGCGCTGAGGTATTCGGCCCTGCGGGAGACCGCGTCGTCGCTGACTCTGGTCATGGCGGAGAAATCGCGGTTGATGAGCACATCGGCATAGCGCCCGCCGGTGACCGCGGACATGTAGCTTGAAGCTACGCGGCCCAGCTCCGGCGAGAAGCGGCGCTCGATCTCGCTGTCCGCATCCCGCAGCGTCTCCACGGCGAGACTGATGGCATCGTACTCCCCGCAAAGCTGCTCGTACTCCTCGCGCATGCAGCCGAGGGAGCTGGAGAGCACCAGCGGATCGCCCATTGCGGCGAGGCGGCCGTTGGCCTGGGCGAGCTGCCGGGAGAGGGTTTCGATCTCCGCCCGGCCCGCGGCAAGCCTCCGGGACAGGCGCGCCGCCTCGGAGCTGCCGTCCGTGAAATCCAAAGCCCGCAGGGCGGTGGTCTCCACCTCGTTGAGCACGCCCCTGGCGCTCTCAAAGCTGCCGCGGCAGGCGCGCTCCGCCTCCTCGGCCTGTTCCATCTGTTCCCAGAGGGCGCAGTGCTCCTCCAGGGCCGCGCTGATTTCGCCGGC
>CADAPH010000238.1 GCA_902789745.1 Oscillospiraceae bacterium | reverse complement strand
AGTGTGCATTTGCACAATCCCAGCAGGCGATTTCATATTGAGTGTACCATTGGGGTGTACCTGTGTCAACCGTAATTTTACATTTGCACGATATGCATAGTTTCCAAATGCACATTTTGTGGAAACCTTCCAAGCCGCGTGCGCTTGCTCTGTTTACATATGCACACCCGATGCGTTCTTTTATTTGACATATGTGCGGCATCTATGATAAGATGCATACCAAGAAAAACATCAGGAGACAGATGATGAGTAAAGTCACGATTCAAGATATAGCAGATGCCCTGGGCGTGTCGCGCAACACGGTATCTAAGGCTATCAATAATGCCGACGGTCTTGCCGACGCTACGAGAGAAAAAATCCTGCAAAAAGCGGTTGAGATGGGCTACAAGCAGTTTTCCTATGTCCGGGCCGTGGCTGCTGTTGCCGGAGAAGAGGAAATCGCGCGTCCTTCTCCCGGATTTCAGGGAGAAATTGCGCTGCTGACCACCATGTTTCTCGGGCAGTCCCATTTTGCCTCCCTGATGCTGGACAAATTCCAGAGGGAGATTTCCCAGCTCGGTTACACGCTCAACACCCATCGAGTCACGCCGGAGGATCTGAAAAGCGGAACGCTGCCCATCACCTTTGTGCCTGAACGCACAAGCGCGATCATGTGCATTGAGATGTTTGACTTTGCTTATGATGAAATGATCTGTTCTCTCGGCCTTCCGGTGCTGTTCGTGGACGGACCCGTCAGGCTCTGCGGGCGCACGCTGAACGCCGATCAGCTCTATATGGACAACACCGCGGGCGTCATCCGCTTTGTGTACGACATGCTCGATCGCGGATATAAAAGGCTGGGCTTCATCGGAGACTATGAGCACTGTCAGTCCTTCTTTGAGCGCTATGCCGCCTTCCGCGGGGCCATGCTGATGGCCGGGGTCGAGGTGGAGGAGCGCTTTGTGATTAAGGCAAACGAGCCGTGGGACATGCAGGCGCCGCTTTCCGCGCTCACAGAGATGCCGGATGCTTTCCTCTGCGCCAATGATTTTGTCGCGCTGGTGGCCATGCAGCTGTTGTCTGAGCGCGGCTTCTTGGTGCCCGGCGACGTGATGCTCTGCGGCTTTGACGATTCGGCCGAGTCCCGCGCCAGCAAGCCCACGCTCACCACCATCCACATCCACACGCAGGCGATGGCCTTTTCTGCTGTTCAGCTGCTTATGACCCGCATTAAGGAGCCGGGGCTTGACTACCGCATTGTCCATACCCAGACCGATCTGATCTACCGGGACTCCACAGCCCGGTGAAACGAGGCGAGACGATTGAAATTCTTCTCTTATGACAGTAAGTTTACCCAGCTTATGCTGAAGCTCTGCTATGCCTGCTATCTGAATCTGCTGTGGTTTGTCTGCTCCCTGCCGATTGTGACCATCGGCGCATCCACAACCGCGCTCTATTACGTCTGCTTTAAGATCGTGCGGGATGAGGAGCATCATGTGGGGAGGCTTTTCTTCCGTGCCTTCCGTGAAAACTTCAGGCAGGCGACGCAGCTTTGGCTCATCATGCTGGGGATGGGCATTTTTCTCGGCGCCGATATGTACATTGTCTGGCATTTGCGGGCAAGCGCCGTCGGGGCTGCTGCCGTACTCTGGACGCTGCTGCTCGCGTTCCTTATTGCCGTGTCGGTGATGTATGTGATCGTACTGACCTATCTGTTTCCGCTGCTGGCAAGCGTTGAAAACACCAACCGCGCCATGCTGAAAAATTCCTTCCTGATCGGCACCCACTATCTCTTCGCCACGATTTTGGCGTTTGCCGTCCACTTTGCGATGTTCTTCCTCGTAGTGCGCGTTTTCACGCCCCTGATCGTTTTCGGCGAGGGCCTTTGCGCATTGATCAGCGCGTGGCTCATGAACAATATCATGATCTCCGTCTCCGGGGAACCGGACGAGGACGAAGCATGAAGCTCACAAAACAACAAAAAGCCGCCCATCGGGCGGCTTTTCGGGCAATGAGCCCGGGTGAAAAGCTGGAATATATCTGGGAATATTATAAGTGGCCGATCCTGTTGACGATGCTTGTCCTTGGGATTCTTATCTGGGCAGCGCAAAGAGAGCTCACGAAAAAAGAACCGGTGCTTTATCTGGCACTGGTGAACGTCACCGTCGGCGAGGATCTGGAGCAGGCGCTGACGACGGGCTATCTGACCGCCTCCGACAAGAATCCGAGACGGCAGGAGGTCTATGTCTACCGC
>CADAPH010000237.1 GCA_902789745.1 Oscillospiraceae bacterium | reverse complement strand
CAAGGCCTACGCCACCGGCCACAGCCCCCATCCCACCGAGAGCAAGCCCGACGACGTGACCCTCAACACCGACATGCAGGCCTTCGTCGAGGAGCGCGGCGGCGAGATCCGCTGCAAGACCAGCCTCGTCAAGCTCGAGCAGGACGGCGACGGGAAGGTCACCGGCATCATCGCCCAGGATACGGACGACGGGCACTACATCCGCATCAACGCCTCCAAGGGCGTCATCGTCGCCACCGGCGGCTACGCCAGCAACGGCGACATGATGCTGGCCCTCCAGCCCCAGACCATGAAGATGAAGATCAACGTCCCCATGGGCTCCAAGTCCGACGGCGCGGGCATCAAGGCCATGCTCTGGGCGGGCGCCGAGATGGACCCCTGCCACGCCTCCATGATGTTCAACCGCTGCTCCTGCCTGCCCACCGAGACCGCGGGCTACAAGACCAACGGCAAGTGGTACTGGTTCGGCGAGCAGCCCTTCCTCAAGGTCAACCTCAACGGCGACCGCTTCTGCAACGAGTCCGGCCCCTATGAGTTCATGCTGCACTCCATGTACATGCAGCCCAACCACACCTATGTCGACATCTTCGACTCCAACTGCAAGCAGTATGCCGAGCAGTTCGACGAGGTCGGCTGCTGCCGCCTCTTCCCCTTCCCGAACGGCGCCATCTCCAACCGCTCCTTCGACGTCTGCTGGAAGGATATGACCGAGGGCGAGAATTCCCACCTGGCCCTGGGCTACCTCCAGAAGGCCGACACGATCGAGGAGCTGGCCGAGAAGCTGAACATCCCCGCCGACGAGCTGGCCAAGACCGTTGCCCGCTACAATGACTTCTGCGCCAAGGGCGTGGATGAGGACTACGGCAAGCCCGCGCACCGCCTGACCCCGGTCGACGCGCCCCCCTACTACGGCATCCGCACCGGCGCCTGGCACCTGACCACCCTCGACGGCTGCCGCATCAACACCGACATGCAGGTCATCCGCGAGGACGGCACCCCCATCGAGGGCCTGTACGCCACCGGCGACTGCACCGGCGGCTTCTTCGCCAACAACTATCCCAACCTCTTCACCGGCCTCGCCTGCGGCCGCACCATGACCTTCGGCCGCCGCGCCGCCAAGATCCTCGCGAAGAAGTAATCCTGTCAGCGTACAATTTTACCGGGTCCGCCGCTCTTCTGCGGCGGACTTTTTGTTTAAAATGATGCGGTTTCCTGAAATAGTGCTTGCAAAAGAGGGCCGGATACGGTATGATTATTCTGTATTTATGTCCTCTTTGACAAAACAGAAATACGGTGAAGAAGACAGGAGAACATCATGGACAAAAAGAAGAAAAGAGAAAAGAGACTGAATCTGATCGGCATGGGCTGCGGGGCCTTCCTCGTGCTCCTGCTTGTGATCAACATTGTCTCCGGCATCATGGCAAACTACGTTCCCGGCAGCGCCAAGACCCTGCAGGCCAGCGCCCCCGGCAAGGTCGGCGACGTGACGGTCGAGATCGTCGCGGACGCCGGCAAGATCTACAAGCTCAGCGTGGTCGAGCATAACGAGACCGCGGGCATCGGCACCATGGCGGTCGACCAGCTTCCCGGCGCGATCCTCGAGGCCCAGCGCCTGGACGTTGATGCCGTCTCCGGCGCGACCGTGACCTCCGAGGCGATCCGAAACGCCGCGGCCGACGCTCTGAGCTCCGCGGGCTTTGACCCGGCGGCCTTCGGCTACGTCGCCCCGACGCCCGAGCCCACGCCGGAACCCACGCCCGAGCCCACCGTGTCCGAGGACGGCAAGATGACCGCCTCCGGCAAGGGCCAGGGCATTGACGGCGATATCGTCGTCGAGGTCACCGCCGACGAGGGCACCATCTACGAGGTCGTCATCACCCAGCAGAACGAGACCCCCGGCATCGGCTCCAAGGCTGTCGAGGCCCTGCCTGACGCCATCGTCGCGGCCAACAGCATCGAGGTCGACGGCATCTCCGGCGCGACCGTCTCCAGCACCGCCATCAAGACCGCCGTCAGTGAAGCCCTGACCGCGATGGGCTTTGATCCTGCGAACTACGCCTCCGCCGCCCCCGCTGCTCCCGCCGCCGAGGCTGCCGCGCAGAAGAGCGTCTCCGGCGCCAGGAAGGTTCAGACCATGGCCGGCGTGACGGTCAAGCACGCCGCCGACTGGGCCGAGGAGTTCCCGAACCAGTACAATACCTGGCTCCAGACCCAGGAGAGCGATCAGATCGACGA
>CADAPH010000236.1 GCA_902789745.1 Oscillospiraceae bacterium | reverse complement strand
GGCGTTGCTGTCTTTCATCAGCCGTTCAATGCCGACCTTGCCGACCACCTTGTAATTCTGCTTGACCATAGCGGCCAGCAGCGCCGCCACATGGACGAGTCCTTTGGCGGAAAGCTCGGTGGCGATCTTGGCGGCCTCCAGTCCTTCCTTGACCATCAGGTCGGCCACTTCGCCGCTTACTTCCATAGGTCATGCCTCCTTTCTTTGGCTCTCGTTTTCTCGACCTTTTCCTGTTCCACGCTCTGCCGGTCGAGCCGGATATGCTCTTGTATTTGCGGTATTCTGTCCGCGACCTGTTGGCAGCATTTCAGCTCCCGGCGGATCGGGCGCAGGGCAAGGGAGATCTCTTTGATCTCGGCGCTCACATCCTCGCCGCGCCGCTGGCGGCGGTACAGCTCGCGCCGGGAAACAACAAGAGAGTCAATGTCCGCCTGCAGAGCATCCGCAAGCATGGACAACTGACTCTCGCTGTTGATACGGTATTTTTGCAGCAGCGTAAATTGCCGCTTGTATTGGTCGAGCTTTCTGACCTCGGCTCGCACGGGGAACGGGGTCGGCCGTCGCCGCGGCCGGGGCGGTGAAAGCAAGTACAGATAATGCAGATACAGACGGCGCAAGCCGGACAGCATTCGCTTCTCCCAATAGACGGGAGATCCACGCTTGACCTTGTATCTGCGCTTTGGAATGTAGGTGGACGATGCCGGAGCTGCTTTCGCCGCTTCCGGCTCTGTGCGGCTCCTGTTCAGCCGATCCCGTATGTCCGTTTCGGTATAACCGTCGCCCAGGCTGTCCAGCCGGACAAAGCGATCCGAGCCTGGCGGCTTTACCGCCGTGTGCTTCACGTTAGCGCCGCGCTTGATCGTATATCCGCGTCTTTGCAGCGCCTCGAAGAAGGATTGCAGAGTAAACGCTTCTGCAAGGGCAGCGTCAATGTCCTGTCGGATCAGTCCGCGCACGGTAGGCTTGCCGTTTTTCTCGGCGTTCCACTCTGCATAGTGCTTTGCTTTTCCATTTGGCTCAATGACGGAAAGATTGTTTTCCCGGCTGAGATCATTTGAAAGTCCTCGTATGTCTCCATAATATGCTTTGAAATTATCCCGATACATCTTTCCATCCGTACAGGACACAGAGTTGAAAACGATATGACAATGCACATGGGCATGATCGGTGTGCGTGGAGACCACGGCCTCGAAACGATCCCCGACAAGACGGCGGGCAAGCTCCATCCCGATAGCCTGCGCCTGCTCCGGGGAGACCTCGCCGGGGGCAAAGGAGTGAATCACATGATAGCCCTGTATGGGGCGGTTTTCCTTATCCCAGCGGCGCTTGGTCTGCATCATGTCCCGGTAAGCTGTTTCCGGCTGGCAGTTGATCCCGCCCACAAGGACAGCGCCGGTGGAGCCGTCCAGAGTCTTTTCTGTGTTCATCATATAACGGATAGAGTTATCCAGCCGGGTATGAATAACCCGGATTTTATCATAGGCCATTCTTCACAAGCTCCCAGGCTTTCTTTGCCAGCACAGCGGCGTCAACAATCTCCGCTTCATGGATGCTCTTTTGCGCGTTTGCCCAGTACGCGATCTGATTAATATTGTTCCCGATGGCTGACAGCTCCCGGAGGAGCCGGGTGTATTCATCCGGCGGGCGTGGGCGAAGCTGAATACCGGTAATCAGCTTTCGGATGAGAACGCTGACGCATAATCCCGTCACGGAGCATTGTTCTTGTAACTGCCTGTACTCCTTTTCATCCAGCCATAGCCCGATAAAGTGGTTCCGATCTCTCAATTCGTTTCACCGTGAAACGAATTAAGCCTGGTTGCTCTTGTGTCTGATGATTTGAATGAGGCGCATGAGGCAGATTCCTGCGACAGCACCGGCTGCAAAGTCTAAATTGAATTTCATAGCATTCCTCCGTTTCGTATAGTAATTGCGTTTCGCGGTGAAACGCATTGTCGCGTGGGGTATTAGGGGGTATCCCCCTAACAAGGGCGTTTGTGTTTAACAAATGCCATACTTGCTTAACAAGCGCCGCAAGCGGCGCTTTCTCAAAAGGTACTGCGTGATTGGATTTAAATAGCAGAAACTTGTCTCACCGCGAGACAAGTTTCTGCTTCTCCTTATGGGGCTTTTTCCTGCGGGTCTGAAAGCTGTGTTCTCTTGCAATACGGAGTTTCAGCTCATCCTCGTTTTCGGGATAAAGCTCACAGCGTTTGAGACCGCCATGATAGACTCTTTCGCGCAGAAAAT
>CADAPH010000235.1 GCA_902789745.1 Oscillospiraceae bacterium | reverse complement strand
CCGCCGTGCGGCATGATTTTGGCTGAAATGCGTTTCACCATGAAACGCATTTTCGCAGATTTCAAGACATGAAGGAGGAAATCAATGCCCAACGAAAAAACCATTCCCCAGCAAATCCCCATTGAGAAGATCCACGATCTCCCCGGCGTGACAGACTTCAAGCTCCCGGAAAAATCCTACGGGACGCTGGTAAGCAGCATCCTGGTCAACGGTCTCCGGGAGCCGGTGATCCTGCGTCCGCTGGAAAACGGAGAGTATCAGCTTGTGCATGGCTACCGCCGCCGTAAGGCCGCCGAGCTCGCCAAGCTGAAAACGCTGGACGCTCTGGTGTACGACATGACCGAGAAAGAGGCAACGGACTATCGTCTGGCGGTGGCCGCAAATCCAGAAGCTCCTGTTCCCGGAAAGCTGGTCGAAAAACCGGCAGAGAGAAAAGCAGCTCCGCCGAAAGAAGAAAAGCCCACGGAAAAGAAGTCGGAGGCTGCACCCGCCGAGAAGAAAGCCGATGACAAGCAGGCCGCCAAAGCAGCCGAACCGCAGGAGAAGAAAGCCGAGCCTGCCGAGAAGAAAGCGGAAGCTGCAGCTCCTCCCGCTGCAAAGCCGGAGGAAAAGAAACCCGCTGAGCCGCCTAAGCCGGTTAAGGAAACGAAAGCTGACGATCAGAAAGAGAAAAAAGCGTCAGAAGCTGCTGCCCCTGCTGCCACAGAAAAAGTGAAAAAAGCTGTGCCCGCGAAGGCCCCGGCAAAAGAAGAAGAAAAGCCAGTCGGCACCGTGGCCGAGGGGCCGACTGGCACAGCAATCACGAAACTGCTGGGCGAAAAGCTGAGTCCGCCCACGGAAAAGGACAAGAAAGCGCTGCCGATCCCCGGCGAGGGAGAAGCCTTCTCCGCAATCCTCCATCCGGCCTATCTGAAAAAGGCGGACATCAACACCTTCTCCGTTGACCGGGACAGCGACGACTTCAAGGAGCTGTTCCAATCCATCAAGCGCTTCGGCGTGAAAGACCCGGTGCTTGCCCGTTTCAACAAGGACGGCGAGCTTGAGATCCTCTCCGGCCAGCGCCGCCACCTGATCGCCAGCGAGCTGAACTATCCCGTCCCCACGATTATCCAGCAGCTCGACGATGACGACGCCCGTATCCTTGTTGCGGACGGCAACCTCCACCGCGAACATATTTCCACCTATGATCTCTCCCGCGCTCTGCGCATGAAAGCGGACAGTATGAAGCGCAAGGCAGGCCGGAAGATCCGCGGTGCCAAGAGCGGTCCGGAGACGGACGAGCTGATAGCCAAAGAAATGGGCATGAGCACCATGAAGCTCAACCGTCTGATGAAGCTCTCCGAGGCCACCCGCTCCATCTGCGATCTGGTGGACGAGGGCAGACTGCCCACCTCCGTCGCCTACAACATCGCGTTCCTGCAACCCAAGCACCAGGACACCGTTGCCGATCTGGTCGGGATCAATGTCAAGGTCAACAACGAAAACACCGGGATTCTGAAAAAGGTAGCGTCCACCGAAAGCCTGACCGAGCAGAAGATCCGGGATGTGCTGGAGGGCAAGTACCCGCCGAAGGTTGTGGAGAAGCCCAAACCTGTCGCGCCGCCTCCGCCTGCCGCTCAGCCGATGGCTCCGGCCAGTGTTCCCAAGTCCCCGGACATTCCCGTGCCGCCTGTGCCTCCCGCGCAGCCGAAAGCCGCGGACAATGTTGTGCCGTTTCCGTCCACCGGTACAGCACCGACACAAGCGCCTCCCAGCGTAACCCCGGGCAAAGAAGCCGCACCCGCTGCTGCCGTCCCGGCTAAGTCCGCCATCGAGCCGCAGGATCGGGAAAACAGCTATGAGACGAAAATCGTTCTGCGCGGCGACCGCCTCCGCAAGTATTTCCCCGATGTGTCCATGACGCCGCGTGAGATCGAGGACAGCGTATATGACGCGCTGGAAATGCGCCGTCAGATGCAGGAAAAGGCGAAGCAGAAAGCGGAGATCTTCGGCAAGGAAAAGAAAGGCCCGGTGAAGTGAGCGGATGAACGTTCTTGTTGTAGAGCCGGGCTATCTACCCTATGAGAAAGAGATCAAAGACAGCGCCGATCATCTGGAACAGATGCAGGCCATCGTCGGCGGTCTGATCGAGCCGATCTATCCCTATCACGAGGAAGTGGCTATTGTCTGCAATGAGGAGGGTCTGATCAACGGCCTGCCCTTCAACCGCAGCGTCCCCGGAGGCTACGGCGGCGTTTTCGGCACGTTCTTCATTTGCGGTCTGGGCGAGGAGGACTTCTGTTCC
>CADAPH010000234.1 GCA_902789745.1 Oscillospiraceae bacterium | reverse complement strand
GCGCAGGTCGGACAGTTCGGCCTGCCGTTTGAGACAGACGCCGCGCCGCAGACGCAGATCGCGCAGGAGCGGGCCGCGCTGCGGACCCTCCCGGAGATCACGTCTCGCTGCGACGGGGCGAGTCTTGTCTATCGGCACATCTCCCCGGCCTGCGAGGTGTGCAAACAGGGCGTAAACACCCTGACGAGCCACATTTCCTTCCGCTGCCACCGCAATTGTTTCTTCTGCTTCAACCCGAATCAGGAAAATTTTGAGGCGCATCTTGCCGCCGAAAACGACTGGCGCGGGGAATTGGAGAGCTATCACCATGCGGGGCAGGTGCTGACGCACATCGCCCTGACGGGGGGTGAGCCGCTGCTGCACCCGACACAGGCTGCAGCCTTCTTTCACCATGCGCGCGAGCTGTACCCCGAGGCGCACCTGCGCCTCTATACCTCCGGCGACCTGCTGGACGAGGCAATGCTTGTGTCCTTCCGGGATGCCGGACTTGACGAGATCCGCTTCAGCTATAAGATGGAAGACGCACCCGAAGTACAGAAAAAAGTGCTTTCCAACATGGCGCTTGCCAAAGAGTACATCCCGAGCGTGATGGTGGAGATGCCGGTAATGCCCGATATGGAGGACGAGATGCGAGCGCTGTTGCTGCGTCTGGACGAGATCGGCGTCCGGGGCATCAACCTCCTGGAGCTCTGCTTCCCCTATCACAATGCCGAGGCCTTCCGCGCGCGTGGCTTTCGTCTTCGCTATCCGCCCTACCGCACCCTGTATAACTTCTGGTACGCGGGCGGGCTGCCGGTGGCGGGCAGCGAGCTTTCAGCCCTGCGCCTGCTGCAATTTGCAGCAGAAGAAAAGCTCAGCCTCGGTGTGCATTACTGCTCGCTTGAGAACAAGAACTTCGGCCAGATGTACCAGCAGAATCATCACCCGGAGCTCATCCACCCCACGCTTCTCTTTTCGGAGCGCGACTATTACCTCAAGACCGTCAAGGCCTTCGGCGAGGACGCCGTGCAGGTCAAGAAGCTCTTTGACAAGCGCGGAAACACCCGTTATCTCTATGACCCGAAGGCCCAGTATATCCAGCTCCACCCGGCCGATGCCGTGCGTCTGCAGGGCAGGAGATGGGAATTTGCCGTGTCTGTGAACGTCCTGGAGGAGCGTGACGGCGAGCCCTGTCTGCGGGAGCTCAAGCTGCTGCGCGCCTCCGCCGCGGACTGCGATCCCGCGGCGCTTTAATCACAGGTCCAGGAAGAAGCCCTGCAGAATGCTGCCCGCCTCTATAGGGCCGCTGCCCGCCGGGACAATGGCGGCGAGATCACAGGCGATGAGGCTGCTGATCATCACATTGCCCTGTCCGGAGGAGAGCCGGAGCTTTATCGTGCCGCTGCTGAAATCGGAATAGCCGCGCAGAAGGCGGTTTGCGGGGCTGGGCTTGCCGAAGCGCTCGGTCAGCGTGACCGGAAATTCCCGCGTCTCGCAGTCCCGGCGCCCGCACAGGCGCCGCAGAGCGGGCAGGGCCACCACATAGAAATTCGTGATCGAGGACGCAGGATTGCCCGACAGACCGCACAGTAACTTCCCATCGCGCATGGCATAGCAGCAGGCCATGCCGGGCTTCAGATCCACACCGTGCACCAGGATTTCTGCGCCGATCTGCTTCATGGCCTGGGGCGTCAGATCGTAATCTCCCACGGACACGCCGCCCGTGGTGATGAGCGCGTCACACTCCGAAAGCGCGCATTCCATGGCATTTGCGATCGCCTCCACATTGTCGGGGACGCTGCCGTACAGGACGGGCTCTGCCCCGAGACCGCCGACCAGTGCCGCCATGCTGTAGCGGTTGGTGTCGTGGATCTTCCCCAGGGGCAGATCATGGCCCAGCTCGATGAGCTCGCTGCCGGTGGAGAGGATGCCGATGCGCACTCGGCGATAAACCAGAGGTTCGGCGATGTTCTGCCCCGCAAGGGAACCCATGAGCCCTGCGTCGATGCGCTGCCCGCAAGGCGAGAGCAGGGCTCCCTGCCGGATGTCCTCGCCCTTGCGGACGATATTTTCACCGGGCCGCAGAGCTTTGAACAGTGTGACCGTACTGGCTGTAAACTCCGTGCGTTCAAAGGGGATCACCGCGTCGCCTCCCAGAGGGATCGGCGCGCCGGTCAGAATCTTTGAAGCCTGCCCCGCGCCCAGCGTGTGCTTTGGAACACAGGAGGCCGGGATCTCTTCCATGATTCTCAGCGTGACCGGGTTTTCTTTGGATGCGCCGAGACTGTCCGCCGCGCGCAAGACATATCCGTCAAAGGG
>CADAPH010000233.1 GCA_902789745.1 Oscillospiraceae bacterium | reverse complement strand
GGATACTTTTGTGGGCAGTTCTGCCCGTGAAGGTTTTGCGGTGAGTCTGAAAGCTACCGATAATACTTCTCAATCCCGCCGTAGCCCATGATCAGCTTGCCCCGGCGCGTCTTTTCGATGAAGCTGTTCAGCCGCTTTTGAAATTCCGCTGGCCGTTTTCTTGCCGCCTCAATATAGGCGACGCGTATGCGCTTGTACTTCCGCCGCTGTTTCAAAATGCTCTGCAAGGTACTGCCGCCACGCGGAGCGTTCGCTCGTATAAAATGTTTCCATTCCGATTCATGCTCTCCGATCCTTCGATAATCTCTTTTGAAGAAGCAATGACTGCGCCGATGTTTGCCATGTCGCGCAGGTTGCTCTTCTGGATCTCCGGCGTTTTAGAGGAAGTGCAGTCGCTCAGGACCGTGACCGCGTAGTCCAGCGAAATGGCATCATAGCAGGTGGTGCGGATGCAGTTCGGCGTGGTTGTCCCGGCAAGAAGCAGGTGCCGGATTCCGAGTCTGCACAGGATCAGGTCGAGTCCGGTCGCAAAGAACGCGGAGTAGCGCGGCTTTATGATGTGGTAGTCCCGCTTATCCTTGCCGAAGGCCACCGGCATGTCGGCGGAGATCTCCTTCGCGCAGCCCGGCGAGAGCGGCTTGCCGCCCATTGCCCAGGCCTCATTCCGGGTATGCTCCACATCGCTGCCGTCGGCGGCATAGATGCGCGTGACGAAGAACACCGGCACGTTCTGTTTCCGGCAAAACGCGATCATCTCCGCGCAGGCCGGGACAGTCGCGGCAGCGCCGTCTATGTAGAGCGGTGAGCGCTCGTTCAGAAAGCCGTTTTGCATGTCGATCACAAGCAGAGCCGTATCTTTCATGGCAGGCTTACAGCTCCTCCAGCATCTGTGCAGCGTTCTCCTTGGCCTTGACCGCGCCGAAGGCTTTGACAATGATACCGTTTCCGTCAATGAGATAGGTGGAGCGGATCGGGCCCTTGCCGGGCGCTCCGTCCTTGCCCGGCTTGAGAACGTCGTAGGCTTTGATCACCTGAAGTTCTGGGTCGGAGAGCAGCGTGAAGGGCAGGCCGTGCTTTTCCTCAAAGCGCTTGTGGGATTCCACGCTGTCCTTGCTCACGCCCAGAACGACGGCGCCCTTTTCCAGAAACTGCGGATAGAGATCCCGGAAGCTGCAGGCCTGACTGGTGCAGCCGCCGGTCATGTCCTTCGGGTAAAAATAGAGGATCACTGTCTGTCCTCTGTAATCTGAAAGCGAATGGAGCTCCCCGTTTTGATCGCGGAGGGAAAACGCCGGTGCAGTTGTTCCTGTTGTCAGCATGATCAGTACCTCTTTTCATGGTTTTTGTGTCAGCGCCGCGGCCTGCCGGGGATCTCCGTCCGGATGAAGACGTACTCCGTGTCGGTAGACCGGGATTCGTCGAAGTGATAGCAGCACCTGTCGTAGGCTTTGAGCTGTTCCGGGGCTATTGCGCCGATCTCCGCCATGTAGTGCACCATATCGCCTCTGGCCATCTTGGCATAGACGCCCTTCTGCACGACCTTGCCGTTTTCCAGTTCTCCGAAAACGCAGGTGATAAACCGATCCCGCGCCGAGAGGTGCTTCTCGATGCACTGGGAGTATTCCTTTGATGCTAAATTGATGATGATCCCGCTCTCATCCAGGACTTCCCGGTACAGGCTGTCGCCCCAGAAGTCGTAGAGATTGTTCGCCCCGTCAACACTCGCTTTTGCCTGCATTTCCAGTCTGTAGGGAACCACGCCGTCCATCGGCTTGAGTACCCCGTAAAACCCGGACAGAATCCGCAGGTGATCCTGCACATAGTCAAACTGGCTGTTTTCAAACACCGACGGTGCCATGTAGGTATACTGGATGCCGTCATAGGCGATGATCGCGGGCGTGAGATTTTTACGCAGATCCATATCCGCAAAACGTTCGGCATTCTCCTGTGCGATCTTGTCGCTGCAGGCCCAGAGCTTTTTCTGCTCCTTATAGGAAAGACTTCTGATCCAGTTCATCAGCGTCTCTGTACGGTCGAGGAAGACCGGAAGCTCCCGGCAGGCAAAGCTGTCCGTATCGACCCGCATTTTTTTCGCCGGGGAGATGATGATTCTCATGTCCGCACCTCCGGGTTTGTGTTGAGGCCATTATAATAT
The DNA here is from genome assembly GCA_902789745.1 of Oscillospiraceae bacterium. Classification (GTDB taxonomy): domain Bacteria; phylum Bacillota; class Clostridia; order Oscillospirales; family Oscillospiraceae; genus Limivicinus. The sequence continues at coordinate 151 of CADAPH010000233.1, read as the reverse complement.
AAGCACGGCGAAGGCACAAGGAGGAGATATAGCATGATTACAGCTGTTTTATAAACCATCATCCATCTTTCCTTTTACACGGCTCCCCGAATGTGCTATACTTCATTCCAAGGATGTGATGAAATGAACATAGACGAGCAAAAAACACGCT
>CADAPH010000232.1 GCA_902789745.1 Oscillospiraceae bacterium | reverse complement strand
GCTCGAAGCGCAGATCGGTGATCGACTGTTTTCAGTCGGCTTCACTTTTGATTCGACCGAAAGGGAGAACGGATCTGCAACATACCAGCAAGCATCGCCGTTTGGGGACAAACGGCAGCATGACAGGGGTGAGCCCCTGTAACCCCATTACAAGAAAGGAACTGCTTATGAATTGTTTTCTTTGGTTTATGATCGGCCTCTTGGCGGGCGGCTTCTTTGGTGTTGGGACAATGTGCATTGTCCAAGCGAGCCGTTCTGAAGAGTACGATGAGCTATTCGATGAGGATTATGAGGATGCCGATTGGGAGGAACTATATGATTAAGCGAAATGTCGAGATCAAAGTACGGCTCAGCCGTAAGGAAGCCGAGACGCTGAATAAGCGCGTCAAGAAAAGCGGCATTTCCCGTGAGGCGTATATCCGCCATCTGATCGAAGGCAGCGTCCCCCGTGAAGCACCGCCCCCAGATTATTACGCCATGATGAGAGAGATCTACGCCATCGGGAAAAACCTCAATCAGATCGCGCAGAAAGCCCATGTGCTGAACGTCATGGACGCCCAGCGGTATGACGCCGAGGTGCGAAAGCTGGAGGCGGCGATCAAAACCATCACGGAGGTCGTGGTACTGCCCGCGCCGATGGAAAAGTAATGGCAACGACCTCCCTCTGGCGCATCGACGGCTGGCTGGGTCATGTGGTCGTGTATATTGAAAACCCGGACAAAACCGAAAACCCCGCCTTCTATGAAAAGCCAGGTATGACCGATGAGCAGGCGCAGAGCCTCGCGGATGTGATCGAATACGCCGTGAACAGCGACAAGACCGAGCAGCAGCCGCGTGAGGATACGGAAGTCCTGCAACGCTTTGTGTCCGGCGTCAACTGCTTCCCCGGCACAGCCCGCGAGGAGATGATGGCGGTCAAACGGCGCTATGGCAAAGAAAATGGCACCGTGGCCTACCACGGGTATCAATCCTTTGCCCCCGGAGAAGCCACCCCGGAAATCGCGCATGAGATCGGCGTCAAGCTGGCGCAGCGCCTTTGGGGAGATCGCTATCAAGTGCTTATCGCCACCCACCTCGATCACGAAAACCATCTGCATAATCATTTCGTTGTCAACACCGTTTCCTTTGTGGACGGGATCAAATTCCACCGCACAAAGGAGGACTACCGCCACATGCGGGAGGCATCGGACGATCTATGCTGGGAGTACGGCCTGTCCGTGATCGAAAATCCACAGCGCGGGAAGTCCCAGCATTACGGAGAGTGGCGCGCCGAAAAAGAGGGACGCCCCACATGGAAGACCTCTATTAAGGACGACATAGACGAGGCCATCCGCCAATCCATGACGGAGCGGCAGTTTTGGATGTATCTCCAGAGCCATGGGTATCAGTATAAGATCGGCAAGGATATTTCCGTGCGCCCACCGGGAAAAGAACGCTTTGTGCGGCTTGCCCGTAATTTGGGCGACGAGTACACGCTTGAGCGCATCCGGGAACGCATAGTCTCGCACTCGCGCGTCGGGGTGCTGCCGGAGCAGGAGCGCAAAGCCCAGCGCACCGAATACCGCCGCGATCTTGCCAAGGTGAAAAAGGCCACCGGCTTCCGCGCCCTGTATTATTACTACTGCTATCTGCTGGGCATTTTTCCACAGAAGAAACCAAGCTATCCCCACACCCGCGTCCATTATCTTCTCCGTGAGGATTTGATGAAGATGGACGCCATATCCGAAGAAGCAAAGCTGCTTGCCCGGTGCCAGATCGACACCGCCGAGCAGCTTTCTTCCTATCAGTCCGAACTGGAGGCGCAGATCGAAACCGTGACTGCCAAGCGCACAGCCCTCTACAAGAGCCAGCGCACCGTGACGGTCAAAGCAGACCCGGAAAAGCTGGCGGCGGTCAAGGCGGAGGCGTCCTCGCTTTCCAAAGAATTGAAGCGGCTCAGAAAGGAGGTGCGCCTATGTGAAGATATAGCCACGCGCTCCGGCGCGATCATGGAAAAGGTCATCAAGGCCGAAGAATTTGAACAGAAAAAGGAGGAAACACGCGATGAACAGCTCAGGCGACGCGGCGGAACAAGTCGTTAGATTAAGTCTGGAGGGTACGGAGGTTGCCCTGCGGCTGACTGGCTCCGCTGCAAAGAACATCGCCGCCGCGCTCTATACCATTCTGAAGAACAGGGACAAAACCAAGACCGCTGGACGACAGCGGCTGACTGCCATGCTGAAATCCGGGAAAGAGCTGAAGGTCTTTACACTCCCGGAGGAACATCTGAAGCAGTTTACCGTGGAGGCCAAACGCTACGGCGTGGTCTAC
>CADAPH010000231.1 GCA_902789745.1 Oscillospiraceae bacterium | reverse complement strand
TCAGGAAGCGGCCCAGGTTGCCCGACATCACCATGAGCGCTATGACGGCAGAGGCTATCCCGACCGGCTCAAGGGCAGTGAGATTCCGCTCCACGCCCGGGCGGTAGCGATTGCCGACGCCTACGATGCCATGCGCTCTGACCGAATTTACCGCAAGGGCTTGCCCCCGGAGACGATCCGGGGCGAGATGCTCCGCGGGCGCGGCACACAGTTCGACCCGGAACTGCTGGACGCCTTCCTGCGCCTGATGGATACGGAAATCCTGAACGAGATCGCGGAGCAGGACATATTCAAATTGAGCAATCTGGAGACAGCATCTTAAGCGGAGACGAAACATGCAGGTTCTGTCATGAAAGACAGAACCTGCATGTTTTTTAACGGCATCCCTCAGACAGGAAAGGCTATGTCTCTTCTCTCACAGCCTGCGCCTTGAAGTCGTTTCCCCAGCTTTCCATGGCTTTGATGATGGGGCGCATGGATTCGCCAAGCTCCGTCAGCGAGTACTCGACGCGGGGCGGCACCTCAGGATAGGCGGTGCGGCGGACGATGCCGTCGGCCTCCATGGAGCGGAGCGCATCCGTCAGAGCCTTCTGGCTGATGCCCTCGATGCTTTTTTGCAGCTCGTTGAAGCGCCAGGGACGCCCGAGGAGATTACGCATAATGAGCAGCTTCCACTTGCTGCCGATCAGAGAAACCGTGACAGCTACCGGGCAATCGGGCAGGATATCTTCTTTTGTTCTCATATAGTATGCACCGCCATTACTTTCCAAGTGATTGTTACATAAAAATAATACTGCATCATTGTGAAATATGCAAGACATTTCGCGTTCCGCAGGTAGGTTACAAAAAGGTGCGTACTTGTGGAGGCGGCTGTCTTCCTGTATACTACAGGCAGCAAAACTGAGGAGGCAAGACCCATGTTCAACAGAAGCACAAAGAAGATAACGCGCTTTTCGGATTTCCTGACCGGAGATTACGCGCGGGACTATATCAAGCAAGACACACCCTATGCCGAGCAGATCGAACGCGCGGCCAGACTCATCAATGCGGCGGACTATGTCCTCATCGGCGCGGGAGCCGGGATGAGCACGGCGGCGGGCGCGGAGTACGGCGGGAAGTTCTTTGCCGAGCACTTTGCCGAGTTTCAGAAGCTGTACGGCAAGGGACCGTATATGCAGGACATGTACTCCGCCGGCTTCTATCCCTTCCCGGATCAGGAGAGCAAGTGGGGCTACTGGAGTCATCAGGCCCTGCTCGCCGGCGCGGACCTGGATGTGACGCCGCTGCACAGGACGCTGCTGGAGGCGCTCAGGGGCAAGAAGCTCTTCCTCCTGAGCACCAACGCCGACCATCAGTTTGAGAAAGCGGGGCTTCCCGCAGAGCAGATCTTTCAGACCCAGGGCAGCTATAACCTGATCCAGTGCAAGCGCGGCTGCCATCCGAAGACCTACAACGCGGTCGAGCTTTTCCGACAGATGGAGAGAGAACGAAAGGACGGGAAGATCCCCGGGGAGCTGGTGCCCAAATGCCCGGTATGCGGCGGGGATATGGAAATGAATCTGCGCGTGGACAATGATTTTGTTGAGGATGAAAACTGGCACGCCGCGGAGGAGCGCTTCTGCCGGTTCCTGTCGGAATGCAAAGACAAGAAGACCGTCCTGCTGGAGCTGGGCGTGGGCTTCAATACGCCGATGATCATCCGCTTTCCCTTTGAGAAGCTGACGCGGGAGCATGAGAATGTGAGTCTCGTGCGCCTCAGCCGCAGCAAGGCCATGGTTCCCGCAAGCCTTGGGGAGCGCGCCGTCGGCATCAACGCTGACATGGCGAAGAGCATCACGGACATCTCCGAAAAACTGCGCGGATGGGAACAGGAGTGATCTGAACGGAAGAGCTCTTTACCTTTAACAATAAGCAACGATTTTCCGCAAAGCGTTTCCTAAGCAACGGATTACAAAAAACTGACCATTGAGGACACGCCGATTTTGATTTATGATTCAGACAAGGATAAAGAAACCAAGCTTGAACAGGGAAGGAGTGCAAGCGTGATTCTGGATCGTAATGAAAACAAGGATGTTGCTGTTTTGCTTGGGGCAGGCAGCATGGGCATGGCATTTTTGCGGCGCGTTGCCGCAGGGAAGAAGATCCTGCTTGGCGGCAGGGTTTCGTGACCGGCACCGATCTGCTCATCGACGGCGGCACCATCGCGGCGCTGAAAAGCGGGCTGAAGGATTCCTGCGTTTTTTGCCCTTCAATCTGGAACAAAATCTCTCGACGCATCACCAGACCTGAGTTTTTAGAGGTTCCCTTGAGCGGAGTGAATGCACTCCGCTCAAAGCATTATAATCCGTAAATCTGCCGCAGACTCTCCGGCATGGAGGCAAACATCATCCGCACGATCACATCTGCGGGGGTGATGTTGTCCCGCAGCACCCACTGCTCTATGACGGGTGGCACGAGACTGCGCTTCAGGAGAACATTCCCGGCGTCGGTATCTACATGATACCGCAGCAGCGCTGTATGACCGCATTGCATACGATAATACGCCCGGCCGATCTCTTAGGAGATCTGCCGGGCGTATGTACATTATGCCGCGTTCAGAATCTGCATGAATTCTTCGCCGGTGATCGTCTCATGCTCGTAGAGATAAGCTGCAAGCTCATCGAGCTTCGCGCGATTCTCTGTCAGAATGCCGAGCGCTTTTTCATGCTGCTTGCGCACCAGCGAAACGACCTGCTCGTCGATCCTGCTCTGTGTTTCGGCAGAGCAGGCAAGGGAGGTGTCGCCGCCGAGATACTGGTTTGTGACCGTCTCCATAGCGACCATGTCAAAGTCCTCACTCATGCCGTAGCGGGTGATCATGGAGCGTGCAAGCTTTGTGGCTTGCTCTATATCGTTGGCAGCGCCTGTCGTGACGGAGCCGAATACCAGCTCCTCCGCGGCGCGGCCGCCGGTGTATGTTGCGATCTTGTTCTCCAGCTCCTGCTTGTTCATCAGGTAGTGGTCATTGTTTTCCACCTGCAGGGTATAGCCCAGAGCGCCGGAGGTGCGGGGGATAATGGTGATCTTCTGGACCGGTGCGGAGTTCGTCTGCTTGGCGGCGACAAGCGCGTGGCCGATCTCATGATAGGCGACGATCTTCTTTTCCTGATCTGTGAGGATCGCGTTTTTCTTCTGATAGCCGGCAATGACGACCTCAATGCTCTCCTCCAGATCCGCCTGCGTGGCGAAGGCGCGCCCGTCACGCACCGCGCGAAGCGCGGCTTCGTTTACGATATTGGCAAGCTCCGCGCCGGAAGCGCCGGAGGCCATACGGGCCACCTGTAGAAAGTCCACATCATCGGCGACCTTGATCTTCTTGGCGTGTACCTTCAAAATCGCCTCGCGGCCTTTGAGGTCGGGCAGCTCCACCGGCACGCGGCGGTCAAAGCGGCCGGGGCGAGTCAGCGCCGGGTCAAGAGACTCGGGGCGGTTGGTGGCGGCGAGGATAATGACGCCGCTGCTGCCGTCAAAGCCGTCCATCTCGGTGAGCAGCTGGTTGAGTGTCTGCTCACGCTCGTCGTTGCCGCCGTACTGTCCGCCGCTGCGTTTCTGGCCGATGGCGTCGATTTCATCAATAAATACGATGCAGGGGGCCTTCTCCTTGGCCTGGCGGAACAGATCGCGCACCTTGGAAGCGCCCAT
>CADAPH010000230.1 GCA_902789745.1 Oscillospiraceae bacterium | reverse complement strand
AAGCCCTTACAGAGAGCCCGGATAGGTGAGAGCCGGACAGAACGCTGTTTTGCAAATGGACCACGGAGGGCGCATTCAAAGGCCGCTGAGGCTGAGTATAATGCGACGTGAAGGCATACGTCAGTTGCCGGGAATTTGATGGAATTCCGACGAGAGTGTGCAGCGTATGCTGTACGAACCAGGGTGGCACCGCGGATCAAAGTATGTATTGTTAGATTCGTCCCTGGCAGGATGTGATTGTCCTGCCAGGGATTTTTTGTGCGTTAGCAATGAGCCATGCGTGGGCAGTTTGAATGTCAGACGCCGTGTTTATACACGAGCGGATGACATTCGAACTGGACACATACGGCGAACGCCGCGACAGTCACGAGGCGCGCAGCGCCGAAGTGACTTGTCGGTATGGCTTATTGCAAAGCCATTGCACCACCAGAAGGAGGAAATGAAATGATCAAAGAAGCCATTATCAAGATCGTGAACAAGGGTGACCTTACATTCGATGAAGCCAATACCGTGATGAATGAGATCATGAGCGGGCAGACCACACCGACGCAGAACGCGGCGTTTCTGGCGGCGCTGTCGACGAAGAGCACCAAGGCCGAGACAATTGATGAGATCACGGGCTGCGCGGTCGCGATGAGAAATCACGCGACGCCGGTGGCGCACGAGGGAATGGAAGTCCTCGAGATCGTGGGAACGGGCGGAGATAATGCGCGTACTTTCAATATTTCGACGACTTCCGCGATGATCGCCGCGGCGGCGGGCATCAAGGTGGCAAAACATGGAAACCGGGCAGCTTCCTCCGACAGCGGCGCGGCTGACTGCCTTGAGGCGCTCGGCGTCAATATCCAGCAGTCGCCGGATATGTGCAGGAAGCTTCTCGAAGAAGTCGGCGTCTGCTTTATGTTCGCCCAGAAATATCACACTTCCATGAAGTATGTCGGAGCGATCAGAAGGGAGCTGGGTTTCAGGACGGTGTTCAATATTTTGGGCCCGCTGACGAATCCCGCTAAGCCCGAGTTCTTCATGTTGGGCGTGTATGACGAGTATCTGTGCGAACCGGTCGCGAAGGTTCTGGCATCTATGGGCGTAAAGCACGCGCTCGTAGTATACGGAAGAGACAAGATGGACGAGGTTTCGCCCAGCTGCGAGACGACGGTGTGCGAGCTGAGGGACGGCTTCTACAGAACGATCGTGATAAAGCCGGAAGATTTTGGCCTGGTCAGAGGGACGAAAGAAGAGATCGTCGGCGGAACGCCGGCTGAGAACGCGGCGCTGACAAGGGCGATCCTGAGCGGAGAGGTCACCGGCACGAAGAAAAACGCGGTGCTCCTCAACGCGGGCTGCGCGATCTACGCGGCCGGCAAAGCATCGGACATCGCGGAAGGCGTCCGGATCGCGGAAGAGAAGATCGCCAGCGGGGAAGCGCTCGCTGTGCTCGACAAGTTCATCCGCGTGTCGAACGAGGAGGCATAAATGACGATCCTGGACACACTGGCCGAACACGCGAGGGCCAGAACGGAACGAAATAAGGGGCGGGTATCTTTTGACAAGATGAAGAAGCAGGCGCTTTCCATGGACGCGGACACGGGCTATCCGTTTGAGAAGGCGCTGGGCGCGCCGGGCATTTCTTTTATCTGCGAGGTGAAGAAGGCCTCCCCGTCCAAGGGGCTGATCGCGGCGGAATTCCCGTACCTGTCGATTGCGCGGGAGTACGAGGCGGCGGGCGCCGCGGCCATTTCCTGCCTGACGGAGCCGGATTTCTTCCTGGGGAGCGACGAGTATCTGCGCGAGATCGCCGCTGCGGTGAAGATCCCCGTCCTGCGCAAGGACTTCACGGTGGATCCTTACATGATCTACGAGGCGAAAGTGCTGGGGGCTTCGGCCGTGCTGCTGATCTGCGCGATCCTTTCGGACTCAGAGCTCCTCGAATATGGCAAAATAGCGCGCGCCCTCGGCCTCTCCGCTTTAGTGGAGGCGCACGACGAGAGAGAAGTGGAGCGGGCGCTGCGCGTAGAGCATGGCATTGTCGGCGTCAACAACAGAGACCTGAAGACTTTCACCGTGGACTGCGGCAATTCGGTGCGGCTCAGGAAAATGGTCCCTGACGACAGACTCTTTGTGTCGGAAAGCGGGATCCGGACGGCGGAGGACATCGCGGTCCTGCGGCAGAACGGAACCGACGCGGTCCTCATCGGCGAGACACTGATGAGGAGCCCGGACAAGGCAGCGGTGCTGAGGGAGCTCAGAGGTTAAAGGTACCCCAGAGGTCGTTTGGCGTGCAAAGGTACCCCAGAGGTCGGATGAAGCGCGCGGCGCAGCGGGCGCAAAGGTA
>CADAPH010000229.1 GCA_902789745.1 Oscillospiraceae bacterium | reverse complement strand
AAGGAGCCCGGCAACGCCGACAGCCTGCTGCCGGTTTACCTGCGCCTCTCCCAGGCCGAGCGGGAACGCCAGGAACGGCTTGATCGGGAAAAGGAATCATAAGAAACGCGCCGCGGTTTTCCGCGGCGCGTTGTCATCCGTTTCTCAGAAATTGGACGGGACGTAGATCTGCCGTCCGGTGAGCGGGATGGCGGGGTTGCTGATGTTGTTCAGCTCAGCCAGGACGCTCGCGGTGGTGTGGTAGCGCGCGGCAACGCTTTCCAGTGTATCGTCGGTCTTCATGACATAGACGAAGACGGGGCCGTTATAGGTGCCGCCGCTGACTTCCAGCAGCTCGCCGTCGTTCAGGCTCTTGATCTCTTGATCGCTCATTTTATATTCTCCTTTCCAGATTACGCAAGGCTTGTTTCAAATTTCATCCTCATTATAACACAGGGGGAGCAAGTTGAACAGAGCGCAGAGCATGAATAATTCTTAAGATCGACCGTTTTGGCGCTGTGTCATGCCCTCCTTTTCATGCAGAGTGACACTTTTTGGCCTTTGCCGCAATTTTTCATTGCCACATGGAGCGAAACATGCTATACTTCTCTGAGAAATCAGACCAGCTATGAATCCAAATTATAAAAGGAGAAAATCAATGAGCAAAGTATGCGTTTTCGACCATCCGCTGATTCAGCACAAGCTGTCCATCCTCCGCGACAAGAGCACCAGCGTCAAGGAATTCCGTGAGCTCATTTCTGAGATCGCCATGCTCATGTGCTATGAGGCGACCCGCGATCTGCCTCTGGAGGAGGTCATTGTCGAAACCCCTGTTGCTCCTGCCAAGTGCAAGCGTATCGCCGGCAAGAAGCTGGCTGTCGTCCCCATCCTCCGCGCCGGTCTCGGCATGGTCGACGGCATGGTGAGCATGATGCCCAACGTCAAGGTTGGCCACGTGGGTCTGTTCCGCGATCCCGCCACGCTCGAGCCGGTCAAGTACTACTTCAAGATGCCCCCCGATATTGAGGAGCGCGACGTCATCGTCGTCGATCCGATGCTGGCCACCGGCGGCTCCGCCTCCGCCGCCGTCACCTTCCTCAAGGAAGTCGGTGTCAAGCACATCAAACTCATGAGCGTCATCGGCGCGCCCGAGGGCGTGAAGCGCATGCAGGAGGATCACCCGGACGTCGATATCTTTGTCGCCGCGCTGGACGATCATCTCAACGACCACGGCTATATTGTCCCCGGTCTCGGCGACGCGGGCGACCGCATCTTCGGCACCAAGTAAAACACGGCTCCATCATTTGACGCCGCCCGAACGGGCGGCGTCTTATACTAAGTCGCAATAAGATGGTTTAGAAAGATTCCGAGGCAGATTTGCGCCAGGCAAGGCAGCGGCTGCAGGGAATACTTTGTGTATTTCCAAAGCCGATAACGAAGCATGGCACAAATCTGACCGGAAGATTTCAAACCGTTCTATTGTGGCTTAGTATTAAGCATTATTAAGCCCTGGCGGCATTGTGTTTCGGGCGGAGCTGTGGTAAAATCCATCATGACAGAACATAACAACACGCCGCCCGGCGGCGAGAAATAGGAGGAGCAAAAAATGTCCGATATGGAAAAAATGAACGATATGGAAATGGATACCGTTGCGGGCGGCAACTACGGCGGCCCCAACACCGGCAACTGGGTCACGGTTCGCGGCCTGCAGACGGGCTATCTCGCCCTGAGAAGCCAGCCGAACTATGATTACAATAATGAGATCCGCGGCAGCGAGAGCTACAACGGCCAGCCGCTGCAGATCACCGGCGGTTATTCCTACGGCCCCGACGGCAGAACCTACGTCTGGGTGTACAATCCCAGAAGCGGCAGAAGCGGCTGGGTCAATTCCGCCTTTGTCGGATAAGGAACAAGCGAAAAAGATGAACGCCCCGGCACGTTTTGTGCCGGGGCTGTTTGCGTTTTATGATTACATCTTCTCCGCCAGGAGCTTGAGGATCTGGACGGCGTTGGAGGCCGCGCCCTTGCGGATCTGGTCGCCGCAGCACCAGAGCGTGAGGCCGTGGTCGTCGGTCAGGTCGTCGCGGATCCTGCCGACCCAGACGATGTCCTGATCGGTGGTGTCCAGCGGAGTGGGATAGCAGCGGCCCTCGTAATCCTCGATGAGGCGCACGCCGGGATAAGCGGCGACGGCGGCCTTCGCGGCCTCGACAGAGACCTTATCCTTCGTGTGCAGGGTGACCGCCATGGAGTGGGAACGCATGACCGGCACGCGCACGCAGGTGCAGTTGACCTTCAGTTCGGGGCTGTGCATGATGCGGCGGCCCTCGTTCTGCATCTTCATCTCTTCCTTGGTGTAGTCGTTGCCGTA
>CADAPH010000228.1 GCA_902789745.1 Oscillospiraceae bacterium | reverse complement strand
GTGGTTGCGGGGGAAGGATTCGAACCAACGACCTCCGGGTTATGAGCCCGACGAGCTACCAGCTGCTCTACCCCGCGATATTCATCTATGCTCCTGAAAGCTTAGATATAATACCACGGGAAACAGAAGTTGTCAATAGCGATTTGCCTTTCTCTGGAAGTGTTAACGAATTATTCACGGATGTTCGTCCGTGATTTTTTCTTTGCCCTCGCCGCGCTCCGATTCGTAATCCAGCACCTGCCGGAACTGTGTCTCGTAGAGTTCTCTGTAGACCCCGCCGCGGGCGAGCAGCTCGTCGTGGGTGCCCTGCTCGGCGATGACGCCGTCCTTGACAACAAGAATGCTGTCCGCCTTGAGGATGGTGGTCAGGCGGTGGGCGATCACGATATTCGTCCTGCCGCGCATGATGGCCTCCAGCGCGTCCTGAATGGCGTTCTCGGAGATGGAGTCGAGGGCGGAGGTGGCCTCGTCCAGAATCAGAATGCGCGGATCTTTGAGCACGACGCGCGCAATGGAAAGGCGCTGCTTCTCGCCGCCGGAGAGCTTCAGGCCGCGGTTGCCGACCTCAGTGTCGTAGCCGTCCGGTTGGTTCATGATAAAGTCGTGGATGTTCGCGATGCGGCAGGCGGCCTCCAGCTCTTCTTCCGTGGCGTCTTCCTTGGCATAGAGCAGATTGTCGCGGATGGTGCCGTTGAAGAGATAGCTCTCCTGCGTCACGACGCCGATGTTCGAGCGCAGGAACGTGAGGTCATAGCTTTTGACATTGATGTCGTTGATGTACACCGCGCCGCCCGTCACATCGTAGAGGCGCGGGATCAGGTTGACCAGCGTGGACTTGCCGGAGCCAGATGGGCCGACCACGGCGTACATCCTGCCGGTCGGAATGGTGAAGTTGATGTCCGTGAGCAGGGGCTTTTCCGGCAGATAGGAAAACTGCGCATGCTCAAAACGGATTTCGCAGTTCTCGTCCATCGAGGCCCTGCGCCCGTGCGGCGGGGAGACGATGGCAAGCTCCCGGTCGAAGTAGTCGAAAATGCGGGTGAACAGGGCGAGGGAGCGGGTGAAGTCCACATGGATGTTCAGCAGGGACTCCACCGGGCGGTACAGGCGGTTGATGAGCGAGACGGAGGCCGTGACCGTGCCGACCGTGAGCGTGGAATCTTTCCCGGTGATGATGAGCCAGCCGCCCGCAAAGTAAATGAGCAGGGGGCCGAGCTGGGTGAACATCCCCATTACCACGCGGAACCATTTGCCGCTGCGCTGTTCCTTGAGGGCAAGCTGTGTGACCTCCTCGTTGACGGCGACAAAGCGGTCATACTCCCGTTTTTCGCGGGTGAAGAGCTTGACCAGCAGGGAACCCGAGACCGACAGCGTCTCGTTGATGAGCTGGTTCATCTCGTCGTTCTTGGCCTGGCTCTCGTTGAGAAGCTGCCAGCGCGTGCGGCCGACGCTGCGAGTCGGGAGGATCAGCAGGGGAATGACCAGAATGCCCACGATCGCAAGCTGCCAGCTCATGGTGAAGAGCGCGACCAGCGTGGTCACCACTGTGGCAATATTGCTCACAATGCTCGACAGCGTCCCGGAGATCACAGAGCTGACGCCCGAGATGTCGGTATTCATGCGGGTGATGATGTCGCCCTGCTTCTCGGTGGAGAAGAAGGAGTGCGGCATGTGCTGCAGGTGATCGTACATCTGGTTTTTCATATCGAAGATGATGCGCTGGGAGATCCAGGCGTTGATATAGCTCTCCAGAACGCTGATCACCTGAGACAGGGCGAGGGTGAAGAAGGCCATGAGCAGGAGCTGGATCAGCAGCTTCATGTCCTTGCCGACCAGCGCCTCGTCCACAATGCGGCCGGTGATGATGGAGGGCAGCAGCCCTACCGTCGCCGACAGCACGATCGCGACGAGCACCAGCAGGAGCTGGAGCCAGTAGGGACGCAGATAGGAGAGGATGCGCAGCATGAGCTCCTTCGTCACCTTCGGCATGCTCTGCTTTTCTTCTTCCGTGAGGAATTTGATCGGCCCGCGAGGGCCCGGCCCGGTCGCCATGGCATACACCTCCGTGTCGGATTTATGCTTGCTTCAGAGAATAGCATATTGAATAGGTATTCATTATAGCATACGGGAAATGAAAAGTGTACAATTTTTGATGATCAAATGCGTTAAGACTCAACAAAAATCGCCGGGGCGTTTTGATTGCGCTTTACAAAGCAGCTGAAATACGGTATTCTACTTATGTATGTCGGCAACAAACACGACGAATTTATAGAATGGAGATGACTGTATGGAGAGACACTACAAGACCATGGACGGCAATAACGCGGCCGCCCATGTATCGTATGCGTTTACGGAAGTAGCGGCGATCTACC
>CADAPH010000227.1 GCA_902789745.1 Oscillospiraceae bacterium | reverse complement strand
TGCAGGCCGATACCGCTGGTTCCTCCTGTAATGACCACAACTTTTTTCTCCACGTTCATGTGTTCCTCACAATCCCATTTTTGTCATGATGCCGTCCACCGTCACGCCGGGATGCGTCAGATAGAGCCGGACGATCTGCTCTGTCAACGCTGGATCCATCCCGTACTTTTCCGAGATTTTAGCCGCGCCGCGACCCTTATCCACTTCTTTGATGACAACCTTGATCTGCGCGGCTATATCTGTTGGGTCGATTTTCGGCGTGCGTGAAGGATGCGCAATGTCTATTCTGGTGACTGTGATCTCTTTATTCTCTGCAACCGCACGCACGAGCGTGATGGGCTGGTGAAAACGGCGCGGCCCGCAGCTGCCCGGATTCACGATCAGGGTGCTCCCCTGCCGGGTCTCCGAATACTGATGGCTGTGTCCAATCAGCACCAGATCATAAGGACTAAGATCCGGAGGCAGGTCTTTCTTCTTGTGCGTCATATAGATGTGAAGACCGCCCAATTCAAAGTTGAGGAAAGGCGGAAGATGCTCTGCCCACTCCTTATCCGCGTTGCCGCGCACAGCATATACCGGCGCAATCATCTGAAGCTGATTGAGGATCTGCTGGCTGTTGATGTCTCCCGCGTGAAGGATGGCGTCCACCCCTTCCAGTGCCGCCAATGCCTCCGGGCGCAGGAGGTTATGTGTATCGGATATCAGGCCGAGTATCATGTTCGGTTTCCCTTCTCAGCTATGTTAGTTGTCCATCTGCTGACTGATCCAACGAATAATAACATCCACCACATAGCGCTGTTCGGCACCCGAAAGGGCTCTCCCCTTTTCGATCCCGTGCCATTTCTCCAGACAGCCGCGGCAGCAGGTGGCTGTCGCGTGCTGGGCGAGGAATACCGGGTGGCCCTTCGGGGCGCCGCGCATCGGCGTCTGTTCCCCATCGTTTGCGGGTTCCGCCGGCGCGAGGCGCTTTCTGACGATCTCCGCCGCGTGATCCCGGATGGTGTCCATTCCCTTTTCGGAGATATACCGCCGATCCGCGTCCGTCAGCTGGAAGCGCATGCGAAATTTGGATTTGGAAAGGCGTTCAAAGAGGTCAAGCTTCAGCCAGTCCTGATGCTTTTTCGTCTGCTCCTGCGGCTGCTCAGCTTGTCTGGGCTGCTGCCGAAGCTCTTTTCTCAGGCGTTCCTTGAGCATGGTGTTGCGTTTGTCCACGGTCACATTGCGAATGGCCAGGGCAAGCGCTTTTTTGCTGCTCACCAGTACCAGCGCCTTTTTTGCCCGCGTGACTCCGGTATAGATCAGGTTTCTCTGAAGCATCACATAATGTGTCATGAGTACCGGCATCACGACGATCGGATACTCACTGCCCTGGGATTTGTGTATCGTCGTGGCATAGGCCAGCACCAGCTCGTCAAGCTCCGCCACGTCATAGATAACCAAACGGTCGTCAAACTGGACGCTCAGCTCCCGATCCTCCGGGTTAACCTCCTGCACGACGCCGATGTCCCCGTTGAAAACCTCTTTCTCGTAATTGTTGCGGATCTGCATGACCTTGTCCCCGCGGCGGTATTCCACGCCCCCGCGGCGCAGGCCGAAGCCGTTGGGGTTTACGGCCTGCTGGAGCACCTGGTTCAGATTTGTCGCGCCGACGACACCGCGCTGCATGGGCGTCAGCACCTGGATATTCTCCGGGCTGGTGCGGTAGTGCTTCGGCAGACGCCGCTGGACCAGATCCACAACGGTCTGAGCCGCCGCTTCGGGGTCCTCCTGCTCTACAAAGAAGAAATCTGTATCTCTGCCGTTCGAGAGATCCGGCGACTTGCCCTGATTGATCCTATGGGCGTTCATGATAATGCGGCTTGTCTGCGCCTGGCGGAAGATTTTGGTCAGGCGCACGACTGGGAACATCTCCGATTCGATGAGATCCCGCAGCACATTCCCGGCTCCCACAGAGGGAAGCTGGTCAACATCCCCGACAAAGATCACGCTCATCTTATCCGGGACCGCCTTCAGGAGATTGTACATGAGCATCACGTCGATCATGGAGCATTCGTCCAGGATCAGCACATCGCCCTCAAGCGGGTTCTCCGCATTGCGCTGATAGCCCGCGGCTTGACCTCCAGGAGCCGGTGAATCGTCTTAGCCTCCATGCCGGTAGCCTCCGACATGCGCTTGGCCGCTCTTCCCGTGGGAGCGGCGAGGACGATATTGGCGTTTGCCGTCTGAAATGCCTTGATGATACCGAGGGTCGTGGTTGTTTTGCCTGTACCGGGGCCGCCCGTCAGGATCAGGAGCTTGCTGTCCGCCGCGGCCTCGATGGCGCGCATCTGCACCTCGTCATACTGCATCCCGGTGCTCTGCGCGATTCTTTGGGCAAGGCCCTCG
>CADAPH010000226.1 GCA_902789745.1 Oscillospiraceae bacterium | reverse complement strand
ATTCCTGATGAACGAGGCCCGTTACAGCCGTCTGACCCGCGAGTTCCCGGAGAGAGCCGAGAGACTCTTCACCGAGAACGAGGAGGAGGCCAAGAGGCGTTACGATCACCTCATGAAGCTCAAGACCCTCTACGAATAATCCGCAAAACCGCATAAACACTTCGCCCCCCTCGGTTTCCCGAGGGGGCGATTCTTGTGATCAACGTTGGTATTATACTATTTCTGAAAAAATCGCAAACTGCTGCTCGGAATTCTATTTGCTCATCTTATTGAGCAGTAGAATAAGCATTTGTCTGTTGGCAGAGTTTTGGATTATTATGATTGTTCGAATCCTATTGCACAGTCGTGTCGGCAGGATTCTGCGCGTCGGATTTCAGCACGAACGCAACTTTCACCGGGTTGTGGTCGGAGTTTTCAAAGCCCGCGTCCACGGTCTTGACGCTTTTCAGCTCCACATTGGGGGAGAGGATCACGCCGTCAATGACGTAATGCTGCGTGCCTTGCGTATCATTGGGATTGTACGGCTGATTGAGCAGGCGGCAGGTCGGTGTGGCAGCGTCGTAGGCCAGCGTCCAGCCCGCGGGCAGAAGCTCGGCGTCCAGAACACCCGGCGTCCAGTTCTCCTCGTGGGTGTTCGGATAGATCGACAAACTGCCGGGGAAGACCTGATTGAAGTCGCCGCCCGCAATGACGTAATTGCCCTTCGCGTACTCGTCCTCAATAAAACTGCGCAGCTGCTTTGTCTGGGCGATCTTGCCCTCGCCGGAGTCGTATGCTTCCAGATGGAGGTTTACCAGCACAAGCTGCTTGTCGCTGCCCTCGATGGGGAGATAGCTTACGAGAAGACAGCGCTTGAGATTCGCGATGCGCAGCGGCCAGGAGAAGGGGCAGGGGAGGGCGATGCGGTTGGCTTCATCAATCGCGAGACCTTTTGTCATGGTGAACAGGCCGCTGTGCACCTTGCCGATGGGCGGCCAGGGCACGGGCACGAAGGGACAGGAGTAGTTAAGGGCATAGCACTCGCTGCTCATGCCCTGGTTGAGATAGCTGCGCTCGTCCAGCCCGTAGGTGCGGGAGGAGTCGGAATCCACCTCCTGCAGGATGACGAGGTCGGGCGCCTGCTCGGCGATGGTGCCGCGGATGCCTTCAAGATAAGCGAGCGCGACGTTTCTGTCCTGCGGCTTTGACAGCTTGCCGCCGTCCATAAAGAAGTCCTCGTTCTTGCCGAGTCCGCCGTAGCCGATGTTCCAGCACAGCAGGCTCAGATTTTCATCCGTTTTGACGGGGCTGTTGACGCCGCTGCTCACAAGCTCCGCCTTCTCGACCGGCGCGGGCTGAAACTCCACTGCGGTCAGCCAGCCCAGCAGTCCGCCCACCGCGATCACGGCGATCAGCACCAGCGTCATCAGGAATTTCAGAATTGATCTCATGATAGGATCCTCCTGCAGATTTTTTATTATAGTATCATGCGCCGGGTAAACTTGCAAGGCAAATCTCTCGACAGCTGTGCCCTGCTTTGTCTATAATTAAGCTTGTCATTTCCCGGGGGATACGGTATAATACAGCGCGTCACGAAAAGAAAGAAACAGGAGGATGCTCCATGTATTATGAGCATGTGAAAGCACAGGACCCGGAACTCTACGGCGCCATGATGCGCGAGCTGGGACGTCAGCGGGATCATATCGAGCTGATCGCTTCGGAAAACTTCGTTTCCCCCGCTGTAATGGAGGCCATGGGGAGCCATTTGACCAATAAATACGCCGAGGGTTACCCCGGCGCGCGTTATTACGGCGGCTGCCAATATGTGGACGAGGTGGAAACCCTCGCCATCGAGCGGGCGAAGAAGCTCTTCGGCGCGGAGCATGCCAATGTCCAGCCGCACTCCGGCTCCCAGGCCAATGTGGCGGTCTACCTGGCCCTTCTCAAACCGGGAGATACCATCCTGGGTATGGATCTCAGCCACGGCGGGCATCTGACCCACGGCTCCAAAGCGTCCATCTCCGGCAAACACTTCAACGCCACCTTCTACGGCGTCAGCCCCGAAACCGAGATGATCGACTATGACATGGTGCAGCGGCGCGCGGAAGAGGAGAAGCCGAAGCTCATTATCGCGGGCGCCAGCGCCTATCCGCGTTTCATCGACTTTAAACGTATGCGTGAGATCGCCGATTCCGTCGGCGCATATCTCATGGTCGATATGGCACACATTGCGGGCCTCGTCGCCGCCGGGGAGCATCCCAGCCCCGTGCCTTACGCCCATGTGGTCACCACCACCACGCACAAGACCCTCAGAGGCCCGCGCGGCGCGCTGATCCTCTGCACGGAGGAGCTTGGAAAAAAGATCGACTCCGGCGTCTTTCCCGGTACGCAGGGCGGCCCGCTTATGCACATCATCGCAGCCAAAGCCGTCTGCTTCAAGGAAGACCTG
>CADAPH010000225.1 GCA_902789745.1 Oscillospiraceae bacterium | reverse complement strand
TTTTCTGAATGGATATGTTCAGCCCTTGACGGCGCCGGCGGCGACACCCTTGATGATGTGCTTCTGGCAAACCAGATAGAACACGATGACCGGGATGATGCCGAGGAGGATCAGCGCCATCGTCGCGCCCAGATCGACCGTGCCGTAGCTGCCCTTGAGGTACTGAATATGGATGGGGATGGTGCGGTATTCGTTGATGTCCAGCACGAGGTACGGGAGCAGGTAGTCGTTCCAGACCCACATGATCTCCAGGATGCCGACGGAGATCATCGTCGGCTTGAGCATGGGGAAGACCACCGTGAAGAAGGTGCGCACCGGGCCGCAGCCGTCGATGGCCGCGGCTTCCTCGATTTCCAGGGGAATTGATTTGACGAAGCCCACGAACATGAAGATCGAAAGGCCCGCGCCAAAGCCGAGGTATACGATGGGGATGGTCCAGGGGGTATTGAGCTGCAGGGAGTCCGCCGTCTTGGACAGCGTGAACATGACCATCTGGAAGGGGACGACCATGGAAAACACGCACAGGTAGTAGATCACCTTGCAGAAGAAGGAGTTGACCCGGGCGATGTACCAGGCGGCCATCGAGGTGAACAGCAGGATCAGCGCCGTGGAGGCCACGGTGATGAACACGCTGTACTTGACGCTGTTCCAGAAGGGATAGTTGCCGAAGGTCATGCCCTTGATGAAGTTGCTGAAGCCTGCCCACATCTCCCCGGTGGGGAGGGCGAAGGTATCGGTCTTGACATAGGTGTTGACCTTGAAGGAGTTGATGACCACCGTGAGGACCGGGAGCACATAGATGATGCAGATCACGGCCAGCACAATGGACAGGACCGTTTTCCGCCTGCGCTCGGCGTTGAGATCAGAGCTCATTACTGCTGCACCTCCCTCTTGCGGGTGAAGGCAAGCTGGGCAAGACCCAGGCCCGCCACCAGGATGAAGAAGAGCACGGCCTTGGCCTGCGCCACGCCCTTCGACGCGGAGTTGGAATTATAAAAGGTGTTGTAGATATTCAGCGCCATCATCTCGGTCGTCTTGATGGTGGAGCCGTCCGGCTGGATGATGAAGGGCTGGCCGCCCGTCAGGGCGAGGTTCTGGTCGAAGAGCTTGAAGCCGTTGGTCAGGCTCAGGAAGGTGCAGATGGTGATGGAGGGCATGACGTTCGGGATCGTGACCCGGAAAAGCGTCTGCCAGCGGGAGGCGCCGTCGATCTTCGCAGCCTCCAGCATATCCTCCGGCACGGACTGGAGCCCGGCGATGTAGATGATCATGACATAGCCGATCTGCTGCCAGCACATGAGAATGATCAGTCCCCAGAAGCCGTAGCGCGTCTCCAGCAGGATGGACGTGCCGTAGCGGGAGAGGATGCCGTCAAAGATCATGGACCAGATATAGCCCAGCACGATACCGCCGATGAGGTTCGGCATGAAGAATACCGTGCGGTACAGGTTGGAGCCCTTGATGCCCTGGGTCAGCGCATAGGCCGCCGCAAAGCCGAGCACGTTGATGAGCACAAGGCTCGTCACGGCAAACAGCGCCGTATACCAGAAGGAGTGGCGGAAGCTTGCGTCGCTGAGGGCGGAGATATAGTTGCCGAAGCCGATAAAGGTGGCGTTTTTGATGAGCTTGAATTTGCAGAAGGAAAGGTAAATGCCCTGGATGAAGGGCCACACGAAACCGATGGCGAACGCGGCTGTGACCGGGCCGAGAAACAGCCAGAACCACCGGCGCAGGGGATTGCTGAATATGCCCGTTATGCGCTTTTTCAATACCTCATCTCCCTTTTGGTGCTATTTTCTCCATGAAATACGTTAATCAAGAAAACCACAGTTCCTGCGGTGCTTTCGGGGCAAAACGCTGTAAACACGTCTCATACGAAACCTCTGCGCGTCTTATGGCGCCAGGATCAAGCGATTCAAGGTTTTCATGAGGTTCCGGTATCATTCACACAAAAACCATGGACTGCGGTACGGAAACGGGGCGGACGTGTCTGTCCGCCCCAGCGATTATGATGTGCGTTTTACTGCGCGCGGAATCAGCCGTTGGCAGCCTTGTACTGGACAGCCCAGCCGTCAACAAACGCGGTCTTCACAAGCTCCCAGTTCGCGTCGGACTGGTCGGCGTTGTAGGCGTTGAGCGCGGAGACGAGCGCGGCGCGATAGTCGTCGACATTGGGCTGATAGTTGGTGGCCCAATCCATGACGTAGCAGCCGTCATCTGAATACTTCGCGGCAGCGGCTAGGAAGCCGTTGGCGGAGGTGGGGACATGCTTGTAGGGCAGAACGCCGAGCTGCTCGACCATGACGGCGGAAGCCTCGGGATCGGTGACGAGCCACTTGGGAACGTCGGCGGAGACAGCCGCGTACTCCCAGGAGCCGTTGACAAAGAAGGCTGCCTTGCCGGTCTTGAACTCGTTCTCGGCATCGTGGCCGCCGGTGGCGAGATCCTTCGGATCGGTCAGGCTGTTGTTGATGCAAAGGTCATACAGGTTCTTGAAGTTGCCGATGTAAGCGCCGGTGAGGGAGGCGGGGCACTCGGTCCAGCCGCCGGCGTCGCGCTCTTCATAGAAGTACTCGAGGTTGGCCATGTGGCCGGTGAAACGCCAGGAGGAGGAGCCGTCCATGTCGGAGGAGGAGAAGGCGTCGAAGCCCAGCTCTGCGGCGCGGGCGTGGATATCCTCGGCAACGGCCTTCAGACCGTCAAAGTTCTTGATCTCGTCCATGCTGTGGCCGGCCTTCTCGATGAGGTCGGGGTTGACGATGATGCCATAGCACTCGTAGCAGTAGCCGATGGAGACCAGACGGCCGTCCGCGTCATAGAGGTTGTAGGCGTCGGTGCTCAGCTCTTCGGCGATGGGGGTGCCGGTCAGATCCATGGCAAACTCGCCCCACTCCTTGACGCCGGCCTGGTTGCCGATGACGAAGAGGGTGGGCGCGGAGCTCTTGTCCATCTCGGAGGTGAGCGTCTGGCTGTAGCTGCCGGAGGCGGCGGTGACGACCTTCACGGGGACACCGGTCTGCTCGGTATACTTGGCGGCCAGNNNCTTGTCCATCTCGGAGGTGAGCGTCTGGCTGTAGCTGCCGGAGGCGGCGGTGACGACCTTCACGGGGACACCGGTCTGCTCGGTATACTTGGCGGCCAGTGCCTGGGCGGCTTCGTCAAGCTCGGGCTTGAAGTTCAGCCAGTACACGGAACCGGACGCGGCGGAAGCGGAAGTAGCACCCAGTGCGACGATCATCGTCAGCACAAGAAGCATAGCCAACAGTTTTTTCATAGTGGATTCCTCGCTTTTCATAAGATTTTGCGGTCGGGTTATCCCCGGCTTCTTGAATGATTCTACCATTTTGACAGGCTAAAATCAATCATTTTTGTCTGTTCCGACGAATCTGGGCGATTTGTACGAAGTTTAATTAAAATTCTTGTAGCTTTTTACCAATTGACAAAAGCGCACTCCTTTGTTTATGCAAAAAAGTTTTCCAAATCGTAACAATTATACAAAAGCTTGGGTGCCCGTCCGTTCCGGGACGCAAGCTGTTGTGGACAAGGGGAGCGGGCATCTCAGACCTGCATGCGGCCCGGCGGAGGCGGAGGGGACTTTTTGCGGTTGCTTTTTCTTTGCCCAGCCGTTATAATACGAGCACGATAAAGACGAATGATCGTAAATACACAGAGGATCTGTCATTTGGAGTTCGTTCTATGAATATGATAAATAAGAAAAAGATTCTTACTGTTTTCATAATCGCCTGTATGGCGCTCATGCTGTGCGCCTGCTCGAAGCTCAAAAACACGCTGCCCCCGCTGCCGACGCCCAGGACCGAAACCCCGGAACCCACAGTGGACATGTTCTCACAGCCGGAAGTGACGGCGGACGTCTTCGCGCCCGCGCCGACAACGGATCCCATGCCCGCCCCGTCGGCTGAGCTTCCCTCCCAGATGCCCGCGCCCCCGGTCATGACACCCGCGCCCACGCCCGTTCCGACCCCGGAGCCGACGCCCG
>CADAPH010000224.1 GCA_902789745.1 Oscillospiraceae bacterium | reverse complement strand
ATCCGGGAAAGAGCTGAAGGTCTTTACACTCCCGGAGGAACATCTGAAGCAGTTTACCGTGGAGGCCAAACGCTACGGCGTGGTCTACTGCGCCCTGCGCGGGAAAGAGCCGTCTGCGGACGGGCTGGTGGACATCATGGTGCGCGCCGAGGACGCATCCAAGATCAATCGGATCGTGGAACGCTTCAAGCTGGCCACCGTCGATGCCGCGTCCATCAAGCATGAGATCGAACAGTCCCGCGCCGAGAAAGCAGAGGCACCGGCAGCGCCGGAGCAGGATATACCCGACAAGGCCGAGGAAGATCGTCTGCTGGACGATCTCATGGGCGCGCCCACCAAAAAGGAGGAACGGGAAAGCCCAAACCCCTCTGCGTCCGCGCCTACCTCAAAGACGCCATCCAAAGCCGCCGAGGGTACTGCTAAAAGGCCGGAGGATCGTCCCTCTGTCCGGGAGGATTTGAGAGAGATCAGGGAGGCCCGAAAGCAGAAGGAGGCGGAGGCTCCCGCAGCAGCCGAGCCGGAGCGCAGCTCAAAGGCTGAGGCGCCTAAGCCGGTGCAGCACCACCAGCCGCCCAAGAAGAAACCCAAGAAAACGAAAGCGAGGTAATGTACTATGAGCAACTTTGACGATCTGTTTGAAGCAAAGCCCCAGCAGGAACAGGAGGATCGCCCCTTTGACAAAGAGGCGTGGGCAGAGAAAAAGCAGGCGGAGCGGCAGGAGGTTTATGAGCTGGCTGACGCCACCACACAGGAAGTCGCCGCCGATGGCGACAAGTATAAGGCGTTTCTGGATGTGAAAAGCCGCCTCATTCACTACTCCGCCACCAATGCGCTGCTTGTGCTAGCGCAGAGGCCGCTTGCCACGCAACTCCGGGATTTTGAGAGCTGGAAAGCCGAGGGCGTGTCCATCAAACGCAATGAGAGCCACATCAAGATCTTGGAGGCGGGCGACAACTATGAGCGTCCCGATGGCAGCATTGGCACCTCATGGAACGTGAAGCGCGTTTTTGATGTGTCGCAGACCAATTCCCGCCAGCGTCCGCGTCCCGCGCCGCAGGTGGAGGATCGCCTGCTTTTGCAGGCACTGATCCGCAAGCCGCCCGTTCCCATTCAGGGCATTGATGAGCTTCCCAACAACATGGGCGCGTATTACGACCACGATCAGAGTGTTATTGTCGTGCGGCGCGGTATGGAGGCGCACGACATTTTCCGCAGTCTTTCCAAGGAGATCGCCCACGCGGAGCTGGCTGCCGCTGATCCCAACTATACCCGCGCGGACGCTGGTTTTGCAGCGTACAGCATTTCCTATGTAGTATGCAAGCGGTACAGTGTAGATGTGAGTGGCTATGACTTCTCCCGCCTGCCCGACAGTTTCCGGGACGCCGACCCGCAGAGCATCCGCGCCACGCTCAACGAGATCAGCGACGTGGCCAAGGACATGACCAGCAGAATGAGCCGGGCGCTGGAGCAGAACAAGCCGCCCCGTACAAAAGAACAGGAGCGGTGATGTATGGCAAAGGAAGAAAAGCGCGTTTTGGAGCTGGACCGGTATGAGCATGGCGTGGTTATCAACGCCCTCAACGAGATGCGGAATGATCTGATCGGTGAAGATCGCCCCACCGATATTGTAGATGAAATTCTGCTGAAGACCATCGACGCGCCGACCAAAAAGGTCAAGAGTCGGGATGAAGCAAGATAAAGCGGCCATCCGTCTGTTTTGTCTGCTGGGTATCCTTCCCGTGGCGTGGCTGGGACTTCTGATCGCCCCCGCCGCGTCCGAGGGACTACCGGGGATCATTGCTCAATTCTCTGCGGCGATGGGCGACCCGTTTCATATTGTGTTTTGCGAGGACAGCTTAAAAACTGTCCTCCTTTTTCTGTTTGCGTATGGAATGGGACTCGGTATCTATTTCTCCACCCGACGCAACTACCGGCGCGGTGAGGAACACGGCTCGGCTGAATGGGGCGACGCCAAAGCCGTGGACAAGAAATACCGGGCAAAGCAGCCGGAGGCCAACAAGCTGTTCACACAGAATGTCCGTGTCGGGCTGGACGGCAGAAAGCACCGCCGCAATCTGAACACGATGGTAGTGGGCGGCAGTGGCGCGGGCAAAACAAGGTTTTATGCCAAGCCCAACCTCTGCCAAGCCAACACCAGCTTTGTTGTCCTCGATCCGAAAGGAGAGTTGGCACGGGATACGGGTTATCTGCTGGAGCAGAAAGGCTATGAAGTGCGTGTGCTGGATCTGCTGAACATGGAGCGCAGCCATTGTTATAACCCCTTTGTCTATCTCCGGGATGATAACGATGTGCAGCGCCTTGTGACAAACCTTTTTAAGAGTACGACGCCCAAGGGCAGCCAGTCCAACGATCCCTTTTGGGACACGGCAGCGTCTATGCTGCTTTTGGCGCTGGTGTTCTATCTGCACCATGAAGCGCCGCCCGACGAGCAGAACTTCCCGATGGTCATGGAAATGCTGCGCGCCGGTGAGGTGCGGGAGGACGACGACACCTATCAATCCCCGCTGGACGAGCTGTTTGAGCGTCTGGAAATGCGAAGCCCCGATCATATCGCGGTGAAGTATTACAAGGACTACCACAGTGGCAGCGCAAAAACGCTGAAATCCATCCAGATCACCCTTGCAGCCAGGCTGGAGAAATTCAATCTGGAAAGCCTCGCCGCGCTGACTGCTACGGATGAGCTGGATTTGCCCAGCCTCGGAGAGAAAAAGGTGGCGCTGTTCGCTTTGATCCCGGACAACGACACCAGCTTCAACTTCCTTGTCTCCATCCTCTACACCCAGCTTTTTCAACAGCTCTTTTATCTAGCCGATCACAAGCACGGC
>CADAPH010000223.1 GCA_902789745.1 Oscillospiraceae bacterium | reverse complement strand
CCATCATGTTCCGTATCATCCAAATCGCAGAAAATAACAGCCGCCTCACGGATCAATTCAAAGCAGAACACAGCGAAGTGCCTTGGATCGCCATCAAAGGCATGCGGAATAAGATCGTACATGATTATGGATATGTGGACCTGACCATCGTTTACGACACGGTGATTCACGGCATTCCGGATATGTATGAAAAACTGAAATCGATATGATGTCCATGCATAACAAGGGGGCAGAGCAAATGCCCTGTCCCCCAATATGCAGTATTATTCAGATTTGTTGCCGGACATCATATTCTAACGGATTTTGCTTCGGAAATATGATGCCCTGTTCTTTTGATTATTTGATATATCCACATTATCCAGCCTATACGATGGAATGTTATCAAATTGTTATCAGGCGTGATAACAAAAGGCTTGTGACAATCTTTGCGCGTGTTTATTATAGCGGAAATTATTCGTATTATCAAGCATTGCCCTACAGAAATTGCTCTCCGTCCTCGATCATGCCATGCTCACTTTTTCCGCGTTCCCGTATTTTCCGAGCCTCGAATCTCCTCGTGATAGAAATAATCCACAATCACGGGATGGCCCTGCGGTACTCTGCCGTAGGGCATTTCGTTGTCAACGAAGGGGCAATCGTACTTCTTCGCCATTTCCTCCGCTTTCTTCTCCAACGCCTCAAAATAGCTTCTGTCATGCTTGTTGTAAATCTCGTCATAGAGCTGCACAAGCTCGGGACGTTTCCCGGCGATATAGTCCAGAATGGTTTTCTTGAACCCGCCTCGCAGGTTCAGGTTTTCCAGCCAGAACAGGTCGCACTGATTCTTCACCCGCTCGAAAATTGCCTCAAAGTCCGTGATGCCGGGGAAGACGGGTGAGACAAAGCAGACCGTCCGAATGCCCGCGTCGTAGACCTGTTTCATGGCGGCAATGCGGCGCTCAATGCTCACAGCGGCGTCCATGTCGTTTTTGAAGTCCTCATCCAGCGTGTTGATCGACCACGACACCGTGACCTGCCCCAACTCCTTGAGCAGATCGAGGTCGCGCACGACGAGATCGGACTTCGTGCAGATCAGAATATCCGCGCCGCTGCCGCAGAGCTGCTCGAGCAGCTTCCGCGTGTTGCGGAAGTGTTCCTCCTGTGGGTTGTAGCCGTCGGTGACGGAGCCGATCACGACGCGCTGACCCGCGTATTTCTTCGGATTCTTGATCTCCGGCCAGTGTTTCACATCAAGGAAGGTGCCCCATTCCTCGCTGTGGCCGGTAAAGCGCTTCATAAACGACGCATAGCAATATTTGCAGGCGTGGGTGCAGCCCACATAGGGGTTGACCGAGTACCCGCCCACGGGCAGATTTGACTTAGTCATTACACTTTTGACGTCTTTTTCTCCGACGAGAATCCCATCCATCATTACTTGTGCCATGTTTTCTGTTCCTCCAAAACTCTGTTGAATGCGGCGGGCAACTCCTGTATCATCTGTTCCTCGCCCATAATGGGGACGAGGTCTTCCTTCCAAAACACCGGAATATCCAGCGTGTGCGCCTGCTCCATGAGCGAGTACGCCCACGCCGGTTCTGTGTGTATCTTTTTGCTTTGAGCGCCGGTCATGGTGCCGATGACGATCCAATCGACACCATGCAAGTCCACCTCGCCGGGATCATCGAACAGCGGCTCAAAGGTCGCGTGATAGTGCCTGGCGCGGACATTCTCCCGTAGTGCATAGACGCGCCACAGCTCGGAGCGCCGCGTGACCGTCACGCCAAACCATGCGTTGTCGAGGTCGCAGTCGATGTCCAGCAGATCGGGGCGCTTGGAGAGAAACAAAAACTGGTGCTGCGGATTCTCCGCGATTTTGGCAAACACCTGCTCGCACCATTCCGGCTTCCAGCCGGAGAGATCGCTCATGCCGGTGAGCAGGAAGTTCCGAGGCTTCGGCTTCTCCATTAGCCGCAGCTTGTTCGGAAAGAACTCCGGCTGGGAGAAGTCGTCGATCATGTGATACCGCTTGACGTTGTTCCTCGCGTAACAGTAAGAACATCCCACCGTGCAGCCGATCACCAGATTCATATTCTGAATCAGATCCTTGATGCAAACCGACATATTACAGCGCCTCCTCAACATTTGTGAGCACCCGGCGCAGATAACCCTCCAGCGCGTCGATTTCCTCCGAGGAAAAGCCCTTGTAATAAATGCTTTCAATCTCCGCTGTGACCGCGTTGTAATCCTGCTCCAATGCTTTTGCCTCGGCGGTGAGATAAATCAAAATCTTTCGCCGGTCGTGGTCGCCCCTGTCCCGCCGGACAAGCCCCGCTGCCTCCATACGGTCGAGCATACTGGTGAGCGTGTTCATGGCAAGCCCCGTCTCTTTGGAGAGCTTGCTAATAGGTACGCCGTCTCCTTGCCAGAGAATGTAGAGGATACGTCCCTGCGCGCCGTTGAATGCGTCGATATTCTTATCGCTGAGAATGCTTTCAGACCGCCCTTCCTTTCTCATTACTTCTTCTGCGCTCCCGCCAACTCAGCGTAGCCGTTCCAGCCGAAGATCGCCTCTACGGAATCATCGGCAAACAAATTCTTCACATCACAGACGTGGATTACGTGGTCGTCGGCGTCTACCGTTTCAACAACTGCTGCGTGGATGGCAAGCCGCGTGGAAACTGGGATCTGAATGTCGGTGCCCTCGACTGACTTCATAGCAAGACCGAGCTTCTCTACCTTGTTGGTGTCCCGACCGGAAGATGTGCCGCAACCGATCAACGCGCCGACCATATCCACGCCCGGAACCGTCAGAACGACTTCCTTGGTCTTGGCGAGCAGTTCCAGAGAATAAGCGCCCTTGTTGAGTGCAAACATGATCTTGCCGGGGTTGGTGGAGGCGTAAGTCCAGAACGCCAGTGTGGCAAGGTTTGTGGTTCCGTCACTCTTGCGCGTGCAGATCAGCGTCATCGGGTTGGGCGAGGTATCGGGTTGGGCGAGGTATATGCCGGAGCTTTTGCGATATTGATGGCTTCCATATCAATCACCTTTCTTTTTTTCATTGAATTTGTGCCGTAAGGAATATTTCTATATAGAATGATATTTGTCAAGTCTTTTTATCGCGCTCCGATGCTGTGCCTCTGCCGTTGCATCCTCCTCTGCCGTTGAGGTACCCGAGAAAGGCGGGACGAGGTGGCCGACCCGAAGCACCCCGGGCGCATCACGAGGGGGGAGCGGCCTCGTCAGCGCATACTCCAAGGCCAGGCTCAAGGCCCATGCCGGCAGGCCCGGCGAGGCCGGGCTCCCCGACGTAGCCGCCCGCGAGTCCGACGGGCGCGCATCGTCTCGGATCCCGCCTGCGTGCGGGTCGGCTTCAAGCGGAACCACGCCTGCCCTCTTGCCGACCCCCGCAACCGGGAGATCGCCGGGCACGCCGCGGGCGGGCGCGAGGACGCAAGGCTCGTGAAGCCGGCCTTCGCCGCGGTTGTCCTCCACCTTCGACACCGCCGCCTTCGCGTCCGGGCCCATGTCTGCGTAGATGCCGAGCGTCGTCGAGGCGCTCGCGTGCCCCAGGTAGTTCGCCCCGGTAGCTCCTCACCGTGGAGGGCTCGATCGTGCCGGACGCCTCCTTGTAGCGCAGGAGCTGCTCCATGAACTCGCGCACCGTCATCGAAGAG
>CADAPH010000222.1 GCA_902789745.1 Oscillospiraceae bacterium | reverse complement strand
CTCATCGTTGAACGCGGACAGCGTTATCTGTTTATTCATACTGTTATTTTACCATGTTTTGGCCGCTTCCGCACTACTTATTTTCTGTGCGGTGTTGCCTTAATGGAATTGTCTTTCTTTCTTAACCGTAGTTGAAAGGAAGCCGAATTTCTTGTTTTTTAAAGCCTCACCTCCTGTGCAGAAGAAAAACCGAGGATTACTCTGTCGAGAGTCCTCGGTTTTTCATCATGTTGTGCTCTTGTAATGTACTCTTTTTTCTTCTGCGATTGTATCAGCTTATTGTTGTCATTCATATTATGCGCAGATTTCGTTGATCCAGTCGATGAAGGTGCCGGTGCTTGTCCCCTCGTTGCTGCCGTGACCCATGTTCCAGACCAGGTGGTAATCCACATCCCGGCCCAGCATCTGCGCAGCGAGGAGAATGTTGTAACCGACGGAGAAGGAGGTGTGCTGATCGGCGGTGCCGCTGCGGTCGCGCCAGTACAGAGCCGGATCGACCGCGCTGTGGCCATCGCTGCCGAGCAGGATTTCCGTCGCGTTGAGGAGATTCGCCTGCTCATAGATCGTGTCCGCCTTTTCGCCGGTCAGCGCGTCGGTGATATAGGCGTCGACCAGCTCCGCGTCAAAGCCGTCAAGCTGTGAGAGCTCCTCGTAGTTGTCGGAGAGGATCTGCGCCACGCTGCGCGAAAAGTGGACGGATTCGTCCTCGGGATAGCCGAAGGCGTCGTTTTCGGCAGATTTGTCGAGCGGGTCAAAGCCGGGAATTGCCTTGTTGCGGTTGTTGACCAGGCCCGTACCGACCATAAAGCCCGCCATATCCGTCACGCTCCAGCTGCCGTCCCCGTTTTGCGTGAGCCAGTCGCCGGAATCCGGGTAGGCCTCGCCGGGGTCAATCTCCCCGGCTGCCGCCATTGCGTTGAGCGCATCGGAGACATTCTGCAAAATGGCGTCATAGTAGCTGCCGGAGCGCAGGCCGGTAAGCGTCAGAGCGCTCCCGTCCGCGGCCTTCAGATTCAGGCCGTTGAGATAAGCAATATAGGCCTCGGCCTCCAGCTCCTGCAGGCGGCGCTCGAAGTCCGTCATGCTGCCGCGGTAGGTCCCGCCGAGGTCGGCCAGATCCACCCACCACCAGGCGTAGGCGAGGTCGGCGTTCTCCATGTCCGCGATGGGGCAGTAGAGCTGGGCGGCGTAGACGTTGTCGGGCCAGACGCTGGACCAGGTTCCGTCCTCATTCTTTGTCACGCCGATCGCCCCGGCCTCATAGAGGTATTCGTAGTATTCGGGCATGTTGCCGGAGGCGCCGAGGATGGAGCTCATCTGGCCGCCGCCTGAGGTGCCGATGGAGACGATGCGGTCCTTGTCTCCGGGAATCACGCCGGCGTTGGCGCGCAGGGCGATCACGCCGGACTTGAGATCGACCACCGGTGTCGGGGCCTTGCCGGTGTGCAGACCGTCTTCATCCACCGCGTCCCGGCTTCTCGCGCCCGCGGTGACATAGATCATACCCTGTTCGAGATAGCCGGTATCCACGGCACGGGGTGAGCTGGATTTCCAGCCGCCGCACTCGTTGAGATAGACGATGGGAGCGGTGTCTGCGGTATAGCTGCCGACAGAGGCCTCATGGTTGATCCCGGTCACCTCGCCGCTCTCATCGACGGTAAAATACGCGGCCGGCGCATAGATCAGCATGGTTTGATTCTCGGCATTGGTAATGTTGGCATTCATATACACGCCCCGGTACACGGTTCCCCCGCCGCCGGGGCCACCCATACCGCCGGGCCCCATCGCCATCCCCGCGGGTGGCCGGAAGCCCTCCGGCAGCTCGCCGCCGGGGAAGCCGCCCATGCCGCCGCGCTCCTCGTTGTTCGCGCCGACGTTGATGGCGGACTCCTGCGCGGTCAGAGGCTCGCCGCTCTCATCCACCGCGGCGAGGGTGTAATAGCTGCCGTCGTCGCTCGGGACCCACCTGTAGACCCCGGCCTTGATCCCGGCGGCATAGTCCAGATAGATCGCCGCGTCGATCGTGGCGTTGTCGGGGACTGGTTTTTCCTCGTCAGCCCAGGCCCGGCCGACTGCGGACAGGCCGAATGCCATACTGAGAATCAAAAGCAGAGAAAGAAAGCGTTTCATGTTCAACCATCTCCTTGTTCAGTCTGCGCTTATGATAGCTCAAACAACGTGAAACATCTCCGAAAAGCGTGCGCAAAATATACGAAGAATATACGAATGATTTACCTGACAGCCTCGGCCATAGGTAATGTGTTCCTTGACAAACTGCGATTTGATTATACCAGCAGAAATGAAAAGATTCATGCTGGTATTATTTCACGAAACTGTATGCGCCCTTTTAGTGATTACGCGCATGGAAAGTGAAAACGGCCACAAAGCCGTGACCGTTCTTGGCACGATACGTCCGGCAGAACCGATCCGGCAAATTATGCAGAGAGATGTTCAAGCGGGGTCTTGCCGGCTTGCCGGGCTGCCGCCCATCATGCCGCCGCGGCCACCCATTATCTTAATCCGCCAGAGGCGTCCC
>CADAPH010000221.1 GCA_902789745.1 Oscillospiraceae bacterium | reverse complement strand
GCTGCTGTCGCCCCACAGCGCTGAGACCAGCTCCTCCGACGTGCAGGCCGCGCCCTTGCGGTCAATGAGATAGGCCAGCAGCTCCTTCGTCTGCCGCCGCGCAAATTTCAGCGGCTCCCCCTGCCAGAACACCTCAAAGCTGCCGAAGCACTGCACCCGCAGTCTGTTTGTCTGCGGCTTCGGCGCCGACGGAAGCTCGTCCAGCTCCTCTCGGACAAGCTCCGGCGTCAGGGGCTTCATGATATAGCCCTGGGCCCGCACCCGAAAGGCGTCCAGCGCATATTGGGAAAAGGCCGTGACGAAGACCACCCGCGTGTCCGGAGAGGCCGTCTTGAGCGCGACGGCAAACTCCAGCCCGGAGGCGCCGGGCATCTCAATATCGCTGAACACAATGTCCGGGGAAAGCCCCCCGATCCGAATGGCGTCCAGCGCATCGGCTGCCTTGTCGAAGGCTCTCAGCTCTGCGCCCGGCGCTGCTTCCTCGACACAGCGGCAGAGTACCCGCAGGGCCTTGGGTTCATCGTCTATGGCAAAAATCATCATGGTTTGTTCGCCTCCCTGGGCAAAGTGATGGTCACGGAGGTCCCCGCGCCGGGCGCGGATTCGACGCGCAGGCTGCCGCCGCACATCTGGGCAAGCCGCTCCCGCACGTTCTGTAGACCCACGTGGGATTTCCCCGTATCCTTCTGCTGCTTTTCCGAGTCAAAGCCGGGGCCGTTGTCGGTCACGGTGATCTCATAGCGGTCGGCGTATTCCCTGGTGGAAATGAACACCTCTCCCCTGCCGTCGGCATTGCCGCGCACGCCGTGACGCACGGCGTTCTCCACGATGGGCTGCAGGGTCAGGATCGGCAGCGTAAAGGACTGGCACGGAATGTCATAGCGCACGTTCAGCTTGTCCTCGAAGCGCATCTGCTCCAGCGCGAGATACTCCCTGGTATGCTCCAGCTCTCTTGCGAAGGGGATCGGGGCGTTTGTCTGCAGGGCGTCCATGTTCCCGCGCAGGTAATTGGCGAACTGTACGGTGGCCTCCTCCGCCTGGGCCGGGTCAGAGCGGCAGAGCGACTGGATCACCGTGAGGGAGTTATACAGAAAATGGGGCTGGATCTGGGTCATCATGATCTGAATCCGCTGCTCCGCCTGCAGCGCCCGCTCGTGCTCCCGCACGAACCGGAGATGCATCCAGATGTAATTGATCACGCAGTCAATGACCGTGGCGAGGATAAAATAGGATACGGGCTGGTCGAAGTCGTAGGTGTTGAAGTCAAGCGCGAGCGCCCCGATAATGAGCTCGAACATCAGCACCGGCAGCCAGGTCTCCCGGCGCGTCTCCGGCTCGAACAAACGCACCGTCAGCAGGAGCCAGTAGCTGAGGAGAACCGTGCCGACATAGAAGCTCGTGTCAGACAGGGGGCCCCCGATGTAATGGTTGTCCCAGGTGATTCGAAAGCAGACGGGCGAAAACATCGCCGTGGCATTGATTGCGGCATTGATGCCCACCAGCGCCCAGACCCACCCGAATTTCTTTTCCGGCGCCATGATGCGCAGAAAAAGAGCCAGCACCACCGGGCGCACGGCATAGCCGTAGATTGCCGTCAGCGTCCGCGCAAACGGCCGCGCCTGCCCGATCATCAGGCGGTATTCCAGATGATCCTGGAGCAAAAGACTGAACACCACGGCGACAATGATCCCCATGATCCGCTTGAGATCGGGGCGGATATAGGCGTCGATATTCACGATCACCGCCAGCAGGCCCAGCAGCGTCAGCGCGGGGAGCAGCGCCAGCGTCTCTATGTAGTTCTTGACGATGAACACACACAGCTCGTGGTGGTGAAAAACAAGCGCCCACACCGCGAACAGGATGGTCGCTGCGACCAGCACCGCAATGGCCGTCAGCCTGCCGCGATTCCCTATCTCTTTCCGCTTGAAATCCATAGATCCGTCTCCTCGCTGCTGAGTTGCGCCCGCGCCGGGCACGGTCATGCTTCCCGCTTCTAAGTTTAGCAAGCTTGCGCATTTCTGTCAAATCCATATACTGCAGCTTATACAGGAACGGGATACGGCCTTTTTCGCTCCAAAATCGGAGGGGGCCTGATAGAAAGCAGACAAGGAATTCCGTGCAAGATTATAGAGCAGGTAATCCAGTTCTGACCGCTCGTACATATTCCAGGCGGCCTCATCTTCGACGGCCATGCAGTCGATGTCGAGCAGTGTGCCGTCTGTGTACAGCAGCTCCACGGTCTGGGAATCTTCGTGATACTTGCAGGAAATCAGTGTTCTCATCATCAAAACCTCCAAACTCATTTTGTTTTTTTCTTCTTTGGATCTCGCGGTTTGGATTCGGGCCGGCAGGGCATACCGTTGGAAAAAACTGTTTCCTGTAGAAAACACAAAATCCGAACCCGTCTCCCATAGGGAAGATCTCGGCGCGGGGAACCTGAACCAGCGCTTCCACCAGATCGGCCTTGCCGTCGCCGTCGGTATCGTGGTCGGTCTCGACATACACGCAGAAGCGGAGGATGTTGCTGCCCTCGTTGGTGTAGTTCGCGTCTCTGAGATTGGTGTACTGCAGAATAGGCTGGGCCGCGCCGTCCTTGAACACAGGGCTTTTCCCGCCTTCCGCGAACGCCGGAGCGCCCAGGGACAGGACCATCGTCAGCGCGAGCAGGATGCAAAGCAGTTTTTTCATGTCATCGGTTCCTTTCTCTCCCGTCGGGAGCATGTGTTTGAATTTGCAGTGGTCTGTTTCAAGCCTCTGTTCCGATTTATCCCGGCCCGGAGGCATCCTCATAAAAGCACAAAACCGCCCGACAAAGCATCGGCGTGTCCGGAGATACCACATTCTGTGCATTATGTGGTTTACAGGATGAGGCGGAGCTGTCCGAGCTGCCGCCTTTCTTCTTTGCCGCTGTGCATGGTATAAATACGGGTCGTGTCAATGCTGCTGTGGCCGAGGATGTCCGCAAGACGCACGATGTCCTTGAACTTCCGGTAGTGTGTCCGGGCGAACAGGTGGCGGAGATTGTGGGGAAAGACCTTCTTCGCCAGCACCTTCGCCGCGTCAGCAAGGCGCTTGAGCATCTTCCAGACGTTGGAGCGGTCGAGCGTCCTTCCCGTGCGCGTCACGAAAAGCGGGCCGGTCGTGATGGCGCGCTCCCTGCAATACGCGCGCAGCTTCTTCGCCAGCGCGTCGGGGATCAGAATGGTGCGGAGCTTGCCCTTGTTCCGGATGCTCGCCTCGCCGGACGCGAGGCTCTCGACCGTGATCGCTTTCAGCTCGCTGACGCGC
>CADAPH010000220.1 GCA_902789745.1 Oscillospiraceae bacterium | reverse complement strand
TCCAGCACGACCATGTCCGCCTCCTTGCCGACGCTGATGCTGCCGTACCGGTCCTCGGACTGGAACTGGCGAGCCGCGTTCAGGGTGCAGGCCTGGATCATCTGATCAACCGTAGCGCACTCGGAGGGGCAATGCAGGGAGTCCGGACGGCCCGGCTGATAACGGGTCACGCCCATTTGAATACCATCCAGCGCATAGGCTGGGTAGGTGATGGGGTAATCACTGGCAGAGGACACGACAACGCCCTCATCGAAGAAGGACTTTATCGGATGCATGGCCGCCGTGCGCTCCTTGCCCAGGCCGTAGCTCTGGATGGACTCGAGCTCAGGCGGCAGGGGGATCCAGAACGGGTCGGTGGAAGCCACAACGCCCAGCTTTGCCATGCGGGGGATGTCCGCATGGTCCACGACCTCCAGGTGCGCGATTGCGTCCCGGAGATCACAGGGCCCGGTCTGCGCATTGGCTTTTTCAATGGCGTCCAGTGCCATGGCCAGCGCCCCGTCGCCGATGGCGTGCAGGTGCACCGCCATGCCGAGCTCGTGGGATCTTCTGTACACCGCGGTGAGAGTGTCCATGTCCATACGGAGCTGTCCGTGGTTGTTGATCTTCTGCGACTCGGGATCGCAGTAGGCCTGCTTCATATAGGCGGTCCCGAGGGTGGGCGAGATCGTGCCGTCCAGCTGGATCTTGGTGTTGATCAGATCGAACATGGGGCCCTTCGTGCGCTCTCTGAGGGCTGCGGCGTGCTCGACCTCGGCGATGGTGTCGTGACCCTCCGCCTGGAACACCTGGTAGGCGCCGTAGGCGTGCATCTTGAGCTTGCCCTCTTTGTCGAGCTCGTGCAGCGCCAGCACCTCGTTGTCGGTGTAGTCCCAGTTGATGATCGCGTCCATGAAAATAGTCATGCCATGGGCGAGATACTCCTCCTGATAACGCAGGAAGGCTTCCTTGTACTGCTCCACCGTGAAGCCGACGAGCGGCTTGATATAGGCCATGGCGCCCTCGCGGAACCAGCCGGTGGGGGTGCCGTCCTCATATCGGACAACGATGCCGTCGCTGACATCGGGCGTATCCTTGCTGATGCCGAGGCGCTTCATGGCGGCATGGTTCACCAGGTAGGAGTGAAGGCCCATGTCCGCGAGGACAATGGGCTTGTCCGACAGACCGTCCAGCATATCCGCGGTGGGGCCGAAGGGGCCGAATACTTCCTTCACAGGGAGGAAGCCGAAGCCCTGGTAGACCTCATATTCCGGATGCTTCTCAATGAGTGTCTTGATCCGACCTCTAAATTCGTCAACATCGAAGACCTTCAGCAGATTTGCCTCGAAAAGCTCCACCGCGCCGCCGACGGAGCAGTGACAATGACCATCGGACATACCGGGGATGATGAGGCCGCCCTCATAGCGCTCGACCTTGGTGTTCTTTCCGATGAGCTCCTGGACGCCCGCCGCGTCGCCGACGTAGACGAAGTGCCCGCCGAGGATCGCAACGGCCTCGGCCCTGGGATTGTTCTCGTCAACGGTGTAGAAATTGCCGAAGATGACCTTTTCGGCGAAGATATCCTCTGCCACAGTTTCCGTCGCATCTGCCGCATACGCCGTCAGGCTCATCCCCGGTATCAGCCCAAGCACCAACGCGAGGCTGAGCAGGATGCTCAAAAGTCGTTTCTTCATTTTCATAAACAATCTGTCTCCTTTCGCATTCACGGCTGTTATGGCCGCCGCATCACCAAATTAAACACAATAAAACCGCCGAACCTGACAGGGTATACTTACCCCGTCAGAGTACCAATCATCATAATAACCGCTAAAGAAAAACTCAGAACTCCCTTTCTTAATCTTCTTTTTCCCTTCATTTTATAAGCCCCCTTATCATTTTTTGTCTATTATCTCGCCATTTAGTGTTTCAATTGTTATTGGACCTCCGTATTGAGTACCTCCGTTTTCATTTTGATCTGCATGAACTATACCTAAACCTTCACTATCCTTCATTCCACAGAATATTGGTCCCGAATGATTCATGAGCGTAACATTCGCTATCACGCTACAGTGAATGATACACTATGAAGCGTTCATCAACGTGACAATTTCGAAAAATATTATGCCCAATTTCCCGGAGTTTGGGTATTACTTTTTTATTAATCTTCCCCCTTAGCAAAATTAAATATGAAAAAACATATCCTGCCAAAAAACCCAAGAAGTACCGAAATGCCTCCGGGATCACAACGCAATCATTAAGTCAAAAAGCGGAAGGGTGTTTCTTCGCAGCCCTCCCGGCAACCGAGTCCTGAATGAAAAAAGAGCATCCTGCCGTTCACAGGATCTTTTTTTCTGATCGATTATAAAATTCCTCCTCAGCTCTACTTAGGAAGGTGACCGGCAAAAAACCGGCACATCTGAGAAAGGAGACGCGGAAGGAATGACAACAACGGAACGGTCGGCACTGGTGGAAAGCTTGAAAAGACTGTGCGCGGACATCGCGGCGATCGCCTGCGCGCTGGAGGGCGACGGGGCTTCACGGGATTCACCGGCTGCGGTATCCGGAAAAGCG
>CADAPH010000219.1 GCA_902789745.1 Oscillospiraceae bacterium | reverse complement strand
ACGCTTGGACTCACTGTCGCGGCCGTTCTTGGTAGAACCCATACCTTTTTTATGTGCCATTAGGTTGCTCCTCCTTCAGTCAAAATCAGTTGCGGAATATATCAGGCGTTGATCGCTTCGATCTGAACCTTGGTGTAGGGCTGTCTGTGGCCCTGGGTGCGGCGATAACCCTTTTTGGGCTTCATCTTGTAAACGCGAACCTTTGCGCCCTTGCCGTTCTTGACGACGTTGGCGGAAACGGTCGCACCGGCGATGGCGGGCTTGCCGAAAACGGCATTGTCGCCGTCGACAACGGCCAGAACCTGGTCAAAGGAAACCTTTTCGCCGGCAGCCTTGTCAAGCTTCTCAACGAAAATAACGTCGCCCTCGGCCACGCGGTACTGCTTGCCGCCGGTCACGATGATCGCATGCTTCATGAATGTATCCTCCCTCTTTACAGGACTCGCTCTCAGGGTGGAGGGCGAACCTCTTCTTCAATTACCCCTTCAATGCGGCTTGAATAGAATAGCACGCAGCATCTTGAATGTCAAGATTTTTCTGCGCATTTCAGGAAAAGTTTTATCCCACGGCCTCGATGCTGTCGTCGACCAGGATGAGGCTGCCGTCCTCTCCGCTCTCGCTGAGATAGAAGCTCTTGAGTCCGTCGTTTGCGCGGTAGCTGATTTTCAGATTCGGCATTCCCTCGGGAATCGTCGTGGAGATCTGGACAGCGCAGTCGTGCATGACGCTGCAGGACCAGAGCTGCGCCGTCTCGTAGAAGCTGCCGGAATAGTCCACGCTTGTCAGGCGGACATCGCGGGCTGTGCCGTTTGCCAGCAGATAGAGCGTGGTGCCGCCGTCGCCGATTTTGACCATGTCGACAATTTCGGTAATGCCCTCGTTCATATTCTCTGCCGGAACGACATAGAAGGTGACCGTCTCAACCGTAGCCTCGGGGATATAGCGCGGGATCAGATAGGCCGCCGCGACGTCATAGGGGATACGGAAGCTGATGGGGCCCGCGGCGTGGCTGCTGATCTCATAATCGTCGGAAAAGATCACAATGCCGTCATAGTCGAAGTACCAGGAGCCCTCCCGCACCAGGGCGGACAGCGCCGAGCCCAGATCCGCATCCTCGATATAAATACGCTCATGCAGCGTGGCATCGTTCTCCGCCTGTTCGATCATCGAATTGGCGAGGACGTTGGCGAAGGCCGCGGTGTCGGTGCTGATGTCGTCCAGGGTCAGAAGCTCTCCGGTGCTCACGTCAAAATTATAGGCGCGGGTGACCGAATTGCCGTGTGCGCCGCCGGAGTAGGTGTAGTCGCTCAGAAGCAGGCTCAGTACAACGCCGTCGTTGCGCGCGATCACGGCGCGGCGGTCGGCGCTCATCTCAAATGAGGGCGCTTCGCCGCCGGATTCGATCTGGTAGAGGTAGAAATCCTCGGCAAGCGTCAGCATGTTGTTGTAGCCCGTATAGCTGCTTTCCCCAAAGCCGTAGTCCTCGCCGGTATAGAAGCTCTCGTTTTTCAGGGCGATAAACTCGTTGATCTTGTCGGCCGCCGCGGGATTGCTCTCGATCTCGATCTGCGGCGTGTCATAGGCAAAGCGCAGGATGCAGGTCTCGCCGCTCTGCGGATCCATGGCGGTCAGCTCTGTCCTTGTGTTGGAGACAGTCACGCGCACATCCTTCGGCGGGGCAGGCGTCGGGGGCGGCGTCGGCTCCGGCGTGGGTTCCGGAGTAGGCTCGGGTGTCGGTTCCGGCGTCGGCGCCTCGGTGGGCACGGTGGTCGGAACAGGCTGCGCCGAATTGCAGGCGCACAGGCCGAGGCAAAATGCCGCGATCAGCAAAAGCGTGATCCACTTCTTCATGTTCATCATCCTTTCCCAGTAATGTCTTCCTGCGGGATTTCCAGCGACAGCGCGGCGTTGGTGTAGCGGGGATCGTCCGTGACCTCGCGGATCAGGCGGATCTCCGGCGGCAGCGTGACGGCGTCGCCCTCGTCGGTGAGCTCGATCTCCAGAAAGGCGCGGTCATCCCAGAAGCTGAACACGTCCAGCTCCCAGAGTCTGCCGTCGTGTTCAAAGCAATGGCGCGTCTTGCGGATCGTGTTCCTTGCGGGATCGGCGCGTTTCAAAAGCGTTTCGTATTCTTCCTCGCCGATCACATGCTCGTCCTCGATGCGCCGCATGTTGTTCAGTTTACGCTTGACGGTGTGGGTATATTCGCAGCCGTCCCCGCGTACGCGTTTGCGCACGCGGTCGGTGGTATACGCGTCGCCGAGCAGGTAGGTCTGCGTGATCTCCGAGCTCTCGCAGTTTTCGAGAAACGCGGCGTCGGGCATGGCGATCAGGTATTTTCTTTCGATTTCAAACCCGTTGATATTCATTCGTCTCAGTCCTTATGTCCGGCCTTGCTGGGGATATCCAGCAGCCCGAATCCAGAGGGAACCGTCCCCGTACAGCTTGCGATAGACGACATATTCCTCCCCGGTCTCGGAGTGCCGCGCCACATCCTCCACCAGATAACAGTCACCCTTGAAATGGCGGTAAACGCGCTTGAGGATCACATCACGCATGGGGTTTCCTCTTTTTTTCTCATACATTTGATTGACATTTCCTGTCTGTTTTTGTAAAATAAAATCCCTCACAAGGGGAAGGCGTTGTCAAGCGTAAAAAGGCGGTTCCGTCACATCTCCGAAAGGAGGTGTTGTAATGCCGATTACATTAACGTTCCATATCCTTGATTGGACAGTAACGATTACTGTAAAGAGCAGAAACCGCCACTCTGCCAAGTGACGGTTTCTCGATAAGATAAACCTCTAACTGGGCGGAGCCGCTTTTAGGCAACGCCTTTTATATTTTTATTATAGCGAGTCGGGGTATGACTGTCAAGGTTTTTCCTATTTCCAAAATGATTCATCATTTTGGAAATATAGCATTATCTGCCGGAAGTAAAGCCTTTTCTCCCAATTATTTGACTGTCTGCTTTTCTGATAATTT
This sequence comes from Oscillospiraceae bacterium, assembly GCA_902789745.1. Classification (GTDB taxonomy): domain Bacteria; phylum Bacillota; class Clostridia; order Oscillospirales; family Oscillospiraceae; genus Limivicinus. The sequence continues at coordinate 1,737 of CADAPH010000219.1, read as the reverse complement.
AATCAACAAAACAACGAGGTGCTATTATGAACAATGCAATTCGTATCGAATCTCTTTCAGATTACATTGAACACATCACGCATGGGGGGCCTCCTGTATCTTCTCCATATGCGGGGCGGCGGCGCGGAGCATGAGCTTTTTGGTCACGTCGGCAAAGCGGATCTCCACCAGGTAGTCCCCGCCCATGGGGGTCATTTTCATGATCTTGCCCTCGCCGAACGCTGTGTGCTTTACCCTGTCGCCAACCGCGAAGCTCGCAGTCTCGACGGGCTTCGGCGCGGAGGGCGCGGGGAACGGCGGTGTCTTCGGCGGTGTCTTCGGCGGTGTCTTCGGCGGCGTCGGAGTCTGTCGCGGTGAGGAAAAAGTTCCGTAAGGCTCGCGCGCGCTGTCCTGATATGCGTGGCTTTTGGGTATACTCTTATGGATATGTTCCTCCGGGATTTCGGACACGAAGCGGGAAACCCGGTTTGCCGTTGTGCGGCCGAAGATCATGCGCTGGTGGGCGGAGGTGAGATACAGCTTCTCCTTGGCGCGGGTGAGGGCGACGTAGCAGAGTCTGCGCTCCTCCTCCATCTCGTCCGGCTCCCCGATGGCGCGGATGCTCGGGAAGACCGTCTCCTCCATGCCAACGACGAACACCGTCGGAAACTCCAGCCCCTTGGCGCTGTGCATGGTCATGAGCACCACGGCGTCCGCGTCCGCGTCGTAGTTGTCCATGTCCGTATAGAGGGCGACGTTGGCAAGATAGCCCTCCAGCGTTTCGTCCCCGGATTCCTTCATGTAGGTGAGGATGCTGGTTTTAAGCTCCCGCACGTTTTCGGCGCGGGCGGTGTCTTCGGTCGTGTTCTTTTCCTCGAGGGCGCGGACGTAGCCGGTCTTCTCCAGCAGCTCGTCCAGCAGCTCGTCCGGGCGGTGGGAGGCAGAGAAGTCCTTGAGTTCCAGGATCAGATTGGCGAAGAGCCGCAGCTTGACCCCGGCGCGCTGGAGCTCGGGGATCTGCTCGGATTTTTGCAGGATCTCAAACATGGAGACGTTCTGCGCCGCCGCAAGTTCCCCGACCGTTTCCACCGTCCGCGCGCCGATGCCGCGGGGCGGGGAGTTGATGATGCGCGTCAGGCGCAGGTCGTCCGCCAGGGAGGAAATCACGCTCAGGTAGGCGAGGATATCCTTGATCTCGGCGCGGTCGAAGAAGCGGGTGCCGCCGATGATGCGGTACGGGATACCGCCGCGCTTGAAGGCGTATTCAAACTGGTTGGACTGGGCGTTCATGCGGTAGAGCACCGCATGGTCGCGCCAGTTGGCCCCGCGCCCGTAGGCGGACATGATCTCGGAGGCGACGAACCGGGCCTCGTCCCGCTCGTCGTCGGCAAAGTAGTGGAACAGCAGGTCTCCCCCGTCCTTGTTTGTCCAGAGCTCCTTGCCCTTGCGCTGGCAGTTGTGGGCGATGACGGCGTTGGCCGCGTCCAGAATGTGGGAGGTACTGCGGTAGTTCTGCTCAAGCCGGATCACCCGGCAGTTTTTGTACTGATCCTCAAAGCTGAGGATGTTTTCGATCGTCGCGCCGCGGAATTTATAGATGCTCTGGTCGTCGTCGCCGACCACGCAGATGTTGCCCCAGCCCCCCGCGAGCAGCGACGAGAGCTTGTACTGCAGGCGGTTGGTGTCCTGATACTCGTCGATCAGCACGTAGCGGAAGCGGCGCTGCCAGTGCTCCAGCACGTCGGGGTTTTCCTCCAG
>CADAPH010000218.1 GCA_902789745.1 Oscillospiraceae bacterium | reverse complement strand
GCGCTACCGCTCCAATTGCATCAACTGGGGCATGACGCCCTTCCTCGTGCAGAATCCCGAGGTCTTCGCCCTGGGCGACTACATCTTCGTGCCGGGGCTCAGAAAGGCGATCCTCGAAAAGAATGACGATATTACCGCCTATGCCGTCAAGCCCGACGGCACCGTGACGGAGTTTAAGTGCTCCATCGGCGCGCTGACCGACCCCGAGCGCAAGATCATCGCCGACGGCTGCCTCATCAACTTCTACCGCAACAACTGAACATCGGCCTTGTATTCCCACCCCCGTGGATTCGTCCGCGGGGGTTTTCCCTTTTCCGGAACCTGCAGGAGATTGTCCGAGCGCTATCTTGCCGCCGCGGATGCCTGTTCCCGGGCGGCGTAATCGGATGCGAACTGTTTTTTGTTGACTCCCGCATGACGCTGTGATAAACTAAACAACAGCGAGAATTGTAAGCTTCTGCGTAAGCGGGCAAGAGAGACTTTCCCATATAGAATGAACGGAGGATAAATGATGAACGACACAAAGCTTTACGCGCCCGGTACCGTCATTTTCCGTGAAGGCGATCCCGGCGACTGCATGTATGAGATGCAAACCGGCTGCGTTGGTATTTATCGTGACTACGGCGGGCCGAATGAAAAAGAGGTTGCCAAGCTTTACGGCGGAAAAGTGTTTGGAGAAATGGGGCTTCTGGAGCATGCGCCCCGTTCGGCCACGGTCGTCGTCCTGGAAGAGAATACCGTGCTGACCAAAATTACGGAGGAAGAGTTTTTCTCCTTCTTTGAAAAAAATCCCTCCGTTATCCTGGACATTATGCAGCAGCTCTGCAATCGCCTGAGAAGGACGACGAAGGATTATGTCGAGGCGTGCCGCACTGCGTACGACGCGGTTGAGGCGGAGAAGAGCGGCAAAAAGGATCAGTCCCTGACGGATCGCATCCGCGACCTGTGCAGATTTTACAGCGACAACAGCTACTATCCGTATTACTGAGTGAGGAGAGGGCGAACATGAAAGAAATCACATTCGGAAAAGATCAGGTTATCTTCCGCGAGGGAGACGGCGCCAGGACGATGTATGATATCCTCAGCGGTAAAGTCGGTATTTATAAGGATTACGGCACGGAGAATGCGCGTCAGATCGTTGTCCTGGAGGCCGGACAGATCTTTGGCGAGATGGGCATGATCGAGTATTACCCGAGATCCGCGACCGCCGTAGCGCTGGAGGATACCGTGGTGGAAGAGCTCGGAGAGAGTGAGCTCAGGGACTATTTCCAGAACAAGCCGGAGAAGCTTCTGCAGCTTATGAAGGTGCTCAGCCAGCGTGTGCGCGAGACGACGCAGAAATACATGGACATCTGCCGTACGATCAACGATCATGAGAGAGCGCGGCTGGCAGAGAATGCGGAGGAGATGGAAAAGCTCTGCCTGGAGATGGAGCAATACGCCAACATTTACAGCAACAACTGGATAGACTGACTTTTAAGCGAACACAACAGCGGCTGCTCCGGAGAGCGGCCGCTGTTTTAATAATTGTCTTTTTCGGATACGGCGCACGGCGTCAGATATCCATATTCGTTTCCATGGCCTTGCGCACCTCGTCGCCCGCCTGGACAAAGGCGTTTACGATCAGCGGGTCAAAATGCGTCCCGGCGCCGGACTGAATGATGGCCATGGCGTCCTCATAAGAGAGTCCGTCCTTATAGCTCCGTTTGGAGACCAGCGCGTCAAAGACGTCCGCGACAGCCATGATGCGGGCGGACAGGGGGATTTCCTCACCCTTCAGACCGGTGGGATAACCGCTTCCGTCCCATTTCTCATGGTGGTACAGGGCGAGATTGTCCGCTTCTCTCAGATAGGGCGAATCCGCTTCGGAGACCATGCGCATCGCGTGCTCAATGACCTCCGAGCCTGCGGTGGTATGGGACTTCATGACGGAAAACTCCTCGTCGGTCAGTCTGCCGGTCTTGTTCAGGATCAGATCCGAAACCTTGATTTTTCCGATGTCGTGCAGCGGGGCGGAGCTCACCACGTCTGACATGAATTCGTCCGTCAGTTGGTCGGCGTACACGCCCTCCCGCTTGAGCTCGTGCATGATGATGTCGGTATAGGCTGCCGTCTTGCGGACATGCTGCCCGGTACAGGTATCGCGGCTCTCCACCATGTCGGCCAGTACGATGATCAGACCGTTCTGCAGCTTCCGGATAACCTGCTTCTGATGCTCTACATGCTCGATGACGGTAACCATATCCTCCGTCGTTTTTGTCACGGATTGGTACAGGTGTTCGATTTCGTCGCCGGTCCGGATGTCCAATCCGCGCATGTCCGCGACGGCTGCCTTGCGCGCTTGCTCCGTTTCATAGGAAGAGCTGCCCGCGGCGAGCGCCATCGTATTGATCGGAAGTATAATATGATACCTGGCAAGCCAAAGCGTTAAAGCAAGGATGAGCAGGAAGAAACCGAGGAACAGAGAGATGACCCGCGCCAAAAACTGATAACCGGAAGATACGATGCCGCTCATACCGGCGTCGACGCCGATGTAGCACTGGCAGTTTCCGCTGCTGTCATACAGCGGCTCCAGCACCGTCAAAAGCC
>CADAPH010000217.1 GCA_902789745.1 Oscillospiraceae bacterium | reverse complement strand
CGGAGCTGGAGCAGAAATGGGTTTTCCCGCAGACAGAACTGGTGAACGCCGAGCTGTCCATGATCGATGCCAACGGGGATTATATCCTGAAAGGACACAACTTTAAGAACGCCAGTTTTTTTGAGTTCTACAGATCTTACAATCCAACAGATCCTGAATAGTCAAGTGAATTGTTTGACAGGGTCACTTCATCGACGGGCTCCGTTCCGATGATCAACTCACACGGGCAGGAATGCATACTTGCCTTTACCCCCATCTCGGCCACTTCCGGCTGGACGCTTTTGGGCCTTGTGCCGGCGAAGGATCTTCACGTGGATGGAAAACTGGCTGCTGGTCGGAGTCGTTTCTGCCGGTCTTCTGATTCTTTTCCTTCTTGACCTGCACTATATGCTTCACTTGAACAAACGATTTCAGGCCGCAGCGCGAGAGGCGGAATCTGCAAACAAAGCGAAAACCGATTTCCTCTCCACCATGTCTCACGACATCCGCACGCCCATGAATGCCATCATAGGCCTTACGACCATTGCCGAGAAGAATCTCGGGGATGTGGAGTCGACGGGTGAAAGCCTTCGGAAAATCAGCCTGGCCAGCAATCATCTGCTGACGCTGATCAACGACATTTTGGATATATCGAAGGTGGAAAGCGGAAAGCTGAAATTAAGTCCCATGACCTTCTCCATTGTGGAAACGGTTGAGAACCTTGTCAATATCTCACAGCCGATGATCAAGGAGAAGAATATTGATTTCAGATTCCATATCAATCAAATCGAAAAGGAATATCTGTTTACAGACCAGCTTCGTCTGAACCAGATTTATATCAATATCCTCTCCAACGCCATCAAGTACACCTCTCCAACGCCATCAAGTACACGGAACCCGGCGGGCGCGTCACCGTAGATATGCGCGAGGAAAAGAGCGCCAAACCCGACTGCATACGGCTGAGCTATATCGTATCAGACACGGGCATCGGTATGAGTCCGGAATTCATGGCGACCATGTATCAGCCCTTCTCGCGTCAGATCGACAGCCGTGTCAACAGCATTCAGGGGACTGGCCTCGGTCTGGCGATTACGAAGCAAATGGTCGATCTGCTTGGCGGCACGATCGACTGCCAGAGCGAGCAGGGCAAGGGGACAACCTTCACCGTCGTACTGGATATCCCCGTAGCTGACAGGCAGCGGGATGACATGAAGCTTGATCCTATCGACGTGCTGATCGTTGATGATGATGAGATCCTGCTTCAGACGGCTGCAGATATTCTGGCGTCTCTTGGTGCCTCGGTGGAGACGGCGCAAAGCGGTTTGGAAGCGCTTGGGATGGTCAAGCACAGGCATCTTTCCGGGCGGGATTACGGCGTAGTCATCGTGGACTGGAAAATGTCGGAGATAGACGGCGTTGAGACAATCCGCCGGATCCGCGCGGAGGTGGATGAGAATATCCCGATCCTGCTGATCTCCGCTTATGACTGGTCGGACATTGAGGACCGGACAAAAGCGGCAGGCGCGAACGGTTTCGTCAGCAAACCTCTTTTCCGCTCTACGCTCTATGATAAGATCAACGAGCTGATCGGGAAGGAGTCCGTTTCCCAGGAGCCGGAGGATGATTATTCCGATTTGCAGGGGCTGCATATCCTGGTGGCAGAGGATAACGACATCAACTGGGAAATCATATCCGCTATGCTTTCCATGTTTGGAATCACCACCGAGTGGGTGGAAAACGGCCGCCTCTGTGTGGAGCGGATGCGCGCGGCTGCGGAGGGCAGTTATGAACTGATCTTCATGGATATACAGATGCCGGAGATGAATGGGCTTGACGCGACTAGGGCAATCCGGAAACTGGAAAATCCTTGGGCGGCCTCTATCCCGATTGTAGCGATGACGGCAGACGCATTCTCCGAAAACGTCACGGAATGCCTGGATGCCGGAATGAACGGCCATATTGCAAAGCCCGTTGATATCAAGCTGGTTATCAAGGAGATCCGAAGAATCAAGGAAGGGAAAGGGAAATCATGAAAAAAACGATGTGTATGTTTTTGGCAGCGCTGATGATCCTGGGTCTGGCCGCATGCGGCGCAAAGACGCAGGATGCGGAGGCGAAGGATGGGTTCCGTCCGGCTCTGGATACTTCCGTCAGTTGCCATATCAGCGTTGCCGGCGGCTACAACAATTTTGAGGCGCTGGAAGCTGAGTTTGACCGTTTTAATGAATATTATCCCAATGTGGAGCTTGTATTTACAAAAATTGATGACTATAACAACATGATCGGAATGGTCCTGAACGGAACCGGCGCCCCCGATATCTACGTCAATTACTCCTGGATGTGTGGCCGGGAGCAATATAAGGCGTCCATCGACCATGCCGAAGACTTGTCCGATCCCGCGCTGGGTCTTGATCTGGGCTGCATCCGCGGCAATATACTTTTGAATACAGATGACGGTACGTTTCCGATGGTCCCGGTTTTCTCAAACACCTACGGCATGCTCGTGAACAACAGCCTGTTTGAAAAAGAAGGACTCAGCGTTCCCACAACCTATCAGGAACTGGTGGCAGTGTGTGATGCGTTTCGTGAAAAAGGCTATGAAAACCCGATGATGGGCTTCTCCCAGCAGGAGACGACTTCGCTTTTTACGCTGACGGTTTATCCGTACTTCTGCGGAACAGTGGCGCACAATGAAGAGGCTGTTAAAAAGCTCAATGCTCTTGACGCCTCAGCCGGCGAGTATATGCGGCCCGCCCTTGAGAAGCTCGTGCAGTTTCTGAACGACGGCTGTGTAGACCTTGATGCGTGTGCGGAGATTGAAAACAACTATGACGCCGTAATCCTTCGTTTCTTTGAAGGGGACGTACCCATGATGCTCTGCTCCGGAGACGCCGTCTCCGGGACAAAGAAGCGGGAGAGCCGTTCCGAGGCCTTTATCGCCAACCCCTTTACATACACCTTCGCCCCTGTTCCCATGTCGGATGAAGGAGCTTATTTCCTTGATATGCCGAATCTGCAGTTCTCTGTCAACAAAGACAGTTCAAATTTGGACATGGCCAACGAATTTATGCGTTTTCTGATCACGCCGCGGGAGCTGAACGAGATGGCGCAGAATAAGGGGCTGATATCGCCGACAAAGGATCTGTCTTTTAACAGCCTGTACGCCGCATTGGGGGCCGTTCCGGAATCCCGGATCCTGTCGCCGGAAGTTTTCGGATTGTCGGATGACGCTGTCATCCAGTTGAGGCTGGCCGGTTATCTTGTCGGAACGGGCGAAATAACGATAGATGAAGCAGTTGCCGGATACGGCACATTTACACAATGACCGCGCTGTACCAGCCAAGGCCAAGTATCGTGTTTTAAGGCTTGTTGCAAGTGACAGCGGCGGGGATTGCTCCATGCCAACACCCACAACTGAATAACGCAGTAGGAAACCGCTATCGCGTACCCCTTCAAACTCGGCGCAAAGATCATTTTCGACGTGCTGATAGACAATCTGTTGCGGGAAATCTGAGCAAAAAACTTAT
>CADAPH010000216.1 GCA_902789745.1 Oscillospiraceae bacterium | reverse complement strand
GCTTCGTGAACAGAACGCCCTGCGTCGCGGCGGCGGAGAAACAGCGCTGGTCTTGGACGAGCTTGCCGAGGTCGTCCCCGATGGGACAGATTTAGAGAAACGTCTGGAGCTGAAAGAGCTCAGCAAGGCCCTGCAGCGTTTCCTCAGCGGCATTGACGAGACAGAGGCGCAGGTTTTTCTTGCCCGTTGCTGGTATATGGCCGGGGTAAAGGAGATTGCCGAGAAGTTTGGTTTCACGCCGGGAAAAGTCAGCACCACGCTGCACCGCACCCGGAAAAAGCTGCAGGAATATCTGAAGGAGGAAGGATTATGCTGAACGAAGAAATGCTCCTGCTGGCGCTCAACGACACGGACGACGTGCTTCTGGAGCGCACGCGCAAGGCATTGGGCTATAAGCTCTGCGAGAGGAAACGCGGCGCGGGAAAAATCGTCCGCATCGTGCTGATCGCGGCGGTACTATCGGCTCTGCTGATCGGCGCTGCCTATGCGGCCGGACTTGTCGGCCTCGGCAATATGCGGGCGGGCAGCCTTTTCGGCATGAAGATGCTGAGCATGGAGGGCCTGAGCGACAGCCCGGAGGGGCAGGCGCTTTCCGAATGGCTCAGTTATTACGACGCCCACCGCAATGATCCCTTTGACGCGCAGGAGGCCATTGACCTCATGGAAGACTACGGCCCCTACGGCGTGACCACGAAAGAGATGGCGGATGAGATCGACGCCCTGTGCGGCAAATACGGTCTGAAAAGCCTGGGAGTCTTGAGCACCCCGCCCGATGAGCGGAGCTTCTATGAGGCGGCAGGCGTCGGCAAGCTCACGCGCGGGAACGAGGCTTTTGAAAATGATTATGGCGGGGGCTATGTTTACACAAGCGGCAGCTTCCAGTTTGACGGGACACTGTTCTCGACGGGAACCCTCTCAGTCCCCGGTGTGAACACCGGGGACAGTTCTCCCGAAGGGGGAGCCAAGCTTGTGATCCCGTATCAGTTCCGCCGTGCGATGAAGGGTGTGCTGGGCTATGTGACCATGAACGCGGGCGATCCTAACGATTACACCGAATGGCGGTATACGACCGCGAACGGCCAGACTCTTACAATCTCTGACTCTGCGCATGGGGCTTTCCTGATTTTTGACAGGCCGGACAGCTTTGTGGTGGTATCCGTCGCCAAATCCGGCTGGGCCGATTCTTTCAACGACGGCAGGCTGGACGGCCTGGGGGATAAGTTCGTGAGCTTTACGCTCAGTCATGAAGACCTCGAGGCCATTGCCGATTCCTTCAACTGGGCAGCGCTGGACGATCCGGCACTGGGGATGGACGGTGAGTTCACCTATCATCAGTACAGCAGCGAGAGCGCCGTCGATCGCCTCACGAATCCCGACATTGACCTGAGCATGATCCCCGAGAGCCGGGCGAATCTGAAGCCCACGATCTCCGCCGTTTACGAGCAGCAGATCGCGCCCTATATCCGGGACTTCCGTCTCGTGGATTACAGTATCGAATGGGGCAGGGCGGATATCGGCTGGATCAGCTTCACCGGCACGCCCATCAAGCCCCTCAACTGGCGCAAGGTGCCGAGCGACAAGGGCGAGGTCTACTGCCGCAGCGTCTGTGTGACAAAAGATGAAAACGGCCTGCCGCTTGCGCTGGAGAACTTCGACATGCTGCCGATCCCCAAAAAGGACATGGCAAAGAACATCGGAACGGAGGAGAATCCGGATTACGTATGGCTCAAGAATGAAGCAAAGGATCTGGCGTCCGCGTCCCTGTATGTCCAGCAGAACGGAAAGACTTATACCGTCTCTGATCCTGCCGATCTTGACGCCTTGACGCTGATGCTGAGAGACAGTGATATTGATTCCTTTGACGAAGGAGATTATCGTTTTAATCCGCTCTACCTCACCTACATCGACGGGAGCCGCGACCTCGTCTTTACCGCGGCCAGCGGTGCCAACGCGTTTCGGCAGTACGGCCAGTGGCAGGGTTACCAGTTTGGCAGAACGATCTTTGACCTGTTTGGCGTTCCGCTTGAGGCCAAAGGGCACACAAAACATGACGGCATCCTCACCGCGCACATGGAGTCTCCGGATCCAAGCATGGTGAAATGGATCGAAATGGATTTCATAGCCAACGGAGATCTGATTGAGCGCAGGATCATGTCGGATCAGGTTCGTCAGATGCGGTATGAATACGACGAAAACCACAACTGTGTCCGAGAAACCTGGTGGGACGGCGGTGTTATGAGCAACGAGATCGTCAGCAGCTATTCTGATGATGGCCGTATTCTCCACAGCGAGACCCACACGGGCAATATGTGGAGCGTGGTAGATTATGAGTACGACGAGCTTGGCCGCCTGACGGCGGAGATTCATCGCGACAATGACGATGCACCCGGCTTCACCGGCGGCAACATCTATTACAGCTATGACGCGGATGGCAACTGCCGCCGCAAAATGGGCTGGGAATAAAGAGAAAAGCAGGGCCTGCTTCTCCTTTGCGGTGAGCAGGTCCTGCTGTCTTACAGTTGTGCTATAATGAAAAGAAATATTTCTTCATGTGTAAGATCCACGTCTGAATCTTGTGCTATAGGGTGAGGTGGAAAGGAAGTGACGCGATTGGAAGACAGCTTGATCATCGGCCTTTTCTTGGAACGCAAGGAGCAGGCCCTTGAGGAACTGGACAG
>CADAPH010000215.1 GCA_902789745.1 Oscillospiraceae bacterium | reverse complement strand
AGGCGGGTTTCGCCGCTTGCGGGATCGCTCGCAACGCGGAGGACGCCGCCCGGTTCTTGAAGCGTCAGCTCCGCCGGGGCGCCGTGCAGCGCCGCCAGGTACATGCCCGCGGCGGCGCTGCCGCTGGCGCAGGAGGTTTCCCAGAATATGGTTCCGCTGCCGGGAATATATACCAGCGGCGTCATGCTCCGTTTATCTCCGCTGCCCTCCAGAAACATCAGGCCGAGGCCGTCCGCCCGGAGCTTTTCGCAGAATTCCCGCACCGCCCGTTCGGCGGCGGGGCGGTCTTCCAGCAGGGCGAAAAACGGCGACGCGGGCTCAACGATCAGGTGGGAGATCCCGGCCGTACGGACAAGGGGCAGAGCGCCCGATATCCCATCGAAGTCGAATTCCTTTTTCGCAATCTCCAGCGCGGGCGGCATTTGAATCTCCGCCTCGAAGCTTCCCGAGCCCTCGTGCCGCAGGCTCACCGCGACGGGCCGGTCTGCGCCGGAGACGCGCAGAAGAAGCTCTCCGTGCGAAAGCCCGCGCCGGATCAGAATAAGGGCGGCCGCGCACATGGAGGCGTTGCCGCAGAATTCGCCCCCCGCCATGCGCAGAGAGGGCAGGGCGTTTTCGTCGTCGGCGTCCAAAAAGCCGACCTGTTCCACCTCGGGGCGCAGGCGCATGATTTCAGCCGCGATTTCGGGCTGCCGCGCGATCTCTGCCGGCGTCTCGACAAGGGCGGTGATGTTGCCGGTGGGATCGAGGATGCAGAAGCGCACGCCCATGGCTCAGCGCTCGAACACGCGCAGAAACTGCCGGGTGCGTTCCTCGCGCGGGTTTTCAAAGACCTCTCTGGGATCGCCCTGCTCGACTGAAGATCACGCGGTTGCTGACCGCCTTGGCGAAGGGCATCTCGTGCGTGACGACCACCATGGTCATCTTCTCCTCGGCAAGCTGGCGGATGACCTTCAGCACCTCACCGGTGAGCTCGGGGTCGAGGGCGGAGGTCGGCTCGTCAAAATAGAGGATCTCGGGGCGCATGCACAGGGCGCGCGCGATGGCGACGCGCTGCTGCTGCCCGCCGGAGAGCTGGTAGGGATAGGCGTTCTCCTTGCCTTCCAGGCCCATCTTTTTCAGAAGGCCGCAGGCGCGCTCGTATACCTCCTCCTTGCTTTCGCCGTGGAGGATCGGGGCCTCGGAGATATTGTGCAGCACCGAATAGTGCGGGAAGAGCTGGAAGTTCTGGAACACCAGGCCAAAGCGCGTGCGGAAGCGGTTGAGCTCCGACTTGTGGGCGTAGACCCCGTTTTTAAGGGCGTATTGCCCGTCGTAGAGAATGTCGCCGCCGTCGGCATGCTCCAGGAAAGAGGCGCAGCGCAGGAGCGTCGATTTGCCCGAGCCGGAGGGGCCGATGATGGAGACGACGTTGCCGCGGTCGACGGAGAGGGAGATGTCCTTCAGGACGCTGAGGGAATCAAAGGATTTCTGCAGGCTGCGGATGCTGAGGATGCTGGGCGCGTCAGCGCCGGGGCCTGGGGTGTGTTTGTCTGCCATATCTTTTGCCCCCTCTCACTTATAGTAGTCCAGACGCTTTTCGATCCTGCCCATCACATAGTCGACGATCACGTTAAAGACGTAATAGAATACGCCCGCGACCAGGAAGGGGGTAAAGCTCGTCTGGGAGTTGGCGATCTGCTTGCCGATGGTGAACATCTCCTGATAGGAGACCGTGAAGGCCATCGAGGTGTCCTTGACCAGCGTCACGACCTCGTTCGTCACGCTGGGCATGATGCGCTTGATGACCTGCGGCAGGATGATGCGCATGAAGGTCTGCGCCTTCGTATAGCCCAAAACCTCCGCGGCCTCATACTGGCCGATGGGAATGGACTCAATGCCGCCGCGGTAGATCTCGGCGAAGTAGGCGGCATAGTTGATCGAAAAGGCGATCACGACGGGGATCAGCTTGTTGCGTGCCACCGTTGCCCCGAAGAGGTAATAGGGGCCGTAGGTGACCGCCAGGAGCTGGAGCATCAGCGGCGTGCCGCGCAGGACCGTAATGATGAAGCGCGTGATCCAGGCGACGGGCTTGATCTTGCTCATGCGCAGCAGAGCGACGATCATGCCCAGCGGGAGAGAGAAGATCAGCGTCAGAAAAAAGATGGCGCAGGTCTTGCCCAGACCCTCGCTCATCTTAAGAATCATGGTCGTCAGTGACATAAGGAAACCCTCATTTATAAGAATATATCGTAAACGAAATTGAAAATTGCGTTTACGATATTGCCATGTTTTTCGGTTGCCCCGCCAGGGGCGAGAAAAACGGCATCAAATCTTGTTATATTAAACGAAAATCTTTTTCGTTTAATATAACAGCCCGAAAGCGCAGGAGACTGCGCTTTCGGGTTTTGATAAACGGCTTTATCGCTTTTGTCGACAGCTTACTTGGCTTCGGCGTTGAGGAAGAGGAGGTTGTTGACGATGTCGGTGTACTCTTCCTTCTCGGCGATCTTGGCATAGGTGCCGTCCTTCACGAGAGCCTGTACCGCGTCGTCAACGGCCTTGCACAGCTCCGCGTCGCCGGAGCGGAAGGCGATGCCGTACTGCTCGGCGCCGAGGTTCTCGTCGATGATCGCGAGGCCGTCATGCTTGGCGACATAGCTCGCCGCGACGGGCATGTCGACGAACACGGCGTCAACCGCGCCGCCCTGAAGCTCGGTGAAGCACTTGAGGAAGCTGTCGCAGGTCAGGACGCTGTCGAAAGTCGCCGCCATATCGGCGAGGTCGCCGTTGAGCAGGGACTCGCCGGAGGTGCCGAGCTGCACTGCCACGATCTTGCCGGCCAGATCCTCGGAGGATTTGAAGCCGCTGTCGGCCTTGACGACCAGCACCTGGGTGTTGTCATAGTAGGGCTCGGAAATCACGTAGCCGGCTTCCTTCATGCTGTCGAGGATGGTCATGCCGGACCATACGCAGTCGCACTCCATGGAGTCGAGCTGTACGAGCTTTTCGTCCCAGTTGACACCGAAGACGTCGAACTTCCAGCCGAGGGAATCGCAGACGGCCTTGCAGACCTCAACGTCAAAGCCGGTGTACTCGCCGTCGTCGCCCATATAGCTGAAGGGGGGATACTCGGGGTCGATGCCCATGATGAAGGTCTTGTCCGCCGCAAAGGCCGCGGGCGTGAGCAGAGAGGCCATCATGACCAGGGTCAGAAGAATCAGAACAGTTTTTTTCATGGTGTAAACTCCTTTACGGCAGTGATTTGCCCGCCTTGTCGCGGGAACGATCTTAACGATTTAGCATATTAACACACTAAAGCAATGCTGTCAAGAGTCTTTTGCTTACAGATACCGGTACGCGGCCCAGGCCAGCGCGCCGAGCTGTACGACGGCCAGCGTCCAGAAGCCCAGGACGAAATACCAGTGCTTCGTCTTATGGCGGAAGGCGTACATGCCCAGCAGACCGCCCGGCGCGCCGCCCAGCAGCGCAAAGAGAAACAGCTTTTTCTCCGGCAGCCGGCGCATTTCGTGTCTGGCAAAGCGCTTGTCCGCGCCCATCA
>CADAPH010000214.1 GCA_902789745.1 Oscillospiraceae bacterium | reverse complement strand
GGTATCCACGCATACAATACTGCCCAGAACAGCCAGCTCAGCACGGACAGCATCGGCGAAGACTCCCCGGCCTTGTAGCCGAACAGCGCGCGCACGGCCTTACCGTTGTAACCGTTGGAATAGTACACGGCCATGAAGAAGCCAAGAATCAGCAGCGTCCAAGCCAACAGGCGGAAACGCTCCCCCTTCTTCCGGAAGCCGACGAACAGGCAGGCTCCCGCCGCCGGATACAGACAGTAGGAAAAGTATGAGCCGTAGGTAGCAAAAAACGCGCCGAGGTCCGTCTTGTTGGCCAGGGCCTCATTGATGCTGAAATCGCAGAACGATCCGACAAGGATACCGATCACGCAGACGGCCACAACCCCAAAAAAGCAGGCGTTCGGAACGGCCATCACAGTTTTCTTTTTCATTCCTGTATGCTCCTGTTTTACTGTTTGACTGTCAGCACGTACTTCGGCTTCTCGGGCAGGTACTTCACGCGCAGCTCGGTGCCTTCCATGAGGAAGCGCGGCGGATTGCCGAGCTTGGCCTCCACGGTTTCGCCCGCCTCGTTCCGGTACTTGACGAAATACTCGTAGCGCGTCTCTCTCTGACCGTCGTTTTCCGTTTCGATTTCCTTGATGCGGGAGACGACGGCGTCCGCCTCAATGCCTCTCTCGTTGATGGCCTTGCTGCGTTTGTAGTTGAAGACAAGGCCGATCACGACTGCGATAACAATGACTGCAATAATGGCGTAGGTCATAGCGCTTTCCTCCTGCTTTTCTTGTGTTTTCTTTTATTCGCGCTTCGATTTGAGCGACTGCCGGATCTGCTTTCCGAAGCTGCCGCCCTCGTCGTTGAGCGCGCCGGTGCGCGCAAAGGCCATGGCGACCATGAATACCGCGTCCAGGTTCTGTTCGCGGGTCCAAATGCGGTAAAAGCCGGGGTGGACCACCTTGCTGGCAACACTGTGCGCCGCGGCGTCCTCCTCGTGGACGTACTGGCTGCTGGATTCGATCACCGCGATCTCCGCGCCGTCGCGCATCACGCGGTAGCGCGGCCAGATCGTGCCGTCCATGCGCTCGGTCTCGGCCCCGATGCCGTTCTGCTTCAGGTGCTTCCACACGTCAACGCCGTCGAGCTCGAAGGTGTAGTGGTTGTCGAGCAGGAAGCCGCCGCCCCAGTCCGTCTCCTCCTCGTGGCCGACCAGATGCGGCGTCACAGTGCCGTGCTCGTGGTCGATGAAGTCGAAGCCATAGGGCGTCGTCAGCGAGAATTTCGTCATTTTCGCCTCGTACAGCACGCGGCGGGCGGCGTCCTCGATGCGGTGGCCGTACTTCGGCGTACCCAGATCGGTCAGGAAATAGAGCTCGCGCTCCTCGCCCTGAACGGAGGGCGCATAGCCCCTGTTCCCGCGCGCCTCGCGCAGCTCCGCGATCTCCTTCTGGCTATGTTTTTCCTTAACCGTGGAAACGATGACGACCGCCAGGATCGCAACGCTCACGACGATGAAGTACAGGCCGAAGCCACGACCGCCGTGAGCCGTCGCGGGATCGTTCGGATCATACATGACGGTGATAGACTTGCCCACTTTGTACGACCCGCTGCCCTGGTTCAGCTCCGCAGTATAGGTTTTCCCGTCCACGGTATACTGAACCGTAGGATAGTAGTTATTGTTCTCTCCGGCGCCGTCCTCTCGCAGAGAGATGATCTCTCCGGTAGTCTTGACAAAGCCGCGGGACTGGAAAAAGCTCACATAGATCCCGGCGCCCAGGCAGATCAAAGCCAGCACGGCGGCAAAGATTTTCAGCTTCGGTCCTCTTAATGAAAACATTGTTTTTCCTCCTCCTACTGCTATTCTGTACTCTCAAAAGGGCCGGCGCCCCTGCAAGCCACGGTTTCTGTTTCTGTAAAGCGCCTGCGGCCTCAGCGCGAGATCATGTATCGGGTAATGGCGGCGCAGTGGGCCGCCGCAGCCTGTTCAAATTCAGCATAGGACACCTGTGCAGAGCCGTCCGCCTTGTCGGAGATTGCCCGAATGATGACAAAGGGTATCCCATTCTGGTGACAGATGCCGCATTTCACAATGACAACCTGCTCTCCATCCAGTAGGCCCTCGCAGAAATCCATGCCTGCGTTCATTGTTGTTTTCGTGTCTTTGACTGCCTCCTTCAAGGAGGCGACCTCTTCATCCATTGCACCGATGATTCTTGTTTTGACGGATGGTGTCGTCTCCGCCGCAGGCTTTGCACCTCATCCGGACAGCAGACTCAATGTGAGTAATACCAGAATGGCAGCAGCGATGATCCTTTTCATAAAACAAGTTTTCCTTTTGGACTGACTGCGCCGGATCAATCAACCGGAATAAAACTCAGTTTTCGTTTCGTTGGCCTGGATCAGCACGGAACTCTGGTTGTATGATTTTATCAGCTCGTCACACAGGGAATGGACTTCTTCAAGCGTGGTGTGCGTTCGTGGGTCAATTATATCACGAGAAGCCTTGATAATCCAGTACAGAAAGAGTCAGCGCCCTTACCTCAGGCCGTTTGATGTTTACAAGCAACAGCTTTTTCGCTCACATATTCGTGTTCACGCAAGAAGCTTCTGGCGTTGGTATTCTTTGGGTGATTATCCGCTCTAAAGCAAAAACCCGGGGGATTTTTCCCCCGGGAGTCACATTTCATCGCTACGCAGATTCCGTCTATTTGTCAACAAATTTGGACGCATAAAGACATTCTGATC
>CADAPH010000213.1 GCA_902789745.1 Oscillospiraceae bacterium | reverse complement strand
TCCGCCTCGGAGTAGGAGCACTGCTCCTCGCCGGTGGTGACGATGGCGCTGATGCGCTTTTCGAGGGCGGGACTGCCCGTGACGCCGACATTGCCCTGCTCGATGAAGGCGCTGCGGCGGAAGACGTCCTTGGACACGCCGGTCAGCATCTCCCCGCAGTTGGCGCCGTTGAGATCCTTCACGGGGACGTTGGTGCCGGTGTAGACGGCGGAAAATTCCTGCATGGGGGCGCCTTTGCTCCTGGAGGTGCGCGTGATGGTGATGTCGCAGCCGTCAGCCTCCAGCTCCATGGTGCCCTCCATGGGGGCGCCCGACCAGGGGGCGTAGCGCAGCTTGTCAGGCAGATAGCCGGCCCGCGCCCGCTCGGAGCTGTCGATGCCGTAGAGCATGGCCAGGATGAAGGCGCACCAGGTGGATTTGCCGCTCTCATTCGGGGCGTAGATCACGTTGAGCCCGTCGCGAAAGCGCAGGCTTTCGTTTTCCAGTTTTCCGAAGGAGGCGGTGCACTTACGGATCATCATGTCTTACAGCCTCCTCCCGGTTGTCGAGCGCAGCCAGACCCCAGCGGGCCGCCTGCTCGATCATGCGCCGCGCGTCGTCGTCCGGCGCGTCATCGTATTGCTTTTTCAGTTTTTTCAAAAACAGGCCGCGCAGGGTGTCGTCCCCGGCCCGCTCCCACAGGGCCTGACGGGGCCGCGTCTCGTCCCGGAGCTGCAGCTCAAAGAACAGCTCGCTCAGGTTCTGGCGCAGACGGCTCAGATCCGGGGCCTCGTCCAGCTCCCCGGTCAGGGTGATGCGGTAGATATTCCGCACGGAGTCGTCCGGCAGCAGCGTGTGGATGGCAAGCAGGGGATCGCCCCCCGTCACGTCCACCTCCAGCGTCTCATAGCGGCGCATGGCGATGCTGCGCTGCTCCAGCCTGCAATCCCCACCGTCGGTGAGGGTGATGAGGTTTACAAATTTCTCCCCGGTCTCGTCGAAGCCGCGCCCCTCGGGGCAGCCGGGCCAGGAGTACCAGGTTTCTCCCGCGCGCAGAAGGCCGCTGGCCTTATGGATATGGCCCAGGGCCACATAATCCATACCGGAGGCGGCAAGCTCCTCCTCGGTGATGGGGTTATAGTTGCCGTCGCCGCTGCCCACCTCCCCGTGCAGGACGAGGATGTTTTTGAAGCCGGGCCTGCGCTCGGCGGTGAAGCCATGCAGAAGCGGCCCGCTGCGCTTTTCGTTGAAGGCCGCGCCATAGACCCGCGCGCCCAGAGCGGGCAGCTCCATGCCGCGGATCTTGTTTTCGGTGAACAGGTAGATGTTCCCCTGCAGCTTGAGCCGCGCCCAGGGGGAACGGGAGGAATAAAAATCGTGGTTGCCCGGGGCGATGAACACGGGCGCGCCGATGACCGCAAGGCAGCGGGCCAGCTGCTCGCCGGTCTCGTAATAGCTGTTGTCGCTGTCGAAGAGATCGCCCGACAGCACCACGAGCTGCACCTTCTCCTGCTGCGCGAGCGCGGCGAGGCGCCTGAGAAGCTCCCGCTGCTCGCTCCGCCGGAGGGCGGCCTTGCCCGCGGGCAGGGCCTCAAAGGCGGAGTCGAGATGCAGGTCGGCGGCGTGGAGGATCTTTAGGTCGCTCATTTCAGACGCACCCCCTCCGCGCTGAAGCAGCGGCCTGTCTCCGTGTCGATCTCAAACACGCAGCCCTCCAGCTTGGTCGGACCCTTGGCGGACTCGTAGCGCCGGGGCGGGTCGCCCATGAATTTGCCGATGCTCTGCTCCGGGTCGATGCCGAGGACGGAGTAGACCGAACCGGTCATGCCGAGATCGCTGATATAGCCCGTGCCTTTGGGCAGCACCTCCGCGTCCGAGGACTGGACGTGGGTGTGCGTCCCCCAGACGGCGCTGGCCTTCCCGTCCAGCAGAAAGCCCATGGCGCGCTTTTCGCTGGTGCCCTCGGCATGGAAATCCACCAGGATGATCTTCTCCTGAATCTCCGCCATATAGCCGTCGGCGATGACGAAGGGGTTATCCGTATTGGTATCGAGCGTGAAGCGGCCCAACAGGTTCAGCACGCACACATCCCCGAAGTCCCGGTGGTAGACGTTGATGCCGCGCCCCGGGCACTGGGGGCCGTAATTGGCCGGCCGCAGGATGCGCGTGCGCTCGGCAAGATAGGGCTGCAGCTCCGTGCGGGTCCAGGTATGGTTTCCGAGGGTGATGACGTCGGCCCCGGCGCGGAAGATCAGATCCGCCTGCCGCGGCGTGATGCCCACGACGTTGGCGTTCTCGCCGTTGACCACCGTGAAGGCGATGTCGTTTTCCTTCTGGAAGGGCTTGAGCCGCTTTTCCAGCGCGTCCAGCCCCGGCTGACCGCAGACGTCCCCCACCGCAAGTATTTTGATGACCATAATGTGCCTCCAATGGAACGCTTCATTTGATTCTACTATTTTACCACAAATTGCATGGCGACAGCAAGGGCTTTGCGCACATACTATCAACAGTTTGGCAAAGGAGGAAATCTCGATGGAAAAGCGCAATTTCTATGTGGGCATGGGGATGGGCCTGCTGGTGGGCGGCTGTGCCATGTACGCCATGCGCCCCAAAAAGAACGGCGTCAAAACCGTGGTCGGCCGCACGCTCAAAACCATGGGGGAGGTCGCCGATTCCGTCTCGGAGCTTCTGGGTCTTGCGTAAACCCAAAAACGCCTTTGAAAAAGCGCTGCTTTTTCAAAGGCGTTTTTG
>CADAPH010000212.1 GCA_902789745.1 Oscillospiraceae bacterium | reverse complement strand
CGCGCAGATCACCGAGGCCATCGGAACGCTGGAGCAGCGGCTCTCCACCGCGTCGCTCATGCAGATCAATGAGGAAAAATATTTCCTCCTGCGCGACGGTATCCCCGTCACCGTCCGCCGCCCCGACGGGCGCACGGAGCCGAAGCGCGCCATGGTGATCGACTTTCAGAACCCGACAGAAAACCGCTTCCTCGCGGTGAAGGAAATGAAGATCCACGGCGATCTCTACCGCCGCAGGACGGATATCGTCGGCTTCGTCAACGGCCTGCCGCTTTTGTTCGTGGAGCTCAAAAACACCACGGTGGACGTGCAGAACGCCTACACCGACAACTACACAGACTATCTGGACACGATCCCGCATCTGTTCTACTACAACGCCTTCCTCATGCTCTCCAACGGCGTGGAGGCCAAGGTGGGAACCCTCGGCAGCAAGTACGAATTCTTCCACGAGTGGAAGCGTCTCAGCGAGCAGGAGGCGGGCAGCGTCGCGCTGGAAACCATGCTAAACTTCCTCGACCTGTTTGAAAACTTCATCCTCTATGACCACTCCGGCGGGCGCACCGCCAAGATCCTGGCCCGCAACCACCAGTACCTCGGCGTCAATGAGGCGGTCAGGGCCTACGCCGCCCGGAAGCTCAATAACGGCAAGCTGGGCGTCTTCTGGCACACCCAGGGCAGCGGCAAGAGCTATTCCATGGTCTTCCTCGCCCAGAAGATCCGCCGCAAGTTTGCCGGCTCTCCCACCATCGTGGTGCTCACCGACCGGGACGAGCTGAACAAGCAGATCAGCGACACCTTTGAAAACTGCGGATTGCTTGGCAAGGGCACCAAGGCCTCCCAGTACATAGCCGTAAGCGGCGCCGACCTCGAGGCGAAGCTGCGCGGCAACCCCAGCTTCATCTTCACGCTGATCCACAAATTCATCATGTCGGACGAGGCCCACCGGACGCAAAACGGCATCTTTGCCGAGAACATGATGCGCATGCTGCCCACGGCCTCCCGCATCGGCTTCACCGGCACGCCGCTATTATCCAACGACAACATCACCGCCCGCACCTTCGGCGGCTATATCTCGGTGTACGACTTCAAACGCGCCGTGGACGACGGCGCCACCGTGCCGCTCTACTATGAGAACCGGGGCGAAAAGATCCTCGACCTGCACAACCCCGAGATCACCGACCGCATCCTCGATGCCATCGAAGCCGTAGACCTGGACGTGGACCGACAGGACAAGCTGGAGGCGGAGTTTGCCAAGGAGATCCATCTGCTCACCGCCGAGCCGCGCCTTAAGTCCATCGCGCGGGATTTCGCCGGGCACTACTCCGACCTCTGGGCCAGCGGCAAGGCCATGTTCGTGTGCCTGAACAAGGTCACCTGCGTGCGTATGTACAACTATGTGCAGGAATACTGGCAGGCGGAGATTGAGGCGCTGGAGATCCAGCTCAAGCACGCCACCCAGCAGGAGGCGCAGGAACTGGAGCGTCGTATCCAGTGGATGAAAGATACAGAAATGGCCGTGGTCATTTCCCAGGATCAGAACGAGATCCAGACCTTCAAGAAGTGGGGGCTGGACATTCTGCCCCACCGCGCCAAGATGGAAAAGCGGGAGCTGGACAAGGAGTTCAAGGACCGGGACAACCCGCTGCGTGTGGTGTTTGTCTGCGCCATGTGGCTGACGGGCTTTGACGTGAAGTGCCTTTCCTGCCTGTATCTGGACAAGCCCCTCAAGGCGCACACGCTGATGCAGACCATCGCCCGTGCAAACCGCGTGGCGGAGGGCAAGTCCAACGGCCTCATCATCGATTACATTGGTATCGTCAAGGCGCTGCGCAAAGCGCTGGCGGATTACACCGCCAATCAGGACGGCGGCAGCGTGAACCCGACCGTGGACAAGGAGCAGCTCATTGCCCGCATCCGGGAGGTCATCGAGAAAACCCGGAGCTTCCTCTTCGAGCAGGATTTTGATTTGCAGACGCTGATCGACGCCAGAGATTTTGACAAGACCGCGGTGCTTCTCAACGCCTGCAACGCCGTCTGCGGCAGCATGGAGACGCGAAAGTCCTTTACCACCCTCGCCTCGGAGCTGATCCGGCTGGTGAAGTACACCGACCGCGACGACCTGGACGCAACCGAGCGGCAGCAGTACGACGCCATCACCGCCATCTACGCCATGCTGCAGAAAAAGCGGAAACATGTGGACACCACCGATTTGATGGTGGAGATCAACGGCATCATCAACGATTATGTGCAGATCGAGGCCGCCGAGCAGGGTATCACCGCCTCGCGTCAGTTTGACATCAGCGGCATCGACTTTGGGCTTCTGCAGCGCGAGTTTGCCAAGTCGAAGCGCAAGAATCTGGTGATGCGCGATCTCGAAGCGCTGATTCAGGAGCGCATCGCTTCCCTGCTGTTCAGCAACCCCAATCGCATCAATTATTATGAACAGTATCAAAAGATCATCGAGGCCTACAACCAGGAGCAGGACCGCAGCGCCATTGAGAAAACCTTCATGGATCTGATGGATCTGGCATCGAGTATGTCCCAGGAGCAGCAGCGCTATGTGCGCGAGGGCTTTTCCAGTGACGAAGAACTGTCGGTATACGACATGCTGTTCCGGGACGATCTCTCCAAGGCGGATATCAAGAAGATCAAGGAGGTCGCGGTGTCCCTGCTCGCCAAGGTCAAGGAGAAGATCGCCCAGCTCGACCACTGGACGGATAAGCAGGAGACGCGTGCTATGGTTGATGTGCTGATTCGTGACACTTTGCTCGAGCTTCCGGAGAGCTATTCGGATGAAAGCATAACCTATTACCGTCAGCAGATCTATGAGTATGTCTACACCCGTTATCCGGACGTGGCGTAAACGAGCATGGGCGCAGTCAATCGGCTGCGCCCCCTCGACGTCAATGTGCAATCAATTCAGAGTATACGATCTCTTCCGCACGATTCCTGATGCTGTTCATGCGCCGCACCCACTCCAGCTGGTTCTCAGCTTTGAGCTGCTCCGTGACGCCCTCGGTCCTGACCATTTGCGTAATCAGGGCATCAAGCTGCCCGCTGGCCTGAGCATCAATCTCCCGCAAGTAATCATACAGCTTGCCGGTGGTGAGAAGGTTCGTATATGTAACGCGCCGGTTCTGCTTCAGCCAGCGCAGATGCCGCTGACCCCAGATTTCGAAAACCGGCTTCTCGTCTTCTTCCCCGGCAATCATATAGTAATCGCCCTGCCGCTCATACTACAAACCTGTTCTTACGTCTGTCATGTGTCGGTTCATAGCACCCTCCTTATCCCGCCATTTTCATGATGATCTCATCGATCGCATCGGTATATCTGCCCTGGGCGATCAGCTTGCTGCGCATTTGGCTTAGCGGCAGGAGCATCACCCGCCATTCTGTTTCGGTCAGACACAGGTATCGTTTCTTTTTTCTCATGTCATTCAACCTCCTTTGAGAGTATTGTAGCGAGTCTTTTCCGGAAAGCCGAATGTGCGAAAAGCAAAAAAGCCCGGAAGGTCTCAACGTCGTGAGGCCTTCCGGGCTATATACTCTATAGATATTCAATATCTTCCAGAAAAACAAGAAATCCGAACGTCGTCCCGATCAGAACGAAGTTCGGATTTCTCAAGTGTGGTGGAGAGTGGCGGACTCGAACCGTCGACCTTCCGCGTGTGAGGCGGACGCTCTAACCAGCTGAGCTAACCC
>CADAPH010000211.1 GCA_902789745.1 Oscillospiraceae bacterium | reverse complement strand
GCATCTTCACTGGCTCTTCACGGTAAAGCTCATGATCCTGGCCCAGGTCGTGCTCATCACGCCGATCATCGTCGGCGTGATGGAGACCTTTGTGGCCGACACCGCGCCCGCCCTGCGTGAAACCACCCGGGGCCTGGACTTCGGCCGATTGAAGGAATACCGGCTTCTCATGAACGAGTGCCTGTACTCTATCTTCTCGGCCTATCTGCTCTCCTTCGCCCGCGCCATCGCGGAGGTGGGCGCCGTGGCCATGGTGGGCGGCGCCATTGCCTGGAAGACAAATGTGATGACCACCGCTATCATGATGTATACCAACCGCGGCAGCTTCACCCTGGGCATCGCCCTGGGGCTCATCCTGCTGACGCTGTCACTGCTGGTGAATATCGTGCTCAGCGTGATGCAGGGGAGGCTCAGCCGATGAAGACGACGGCCTTTACCAAAACCTACAACAAGCGGGTCGTGTTGAACCTTCCAGAGCTGGAACTCCCCAAAGGGCAGATCACTGCGGTCATCGGTCCAAACGGCAGCGGCAAATCCACTTTTGCGAAGATCCTCGCAGGGATCGAGCGCGCGGACGACAGGCGCCCGGTCCTGTCCGGCGTCTCTGTGGGCTATCTGCCGCAGAAGAGCTTCCCCTTCCGCATGAGCACGGAGAAGAACATTCTGCAAAACGGAAACGACCCCGCCCGCGCTTCGGCGCTGATGAAAGCCTTGGGCATCGAGGCTCTCGCCGGGCAGAGCGCGAAAAAGCTCTCCGGCGGCGAGACGGCCCGCATGGCGCTCTGCCGCATCCTGATGCGGCGCTACGCGCTGTTGATCCTGGACGAACCGACCGCGGCCATGGATATGGAATCCACCCTTGCCGCGGAGGAATGTATCCGCAGGTATTGCGATGAAACCGGCTGCGGCGTGCTGCTCATCACCCACAGCATCTCCCAGGCCAAGCGCCTGGCCGATCAAATCATCGTTTTGCATGAGGGTAAGCTCATCGAGCAAGGGGATACGGAGCGCGTTCTCGCCTCCCCCCGGGAAGAGCAGACCCGGCGCTTTCTGGAGTTTTTCAGCGTATAAACGAAAAAATGGACGGAGGAGAAATACACATGGCATTTGTCAAAAACATCTATTACCGCAGCTTCCAGGCGGTCTTCAACGTGGGTGCCCGGTGCCTGTACTGGCGTCGGCCGATCCCGTTCTCCGGTGTCGGCAGTGTGCAGAAGATCCCGGAGCTGCTGAAAAAAGAGAAGGTACAAAAGGTCATGGTCGTCACCGGCCCCACCGTCGGCAGAAAGCTGGCCCCGAAGATCCTGACGGAACTGGACAAGGCCGGCATCGCCTACACCCTCTTTGCAGAGGTGGAGGCAAACCCCTCCGTGAACACGGTCAACCGGATCCAGAAGCTCTATCTGGACACTGGCTGCCAGGGCTTTATCGCCATCGGCGGCGGCTCGCCCATGGACGCTGCCAAGGCCGCGGCGGCCCGCGTGGTGCGGCCGAACACGCCGGTCGGCAAAATGGCGGGCCTGCTGCGCGTCGGGAAAAAGATCCCGCCCTACATCGCCGTGCCCACCACGGCGGGCACCGGCTCGGAGACCACCATCGCCGCCGTCATCACCGATACCGAGACCCATCACAAATACGCGCTGATGGATCTGCATCTGGTACCGAAGTACGCGATCCTGGACCCGGAGATGACCCGCGAGCTGCCGCAGAAGATCACCTCCACCACCGGAATGGACGCGCTGACCCACGCGGTGGAGGCCTATGTCTGCTGGACTTACAACACCGCCGAGAGCATCCGCCTGGCGGAGGAGGCCGTGTGCGAGATTTTTCGATACCTGGAGCGGGCATACAACGACGGCAATGACATGGAGGCCCGCACCCAGATGCTGATCGCCTCCTTCAAGGCGGGCTTTGCCTTCACCCGCGCGGGCGTCGGCAACGTCCACGCCATCGCCCACACCCTGGGCGGCCTGTACAACACGCCTCATGGTCTGGCAAACGCGGTGATCCTTCCCATTGTCCTGGAGGATTACGGCGGGGCGGTGGAAGAAAAGCTTGCCCATCTGGCGGAGCTGACCGGCGTGAAGTTCACCGGCTCCGACGCGGAGAAGGCCCGCGCCTTTATCGGCGAGATCCGCGCCATGAACAAGCGCATGAACATTCCGACGGGCTTTGATTTCATCAAGGAAGAGGATATCCCCCAGATGATCACCTGGGCGCTGGCGGAGGCCAACCCCGTATACCCGGTGCCGGTGGTCTACGACCGCAAGCGCTGTGAAAAGGTCATCCGCCGCATCATAGCCGAGGCGTGAATGAAATCGTCCGGCAAGCAAAAACTCTGCATGCAGTCGAAGCATGCAGAGTTTTGCTTGCCGGACAGAATGAAAACGCTGCTAAAATTTTAAACCTCAAAAAGATGACCTCTTGCTTGCATGAAGTATCTCTCTATTTGCATTATTTTGCATACTGAAATGTTTTTCTGTCAGATGAGCGCCGTTTGCATCTAACAAACATCTAACAAACTACTGATTTTTTGCATCTGGCGCGGTTGTTGGTGTTACAGGCACGATGGCCGAAAAAACTTGAAAAATCAAGGTTTTTCGCGGTACGCGGCGACACGGCGCGGTACGCACCAGAACGGTTTTTCTCAAATTCAGGTTCTAGTGTCCACTCCGGACGTGCGGGTTCAAGTCCCGCCTCGCGCACCAAACCAACAAAATCCGAACCAGATCTTCCCTATGGGAGACGGGTTCGGATTTTGTGTTTTCTTCAGGAAACAGTTCTTCCCCAACGGTATGCCC
>CADAPH010000210.1 GCA_902789745.1 Oscillospiraceae bacterium | reverse complement strand
GACCAGGGAGGGGACGAGAGCGGTGATGGTCTTCATGGCGTAGACCTCGTCCGGGGGCAGGGTGTCGATGCCGGTCATCGGGGCCTGGAGCAGGGTCGTCTCCGCAAAGGTCTCTCTGTCGCAGTAAGAGGTAAACTCCGTTATCGTGTGCGTCAGCACCCAGGCCTTGAGCTTGTCCAGGTTTTCGTTGGTGTACTGCGCGTCGATGCAGCCTATGACCTCGGGCATCATGATCCCGACCAGACGGCCGTCCAGATCAAAGCCCAGCGCCTTGTAGATATCGCAAAGCGGGTAATTCTTATACATGTCCCGGATCTCGTCGGTGGTAAAGCGCTGGGAGAAGATATCCGCAGCCCCCTTGCCCTCCATTTTCTTTTCCATGGCCTCCAGGCCGGGCAGGAAGCCGCGCTCAAAGTCCATGGCCTTGTCAAAGAGCGCCTTTGCCTCACTCTCGCTGCAGCCGAGCTTGCGCAGCATGTATTCGCAGAGCTGTCTGTTGACCGCGATGGCGGGGCTTTCTTCGTCGCCCGCCTCATAAGCGGACGGATCGTCGCTGAACATGGCGGGCGTCATGATGTACAGGATATTGGTAAAGGCGTCCTCGGTATTGCCCATGACCATATCCATGACCATCGGCGTGCCGTACAGGTTGCGCTGGGGATCAGAGAGGAATGCGGTCATCTCCTCGACGGAGCCGAGGCCCATCAGATCCTCGACAAAGGGCTTCAGGCCGTCAAGGCCCGCCGCGTTGCGCGCGTCCCAGTCCAGCAGGAGGGCGTAGAGGTTTTGCAGGCTCGTCAGCTTCTCGTCGTCCTTCTTCTCGCCGCTGATGAGCGCGATCTTCTCACGGTTGATCTCGTCCGTATGTTCGGTTCTCGCCGAGACGTTGGCTTCGCCGTCGTTGATTTTGGCGCTCTCCGCCCACTCGCGGTTCACAGCGGCCGCGAAGTCGTCCTGCAGGCGGATCTCGCCCTTGCCCTCATAGACGCCGTAGATTCCGGAGTCCATCCAGGCGGCGCCGGGGCGCTCGCCCTCGGCCGCAAAGGCCGGGACGCCCAGGGACAGCAGCATGGTCAGCGCGAGGAGTAAGCTGAGCATTTTTTTCATGTTGTCGATTCCTTTCGTTATCATGATTTATACGTACCGGCTTTTATAAAAAGCCGGTATCGATAACACGGTCGGCGCAGGGATTACCAGGTCCTGCGGATTTCCTCAAAGTCCACGTCCTTCATGTGCTTCTTCCAGATCCAGATCACGATGACCAGGTTGATGAGCAGGTCAACGCCCATGATGATCATGCCTGCCGCGGCGACCTCCGCGTCCGCGCTGACATAGCTGGCAGTGGTATCTTTTACCCCCTGCCGGAACAGCACCTCGGGGATCGAGGCGATAAAGTCCAGCGCCCCGTGCATGATGGCGATGCCCCAGAGGTTGCGAGTCTTCCAGTACAGGAAGAGATAGGCCAGCGCACCGATACCGGAGCTCAGCGTTTTCAGAAGCCCCTGAAGGACCGCCGTCGGTGTGTCGAGCCTGGAGCCAATGATATGAGCCGCGCCGAACACGATCACATCGACGATCGCAATGATCACGAAGATGTTTTTGTTGTCCCGGAAGCGGTAGAGCAAGCCGTCGGTGATAAGGCCGCGCGCGGTGACCTCCTCCACGAGACCCACAGCCATGTATTCAAAGGCGATGATCAGGATGCCGGAAACGAAGTCCGGACGGAGCGGGGTCCCGTTCCTGATTTCACCGACCAGGGCCCCGACAAAGCCGACCGCGGGCAGGATCAGCGTCGGCCACAGGACCTTGCAGACATAGCCGGTCGTGCCGCAGCTTCTGTCAAAGGCTTTCGACCCGGAGATCAGAAACAGGAAGCACATGCCCGAGAAGGCGAAGGCCAGCCTGAACACGCCTGCTTCAAGATCGTTGGTCATGCGCGACCCCAGGGCCCGGATGGAGAGAATGACGAAGGCCACGCCGATCGCGGCGGTGAGGAGCGGGCGCTTTTTCAGAAAATCAATAATCATTTTCATGGCAGTAATTCTCCTTGATGCTGTGCTTTTCGGCCATCACGCGGCCTGTTCCAGAGATTCGCCGAAGAACTCGTTCATCAGCTCGCTGAGAGCGGCCAGGTCGTAGAAGCCGACGGTGGGATTCTCACCGTCGCCCAGAAGGTTTGCGTCGACGGGGCAGCCGTTGTCGATGCTGCCGCCCTCATCGTTGACGCCGATGCTGGACGCGGCGGAGTTGCGCATATCCATGCCGCCGACGGAGGAGTAGCGGATGGCGCAGGCGCCGCCGCCGCTCTGTTCGCCAAGGATCATGGCCCCGTGCTCATGCATGAACCAGGGGAAGTTGTTGCCGCAGGAGAAAGAGGCCTTGCTGGTCAGAACGCCGTAGTTGTAGCCAGTGTAGGGGCTGACGTCCTTTTCGTCGAAGACGCCGTCAAAGTTCATGTCGAAGTCCTGGAACTTGGTGTTGTACTGGGAGTTCATCTCGTCCCTGTCGCGAACGTAGCCGACGCCGGTCAGCAGCCACTCGACCGCCAGCAGGGCGGTGTCGTCGCCGCCGCCGTTGCAGGTGTCGTCGATGATGATGTTCTTGATCGCCGGATTCTTTGCGGCGCGCTCCAGGCCGGAGAGGACGGTGCCGACGGTCTCCCAGGTTTCGCCGTCCTCGTCGTCCTCGGTGATCAGGGGACGCTCGCCCGTGCCGGCATAGAAGGCTTTCCAGCCGTCGTTGTCCACGGTGAAATGGTCAAAGCGGATGTTCCAGCCGTCGTTGTCCACGGTGAAATGGTCAAAGCGGATGATGGCGGTGTCGCCCAGCTCGGCGTAGTAATCGCCGTTGTAGAGGGATTCGCGGGCCTCCCTGCACTGGGTCTTGCGCCCGTTCATGCCGTAGCTGAACTCGTAGTAGGATCCGCCGTACTCCTTGTCCATTACGTCATACATGATGCTGCGCGACAGCTCCAGATCGTCAAGCTGTACCACATAGGCGCCGATGCCGGTATGGCCGCCGTCAAAGAGCAGGCCGTTGTAAAGATGGCTCAGGCCCGTGTAGAAGTTCAGGAAATCGGTGGCGAGCAGCATCGCCTTGATCTCGGGGTACTTGGAAGAGAGGACCTCGTCCAGCGTCCCGTTCTCCAGATCGTCGTGGATGTACTCCTGGCCGGGATTGCCGTGCCACAGATCCAGGCTGAAGCAGAGCTCGTTATAGGTGTACCGCGCCAGATCCTCGGCGCGGTCCGCCTTCACGGCGGGGAGGTAATCCGGGTCGTCCTCCATGGCGTAGTCCGGCTGGATCAGGCCCAGATAATCCTTGATGTAAATTTTCTCGCCCACATAGATGACCCAGTATCCGCCGGCGCTGGCGAAGATGTCGGCCAGGGTGGGCAGGGGCGCGTAAACGCCGGTCTCGTCGCCGCGCAGATGGATGTCATAATCCGCAAGCACGATGGTCTTGGGCGTCGCCTCTTCGGGCTCCGTAACGTGGCGCGTTTTGGCAAAGGGGTAGTCCGGGTCGTAGCCGCCGGATTCCGTGAGCAGGAGGTCGTGGGCGGGCTCGATAAAGCGCTTCACGTTGTCGATCACGATGGTGTCCGCGTCTACGTCAAAGGTGGCCTTGTCGCCGAGGAAACTGGTGACCGTGTAGACACTGCCGTCCCGGGTGAAGCTCATGCCCTCGGTCAGGTCGGTTCCCGCCAGATAGAACTGGTTGTAGAAGTCCGTGACGCTCATGTAGGGCAC
>CADAPH010000209.1 GCA_902789745.1 Oscillospiraceae bacterium | reverse complement strand
GTAGGTCATATCGACCTGAACCTTGTGATAGATGCCGCCGCGAAGCTGTATCTTCTTTTCCAGCCGCAGCCGCTCAAGCAGCGTTCTGGGCAGATCATCACGCTTGTTCAAGCGTTCCGGTCGCCCCGCGTCCTCGGGAATCCACCATGTTTTACCCTTCAGCACTGCGCCGGGAATCCTGCCGTTTGCGCAGTAATTGCGCACGGTTCGTTCCGCGACGCCCCATTTCTCCGCACAAACGGCAACCGAGATCATTTCCATTCACCTCACCCCGGATCTATTATACGCCGCTATCGGCAAAAAGTAAACCACTATTCGATTCTCTGACGAGTTTTTGCCGATACGAGGATAGGAGGGAAGCGCTTACAGAAACTGTCCGGTGATGCTGTTTTTGTTGTTTCGGATCTCCCCAGGCGTGCCGCAGGCGACGATCCTGCCGCCCTGCTCGCCGCCGCCCGGCCCCATGTCGATGATGTAGTCCGCGCTGCGGATCACATCCAGATCGTGCTCGATCACGATGACGGTCGCGCCGTTCTCGATCAGGGTCTGAAAGACCCGAAGCAGCGTCTGCAGGTCCAGCGGATGCAGTCCGATGGTAGGCTCGTCAAACACGAACACGGAATCCGTCTGCAGCCGTCCCATCTCGCTTGCCAGCTTCAGACGCTGCGCCTCGCCGCCGGAGAGACTGGGTGTCTCCTCTCCCAGCGTCAGATACCCGAGGCCGAGACTTTGCAGCACCTCCAATCTGCTGTGCACGAGTTTCATGTCCTTGCAGAAACCGAGCGCCGTGTTCACGTCCAGCGCCATAAGCTCCGGCAGAGAGTGGGCTTCGCCGCTTCTGTTCACGTGGCGGATCTGCCATGCCTCTTTTGCGTAGCGGGAACCCCGGCATTCCGGGCAGGGGATATCCACGTCCGGCAGAAACTGCACGTCAAGGCTCACGGAGCCTGTACCGTCGCAGACCGGGCAGCGCAGCTCGCCGGTGTTGTAGGAGAAGGCCGACGCCTTCCGGCCGCGGTCTTTGGCATCCTGTGTCCGGGCATAGATCTTGCGCAGTTCGTCGTGGACATTGGCATAGGTGGCCACCGTAGAACGGATGTTGATGCCGATGGGCGTGGCGTCAATGAGCTTGACATGCGCGATCCCCTCCGCCGTCACCGCTTTGACGTGGTCGGGGAGGGCTCTCCCCGCGGTGAGCGCTTCGAGCGCCGGGATCAGACTTTCCAGGATCAGCGTCGTCTTGCCCGAGCCGGATACGCCGGTCACGACCGTAAGCCGTCCCTTGGGGATATCGACCTCCAGGGGCTTTACCGTGTGCAGAGAGCCGGTGGACAGATGGATCGTCCCGAGGGCAAAAAGCTCCTCTGTCGGCGTCTGCGGGCGCAGGGTTACGGCTTCCCCGGAGAGAAACGGCCCGATGCGGGACGCCGCGTTTTGCGCGATCTGGGGGATCGACCCCTCCGCGATGACCCGGCCGCCCGATGACCCGGCCCCCGGCCCCATCTCGATGATCCAGTCGGCCTCCTTCAAAATCTGCGTGTCGTGATCCACCAGCAGGACGGAGTTTCCGTCCGCCACCAGATCGTGCATCACGCCGGTGAGCCCCACAATATTGGACGGGTGCAGGCCGATTGAGGGCTCGTCCAGCACATACAGGACGCCGGTGGTGCGGTTTCGCACCGCGCGGGCAAGCTGCATCCGCTGGCGCTCGCCCGTGGAGAGGGTGGAGGCCGCCCGGTCAAGAGAGAGATACGAAAGGCCCAGGTCCATCAGCCGCTTGGCGACCAGATGGAAGGAGGCGCAGATGCTCTCCGCCATGGGGCGCATTTCCTCCGGCAGAGACGCAGGTACGCCGCGCACCCAATCGCAGAGCTCACTGAGCGGCATCCGGCAGACCTCATCCAGACTCAGGCCCCGGAGCTTCGGCGCTCTGGCCGCGTCGGAAAGCCGTGTCCCGCCGCAGTCGGGACAGACCTCTTCCCGGAGGAACTTCTCCACCCGCTTCATGCCCTTCTCGTCCGTGACCTTGTTCAGCGCGTTCAGCACCGTGGCCGCGGCGTTTTTCGGGCGGTAGAAGATATGCTTCTTGACCATGGGGCCGTGGAGGACGATCTCTTTTTCTTCGTCCGTCAGCTCCCGGTAGGGAATGTCCGTCCGGACGCCCATGGCGCGGCACACGTCGGTCATCAGGGACCACATCAGGCTGTTCCAGGGGGCGACAGCGCCCTCGTCGATGCTCAGCGTTTCGTCCGGGACCAGCGTGCGCTCGTCCACGGTGCGGACCGTTCCCGTGCCGCCGCAGCGTTTGCACGCGCCTTGACTGTTGAAGGCCAGCTCCTCCGCGCCGGGACCGTAAAAGGAGACGCCGCAGACGGGGCAGACGATCTCCTTCTCCGCCGCGACGCTCATCGATGGCGGGCAAGTGTGCCCGTTGGGGCAGCGGTGGGAAGCGAGGCGCGAGAACATCAGGCGCAGGCTGTTGAGCAGCTCCGTCCCCGTGCCAAAGGTGGAGCGGATGCCGGGTACGCCGGGCCGCTGGTGCAGGGCCAGAGACGCGGGCACATACAGCACGTCGTCCACATCGGCGCGCGCGGCCTGTGTCATGCGCCTGCGCGTGTAGGTGGAGAGAGATTCCAGATAGCGTCGCGAGCCCTCTGCATACAGGACGCCCAGCGCCAGAGAGGATTTCCCCGAACCGGACACGCCAGCAATCCCGACGATCTGATTCAAGGGAACGTCGACATCGATGTTCTTCAGATTGTGGACCCTCGCCCCGCGGATCTCTATTTTCTTGGGGATGGTGTCGGTGATGATCTTGTCCATGTGCAATGATTTCTCCTTTGATCCTTGCGTTCAACTTGCCCTTACTTTTCCTGTTCCGCGATCCAGCAGAAGGCTCTCGCGGTGCGCTTCTCCAAGTCCTTAAAGTGGTTGCCCGGATTCCATTCCAGCGTGACAATGTGATCGGCCTGCAGGAGCGCATACTGTTCACGGATGCAGTCACCGACTGTCGCCATGAGGGGATTCTTTGCCCGTTCTTCCCGGTCGCCGAGACTCAAGTACACAGCCGTTGTCTGAATCGGATTTGCTTTCACATAGTCTATCCAGCCCGGAAACCACACCGAGGGCGAAGCCGCCGCAACGCCAGAAAAGGCGTCTGTCCGCGTTGCAGCCCAGAGCGCGAACAAACCCGCCAGGGAGTATCCGCCGATACAGAGCTTCATAACCGTTGCAAGCCGCGTGCGCAGATCCGGCAGCAGGCGATCAAGGACGAAGAAAAGCGTCTCCTGCGCCATCCCAGCGAAGGGAACCTTCCCGAATATCGGCGGCGCTTCCCAGGGACTCAGGTCGCGGTTCCAGTCCCTGACCTCAAACGCCGCCAGCGCAAAGGGCAGCGCACAGTCCTGCATGGCCTCGATCTCTGCATCCAGCAACTCCGTGTCATGAGCGTCCGCCGGCTGGAGAAATAGGATCTGCGGTGAATCGTCCGTGTAGAGTGTGACGGCGCGCCCGTCCAGTTCAAAGACTTGTTTCCGCATGGCGCATCAGCTCCTCCTTCTTGCGGATATGGGCATAGAATATGAAGCATGCGGTAATCTGCGCCAGCGTCGAACAGGGGACGCCGAGACCGATATAGAATAGCCTCCCAGTCGCACGGCTCATCCACCAGGCCACCGGAATGCGGATCAGGAAGGCCGCCGCGATGCCCTGCACCATGACGAAGCCCGTTTCACCGAGACCGTTGAAAAAGCCGATGAAGCAGAACAGAAAACAGGTCAGCAGGCAGTCAATGCCGTAGGCCCGCAGATAGTCAAAGCCCGCCGCGATCACGTCCTGATCCCGTGCAAAGATGCCGCACAGCAGATCGCCGTGGAAGAACGCCGCCCAGAACATCACCGCGCCGAACGCGGTGGAAACCAGAATGGCAATTTTCAAGCCTCGCTCTGCGCGTTCGTTCTTTCCCGCACCGTGATTCTGCGCCACATAGGCGCTCATGGCCTGCATGAAAGCCAGCGGGATCAGCATGATGAAGGCGCAGACCTTCTCCGCCACACCCACGCCCGCGGAGGCGATGAGACCCAGGGTGTTCACGATGGCGAGGATCACCAGAAACGACAGCCCCACCAGCAAGTCCTGCAGGGCGATCGGCGTGCCGAAGCGGACAATGCGACGCAGGATCGGCTTTTCAATGCGGATGTCTCTTTTTGAAAACGAAAACGGCAGCGTCCGGCGGCTGAGCACCAGCAGGGAGATCAGCACGCTCACTGTCTGGGATACGACCGTGGCGACAGCCGCTCCCGCCGCGCCCATGTGGAGCCCTGCCACCAGCAGAAGGTCGCCCGCGATATTGCAGGCGCTGGCAATGGCGACGGTCATCAGCGGTGTGCGGGAATCACCTAAGCCCCGCATGATGCTGCCCAGCACGTTGTATGCCACGATCATCACCGAGCCGAAGCCGCAGATGGCAATATAGCGCTTTGTCTCGTCAAAGGCCTCCTCCGGCGCGTTCATGGCTCCGGCAAGCGCGCTGGACAGCAGCGGGATCAGCGCCGTGAGCACCGCTCCCACGAGGAAGAACATCACCACACTGGTACCGATGATTTGTCCGCCCTCTTCGCGCTTGCCCGCACCGATTTTATGGCCGAGCAGGACGGTCGTGCCCATGGCGAAGGAGCTCACAAGCCCGGTGACGGTCTGCATGATCTGGGAGCCCACCGCCACGCCGGAAACATCCTGCGCCAGCGCGTACTTGCCCACGACCAGCAGATCCACCGCGCCGTAGAGCGCCTGTAAAAACAGGGCCAGCAAAATCGGCATCGAGAACGCCAGCAGCGGCCCCAAAATCGGCCCTTTGGTAAAATCCTTGATCTGTTCCTGTTCCACGATTTCCTCCAAAAAAGCCGGATAAGCAAGCAGGCGTCTCAGCCCGCTCTCTTATCCG
>CADAPH010000208.1 GCA_902789745.1 Oscillospiraceae bacterium | reverse complement strand
GCTGCTGCCTGCGCTTATCTCAGGTTTTACATTGGCCTTTGCTCGAGGCATCGGGGAATACGGAAGTGTGGTGTTTATCGCAGGCAACACGCCCTACGAAACGGAAATTGCTCCGCTGCTTATTATGTCCGAGCTTCAGGAATTTGATTACGCTGCGGCTACGTCCATCGCCCTCGTCATGCTTGCCATCGCGTTTATCATCCTGTCGATAAACGCCGTAGCTCAGAGCATTGTGTCCCGCCGCGTGAGCGGTCTTGCATAAGGAGGGGATCCCATGGAACTGAGAAAAAACAACGGACCGCTCAAGTGGTGCATGATCACACTGGTCGTGGTCTTCCTGACGATGTTCCTGCTGCTGCCGCTGGTCTACATTGTGATCACGGCGCTCTCGAAGGGAATCGACACGTACATATCCTCGATCACGGATGCATACGCCGTCAAGGCGGCGTGGCTCACGATCCGGGCGACATTGTGGGCGGTGCTCGTCAATACGATCTTCGGCATCGCAGCGGCCTGGTGCCTGACGAAATTTGCCTTCAAGGGGAAAAAGATCATATCCACCTTCATCGATCTGCCGGTGACGGTGTCGCCCATCATCGCGGGCCTCATCTATGTGCTTACCTTTGGGCGTCAGAGCTTTTTGTATCCCATTCTGGACGGCTGGGGCATCCAGATCATTTTTGCAGTGCCGGGTATCATCCTGGCGACGATCTTTGTTACGTTCCCGTTCATCTCCCGGGAACTCATTCCGGTGCTGACGGCACAGGGGACGGACGAGGAGGAAGCTGCGGCGCTCATGGGCGCAGGTACTTTTACGATCTTTCGCAAGGTGACACTGCCCCATATTAAGTGGGCGCTTCTGTACGGGATCGTGCTCTGCATTGCCCGCGCCATGGGGGAATTCGGTGCGGTGTCGGTGCTCTCCGGGCATCTGAGGGGCAAGACGAACACCCTGCCGCTGTACATTGAGCTCTTATATCAGGGCTACGACTTTACCGGCGCCTTTGCCGCGTCCAGCATTCTTGTGATCCTGGCTGTCATTGTTCTGGTACTCCGGCTGCTGCTGGAGCATCGGGGGCAGAAGGATCTGGATATCCATAAGTGAGGAACGAATCATGAGTGAGAATACAAGCTATGTCGAACTGCGGCATATCAACAAACATTACGGCGATTTTCACGCGTCAAAGGACATCAATATCCGCATCCCCAAGGGAAAACTGGTGGCACTGTTAGGACCCTCCGGTTCCGGCAAGACTACGATCCTGCGTATGATCGCGGGACTGGAGCATCCCGACGACGGCGAGATCCTCATTGACGGCAAGGTCGTCAATGACGTTCCGGGGAGTGACCGCGGGATCGGCTTCGTATTCCAGAGCTATGCGCTGTTCCGATATATGACGGTATATGACAATATCGCCTTCGGACTGCGCGTCAAGAAAACGCCGGAGAGTGAGATCAAAGAGCGAGTGTCGGAGCTCATGAAGCTCATAGGCTGCGAGGGACTGGAAAAACGCTATCCAAGCCAGCTGTCCGGCGGCCAGCGCCAGCGTGTGGCCTTTGCCCGTGCACTGGCGCCCAATCCGCAGATCCTGCTGCTGGACGAACCCTTTGCGGCCATCGACGCCAAAGTGCGCCTGGAACTTCGCACCTGGCTGCGCGATATGATCACCCGGATCGGCATCACCAGTATCTTCGTGACGCACGATCAGAATGAGGCTATTGAGGTGGCGGATGAAATCATCGTGACGAATCTTGGACGGGTGGAGCAGGCCGGCACACCGCAGGAGTTGTACACCGATCCCGCCACGCCTTTTGTCGTGCGTTTTATAGGCAACTCTGTTCCGGTGAAGAACTATGACAGATTCCGGAACTTTGAGGAGAGCGGAAGGGGCAGCACGGCAATCCTGCGCCCCGAGTTCATCAGCATCTTTAAAAAAGGCGAAAACGTTCAGTATTCAGAATCAGCCGAGGAGGGTGTAGTGGAAGACATCATCTTCCGGGGCAGCAACCTGGAGATTCGAGTCCGGCTCCATGAGAATCTTCTTTCCGCCATACGCAGCATCAATGATCCGGATATTAAGGTGGGAGAGGCCGTGAATGTGTTCATTCATCGTCTGTTCGTGATCGATGGAGCGAAAGTGACAATGAGATATAACCAGTCACTTAGGGAAGAGAGTGTCATTATCTGATCTTATGAAAAGAAAATATATAACAACAGACCTCCTTATTATCGGAGGAGGTACGGCGGGATGTTATGCCGCCATTACAGCGGCGCGAAAAGCCCGGGACTTACGCATATTGATCGCCGAAAAGGCAAATATCAAACGTTCCGGCTGCCTGGCGGCGGGCGTGAACGCGCTCAACGCCTATATAACGGAGGGACAGACCACTCGTGACTATCTCGAATTCGTCCGCTGGGACGCGGAGAAAATCATTCGGGACGATCTGGTGCTTTCCATGGCGGAAGGCTTCAACGAGACCGCAGCAGATCTGGAACGGATGGGACTTGTGATCTTGAAGGATGAAAGCGGGAAATATGTGACGCGGGGCAGGCAGAATATTAAGATCAACGGCGAGAACATCAAACCCCTTCTGGCCGCCGAAGTGGGGCGCTATGGGAATATCGAAGTGCTGAACCACGTAATGATCACAGATTATCTGACTGAGGAAGGGCGCGTTTTCGGCGCAGCCGGTTTCAGCGTGGAAGAGGAGATCGTATACGGGATAGGCTTTTCACGGCACAAGATGTGGTATCCGCCCTTTAATACGGGAGCGGGTTACGCCATGGGCATCCGGGCCGGTGCGGAGATGACCTGCTTCGAGATGCGATTTGTTGCTCAGCGATGCAAAGATACGATCGCCCCCACGGGCACCATCGCCTTAGGCGTTGGTGCGCGGGAAGTAAACGCCTGCGGAGAGATCTATGAAAAACGATATGGCCTGTCTACTTCCGGACGGGCTTACGGTACCACAAACGAGACCCACGAGGGACGCGGCCCTTGCTACCTCCGAACAGAGGGAATCACTCCTGAGCAGGATGAGGAGCTCCTGAAGGCCTATTTGAACATGGCACCAAGCCAGACTCTGAAGTGGATTGAGAGTGGAAGACTCCCCTCGGAGCAGAACGTGGAGATCGAGGGGACGGAACCTTATATTGTGGGCGGACACACAGGCAGTGGATATTGGGTGGACACACGGCGGCGTACGACACTCCAGAATCTGTATGCAGCAGGGGATGTGTCCGGCGGTGCTCCGAAAAAATTTGTTACGGGAGCGCTGGCGGAAGGCGCTATCGCGGCAGCGACGATCCTGAACGATATGAAAAACATACCTCCTGCGGAGGATGCGATCGTTCGCGCCAAGGCAGAGAAGATATTTCTTGACTACGAACGCAGGCTGTCCGATGCTCCGTCGGAGCCGTATGATGTGTTTGCCATAGAGGAAGCCATGCAGAAGGTCATGGACGAGTACGCCGGAGGAATCAAAAACGCTTATCGTTACAATACCGGGCAGTTGGCGCTGGCAGGCAGGTACATTGACCGGTTGACCGGCCTTGCGGAGGCACTGACAGGCCCCGACATGGATACGCTCGTTCATATTTATGAGCTGCGGGAGCGGCTTACGGTGTGCAAGGTACTCATCGCTCATCTCCGCGCTCGTAAGGAGACCCGATGGCCGGGCTTTGCAGTGAATACCGATCACCCTGAACAGAGCGGCAAGTACGAATGTTATGTAAATTCAAAATGGCTCGACGGACATTTGGAAGTCTTTACCAGAGCTTTGGTAAGGGAGGGAGAATATGAGCATACGCATTGACAGGGATAGATGCATCCGCTGCGGCGCGTGCAGGGAGATTTGTCCCGGTAATCTGATCAGGCAGGCGGTGGACGGCACAGCATATCTGAGACATCCGGAGGAGTGCTGGGGTTGTGCTTCCTGCCTGAAAGAGTGCCGTCATGGTGCGATTTCCTATTTCCTGGGAGCAGATATCGGTGGTCAGGGAAGTCGTATGCAGACCTTGCAGGAAGGAAATCTGACGCATTGGATCATCACCCGCCCCGGAGGGGAAACCTTTACCATCACGGTGGATCGCAACGAATCAAACAAGTATTAGGAGAGACTGAAAATGAAGGAACTATCCCATCTTGATAAGCTGGAGGCGGAGGCAATCTATATTCTGCGGGAAGTGGCGGCGGAATGTGAAAAGCCGGTGATGCTCTACTCCATTGGTAAGGACAGCTCTGTACTGCTGCATCTGGCGCTGAAGGCCTTCTGGCCGGAAAAACCACCGTTTCCGTTTCTTCATATCGATACCGGCTGGAAATTTCGTGAAATGATTACTTTCCGGGACAAAACAGCGGAGAAATACGGGCTGAATATGTTGGTGTACATGAACGAGGAAGGAGTGAAGCAGGGCATCAATCCCTTTGACCACGGATCGGTATATACAGACATTATGAAGACGCAGGCCCTCAAGCAGGCGCTGACGAAGTACGGCTTCACGGCAGCCTTCGGCGGCGGCCGGAGGGACGAGGAGAAATCCAGGGCCAAGGAGCGCATTTTCTCCTTCCGGAATCGTGAGCAGGCGTGGGATCCGAAAAACCAGCGTCCAGAGATGTGGAAGCTTTATAACACCCGAATATACAAAGGGGAGAGTATACGCGTGTTCCCTATTTCCAACTGGACGGAAAAGGATATCTGGCAGTACATCCGCCGGGAAAGCATCGAGATCGTCCCGCTGTATTATGCGGCACAGCGCCCGGTCGTATACCGTGACGGTAACATTATCATGGTAGACGACGACCGCTTTCCCTTTCTGCCGGGCGAGAGGCCGGAGCTTAAAAGTATCCGCTTCCGAACCCTGGGCTGCTATCCGCTCACCGGCGGCGTGGAATCTACGGCGGACACGCTTGATGGAATCATCGATGAGACGCTTTCTGCCGTGACCAGCGAACGCACCAGCCGGGTGATCGACCACGATGGCGGAGAGGCATCCATGGAAAAG
>CADAPH010000207.1 GCA_902789745.1 Oscillospiraceae bacterium | reverse complement strand
CGCAAGGCCCGGGACGCGGAGCGCCGCGTAAGCTGGGGCATGAGCCCCGTTACGCGCAGGCCCCCGAATCCCAGGGCGTACAACAGACGAAAGACACGGCTGTGCATCGAGGATGCATGACCGTGTCTTTCGCTTTGAGGCGCTCCTGAAAAGTGCCGGCGGAGGCGTGCAAAAAAGAGATTTGACACCTTGAAAAATGATAAAGATTTGCCTGTAACACAGTATAGCGGAAATAAAAGCGTTGACAACAAAACACGGCCGGAGGTTTTGCCTCCGGCCGCCGGTGTTACCACTTGGATAAGATTTTTCCGTACATCTGTTTCTTTTCGTCGTCGTACCGCTGGACAAGCAGAATGACGATGTCTCCGATCCTGAAATCGGCATCGCTGAAGTGGTGCGAGTAGTTGCACATGCATACCGTTCCATCCGGTAAATTGCAGAAAACTCCGCCTCCATACTTGCCAGAGATGACTGCCTGACGCCGGCTTCCGACCGGGTGGCGGAAGATCGCGCCGTCGTAGGGATTGGACTTCGTTTCCTTCACGGAAATCTCCAGCTTCGCCGCCTCTGCGTCGTAATGCTTTACCACGCAGTCCAGCTCATCTCCCGGATGGTACACCGTACGGAGATCGGAAATCGCGGTATAGCTCAGATCGCGCTGGGTGACGTTGAGGTCATACCCATTACACTCGACCGTGCAGCGCCTCGGCCCAACCGACAAAACCTGACACTTGGCCATTGCGCCCTCGCGGGAGAGCTCGCGCCGGTGGGAGAAGTAATAGCGCCGGTTGCGCATGGCCTCACGGCGGGACGCAATGGCAAAGCCCGCCTCACGCTCGACCTGGGTGATGACGAACTCGATCCTCGCGCCAACCATTCCACGGAACACGAAATCGGGCGGCGCATCATCCATCCACATCTCTGTGGCCGGGATCACGATGCGTACCCGGTGAGGGATCACGATGGCGCAGAAAACGTCCTCGATGTTCCCGTTCCCATAATCGTTGCTGAAGCGATCTACGCCAATGATCTTACCGGAAAGCGCGCTCCTGCTGCGGAAAGACGCATAGATGGCGTTCCATTCCGCGCGTTCGTCCTCCTTCAGATCACGGTCGAGCTCGTTGAAGTTAAGCGAAAAGAACTGCCGCAGCGGCGATTCTTCGGGAGTCGCTGCTTTTTCAGGGACAACGACTTCCACGGGGACGGACTCCTGTACGGCAGAATGTTCCTCCTCGGGAATTGTTTTTTTCCTTGGCATTGTTTCCTCCTATATCAAGATTTGCCCGCGCCGAAAAAGCGGTGCGACCCATCCTCCCGGCGCTGGGCGTA
This sequence comes from Oscillospiraceae bacterium, assembly GCA_902789745.1. Classification (GTDB taxonomy): domain Bacteria; phylum Bacillota; class Clostridia; order Oscillospirales; family Oscillospiraceae; genus Limivicinus. Next base: position 1,593 of record CADAPH010000207.1, on the reverse strand, counting down.
GAATTGATGGCTTGCCAGAGTAATAGACTCCGGCGACAGTGTCTGCTCCGAGATCCAGACTATATTCCGCTGCTCGTTCAGAAACGCTGCGGACTCGGAATAACAGGCCACAGTATACTGGCGCGGCGGATCGCAGCCCAGGGAAAAGCGCAGGAGAAGTGTGGCATCTCGGACCGCACAGAATTTGATGGGATAACCATTGGAGAGCTCCAGCATCACGTCGATCGCTTCCAGGCGGAGTGTGTCCGGCACGGCGCTCTCATAACGCACAAGCTCGTTTTCGGCGCGAATGCCGCTAACCAGATGGGGCAGATTTTTAAGAGCCGCGTCCATTTGACTTTCCGTCAGCGTATAGTCTTCCGTTTTGAAGGCGTCGCGCGTCAGGATATAGAGCTGATCGCGGCGGATGCAGCTGAGCTTATCCAGAACATCGACAACGTATCGCTGTTTCAGCGACAAAAGCATTTTGTTTCCTCCTTAGGGCGAGGCGCGGAGCTTGTTCAGATACGGATCGACCAGGAGATCACTCTCGCTCTCAGCAATGGAATTAAAGATCAGCGACATGAGATAGGCCGTCGTGTTTCGGATCGGCCTCTCCGTGTTCTCCGCTATCTTTTGCTCCACGTCTCGCAATATCATTTCATTCAGCAGATGCAGCCGGGATCGAACGCGAGATCGTGGGAGGATCGCATTTCCGACGCGAAAGCTCTCAGAGTAGAAAAGCCTCTCGATCACGTTCTCAAACACCCTCGCCGTATCGGCTGGGAAGTAATTAAGCTCACAGGAATCCAAAATCTCCGTGAGCTCTTTTTCGTCAGCGTCTGTCAGTCCGTCGTCTCTCGCGCGCGGGATAGACTGACTGACTTCTTTCTGACTCCGGTAAGTATTATTACTTTCTTTCTTACTTGGCGGCGCTTTCGGCGGCTCCGGAACGGCGGGCCCGACATCTCCGGAACCGCCGTTTTGACGGTTCCGGAACCGCGGATTTGACGCTTCCGGAAGCGTCGAATCGACGGGGCCTGAACCGCCGGTGTTCCTCTGCATGAAAGGGGCGCAATCGTAATCGGGATCATCCTCCGGATGAACGAGGGCAAGATAGATCTGATTGGCCGCGCAGAGGCCGCAGCGCTTCTCCCAGATCAGGCCATGCTTGGACAGTTCCTTGAACGCCGCGGTCACACGCTTCTCTCCCACACGCAATTCCTTCGCCATCTCTCTGCGTGGAAAGACGACGAAGACCTCTCCGAACTCATTTACCCACCCGTTCATGCGGCTGAGCTGGAAACGGTTGAGAAGAAAGGTATAGGCGACCTTCGCGTCCAGACTTATCTCGCGGTATCGCGTATCAGAGAAGAGCCAGCGCGGCATCTGCATATGGTATACGCTTTGAATATCCGTTTGCTTCATCAGGGAGAAGCACGGCCGGGTCTCCATTTTTGCAGCCTTCATAAGGATTATCGTCCTTTCGTCAGGATTGTTCTAGGCTTTCTATCATTCTCTCGCAGTACACAAGATACCGGTAACGTCCGCCGGTGTTCGGGGGATGGCAGGTCATCAGCGTGACCATGTCCCTGCCCGGCTGGATCAGAATGG
>CADAPH010000206.1 GCA_902789745.1 Oscillospiraceae bacterium | reverse complement strand
CACGGGCACGTGCACCGGAATTACGGCTACAACATCCCCCGCCGCATCGACCGCGACGACACCGTCATCCTCAACGCCTGCGGCTATACGGTGTTCGAGATCGAGAGCAGGTAGATTTACATAATATTGTTTTCATAACAAAACACAGGGCCCTGTCTTCCGACAGGGCCCTGTGTTTGGATAAACCCCGTTATATGTCATCTCGAGCGGAGGCGAAGCCGGAGTCGAGAGATCTAATCCGTTGGAAAACCACACTTTATAGATCTCTCCGCTCGCTTCGCTCGGTCGAGATGACACGGTGAGGGTACTTTGTCGACAGTCTGACAGGGTCTCGTTGGAAGACGAGGCCCTGTGTGTTTTTCTATGGGGGATCAGCCCTCGCTCTGGGCGCGGAGCATGGCCTCCTTCTGAAGCTGCAGCTCCTCGACGCGCTTTTTGGACAGCGGATACCAGAAGCGCAGCGCCAGATACACCAGCAGGAAGAGGACCGCCGGGATCATGACGGAGAAGTTGTACATGGTCCTGAGCGCAGACTGGCTGAGGCCCTCGGTCCTGAGCTCGCTGCCGTTGTAGCCGATGCGCAGCAGCGGGACGTTGATGAGGATGGTGGCGACCGTGGTGCCGAGCTTGCGCATGAAGGTGTAGAAGGCGTAGGAGGTCGCCTCGTCGTTGAGGCCGTAGGTGACCTTGTTGTAGTCGATGGCGTCGGTGGCGAGCACCCAGACCAGCAGGAAGATGAAGGCCGTGCCGATGCCGCTCATCAGACTTGCGGCGAGGTACATCCACACCGGGGTGATGCCGAAGATGGCCAGCACGAACAGGGCCAGATAGAAGGCCGCCGCCAGCAGGATCCCCCAGGAGCAGACCTCGCGCCGGCCGAAGCGGTTGCCGAGGCGGGTGGCGAAGAACATGATGACCGCCACGGGCAGGTACTGGAACACGGTGGGCAGCATGGTCAGGCCGGGCTTGTTGAAGTAGTGGTGGAACAGGTAGGTGTTGTAGCCCTGCCCGAACATCTGCGCGGCGAGGAAGAGCATGCTCGCGACCGAGACGGCCATGAAGGGGCGGCTTTTGAGCAGGGTCTTGATGACCTTCGCGGTCTGGCCCTTCTCGCGCGGGGCGGGATTGGTGTCCACGCGCTCCCTGCTCCAGCGGTAGCAGAGGAAGTAGAAGACGATGCTCAGCGCGGCGATCACGCAGGCGCCGACGAAGACGCGCGTGTGGTCCATGACCTTCCTGCCGTCGGCCAGCTTGACGTAGCACATCGAAGCCAGCGCCATCGCGGGCATCGCGCCGAAGGTCGAGCCGATCGAGCGGAAGACCGACAGGGACGAGCGCTCCTTGTCGTCCGAGGTGATGACCTGCGCCAGAGACCCGTAGGGGATGTTGATGCAGGTGTAGAGCATGCCGAAGAGGATGTAGGTGAAGTAGATCCACTTAACGCGCCCGCTCTGCGAGAAGCCGCGCACGTCCAGGAACATCAGCACCGCGGCCAGCGCCGTCGGCACCGCGAAAACCTTGATCCAGTGGCGGTAGCGCCCGTCGGGGTACTTCTTCGCCCCGTCGATGAGGCGGCCCCAGATCGGGTCGTTGACCGCGTCCCAGACACGGGCGATGATGGTCATGATCATGACGCTCAGCACGCTGATCTCCAGCACGTCGGTGTAGTACTTGTTCAGCACGCTCTGCGTCAGGCCGAACACCAGACAGGAGGCCAGATCGCCCATCGCGTAGCCGAACTTGTCCTTCGCCCGGATGCCGCTGGTGCGGGAAATGTAGGAGTTGTCCATGTTCCTCTCTCCTTATTGTATAGTATCCGCGGCTTCGCGGAAAAGCTCTGCATACGCGCCGTCCCTGCGGTAGAACACGGGAATCTGTCCGAGCGGCGCGTCCACGGTATACCGGCGCTCGCCCTTGAAGCGCTTCCCGCTCCAGAGATGCACCCAATCGCCCTCCGGGAGGAAAACGCGGCGCTTCTTCGCGCCCTTTTTGATCACCGGGCAGACGAAGAGCTCGTCCCCGAGGAAGTAGGCGTAGGGGTCGCGGCTGTCGCCGTAGTCCTCGGCCGTCCAGAAGTCCGGGCGCAGGGCAGGGACGCCCTCCCCTGCCTCGGCGGCCACGTGCTCGAGATAGGGGCGCAGGGCCGCGTGGAGCTTCGTCAGGCGCACGGTGTGCTCCAGAACGCCTTCGGCGTCAAACTGGGCGTTGGCCCAGGGCCGGATCGACTCATGGCTGCGCATGAGCAGGGAGAAGGCCCCCATCTCCATCCAGCGGGTGAAGAGCTCGCCGTCGCGCTTCATCTTGCCGAAGGAGAAGAAGCCGCCGATGTCGCAGTGGACCATCGTCACGCCCGAGAAGGCCAGCGAGAAGCTCGCGGGCATCACACAGGGCATGCCGTAGTCGCGGCTGCGGTCGGTGTGCTGATCGCCGTTCCAGAGGATCGGGGCCCAGCTCTGCACGCCGAGGTAGCCCGAGCGCGTGAAGAACAGCACGTCCTTCGCGCCGTACTCCTCGATGGCCTCGCGGTTGATCTTCGCCCAGAGCACCGGCCAGGCGTTGTGCAGCTTCGCCGGATCGCCGTCGTGCAGAACGCAGTCGACCGGCAGGTATTCGCCGAAATCGGCCATCCACCCGGACATCCCGAGCGCGAGCATGTTCCGCCCGATCAGGACCTCTTTGATGTAGCGCACGGCCTCGGGGTTGGTGAGGTCGAGCATGCCCGCGTCGAAGGTCGTGGACTTGATATGGTAGACGCCGCCGTCCTGCTTCGTGATCAGCCAGCCCTTTTCCCGCTGAGCTTTTCGATCGCCCCGCGCAGCTCGGGATAGAGCGCCTCGTCGACCTCCCAGTTCCAGTTGACCTGCTTGCCCATGACGGTGCGCTTCTCGCCCGACCAGTCCTGGCTCCACACGCCGCTTATCTTCGCCCCGGCGTCGAGCATGGCAAAGCACTTGTCGAGCACGGTCTGCGTGCCGCCCTGGATTGAGAGGATCATGCCCTCGTGGCACCAGCCGGGAATGTATTGCCGGTTCGGGTACAGCAGCGTCAGCAGGCGCGACAGCTCCTCATAGCTCTCGCCGTGCAGGAGCGTCAGGCTCTCCGGGCAGGCATCGAAGGCGAAGGAAAAACGGTCCTCCGCCGTGAAGTCCGAGCGCCCGTCGGCCGTGGTGTCGAAGAGGATCAGACGCCGCCGGTCGGTGACGAAGACGGGCATCGGCGCGTAGCTGCCGATCTCGCTGTGCTTTTTCTCGCGGTAGAGCGCTCTCGGCAGCAGGGCCTTTTCCACGATGGTCGAGGCCTTGATGTGCTCGGAGACGAAGTTCACGACCTGCTCGCCGCGGAGGTTGACCTTGCGGTACTGCTCACCCCCGCCGAAGACGGCCTCGTCCTCGTCGGCGGGCAGACAGAACTCGTACGCCCAGCCGTCCTCGCCCTTGAGGTGCAGCGTCGCGCCGCCCGCGCGCTCCCACGCGCGCACCGCGACGACGTGCTCCCCGTCGGAAAAGAGCATTGCGCCGCCCTCCTCGCGGGCATTTGTCAGCGGGACGCGCGCGGTCTCCGTGACCTCGGTCTTGACCGTGCCGCGCGAGGCCGTGTAGGTCTTTTCGCGCTTGACCGCCGTGACGAAGGGCCGCTCCGCCGAGCTCGTCAGCAGGGTGCGGCCGTTCCAGACGAGCGACAGGACGCCGCCCTCGCTTTGCCAGTTCAGCATCGCAGAACCTCCGGAAAACGCTTTCCGCTGCGGGAAAGCGTATTAATTAAAGCTGTTAATCAGTTATGTATATTGTAATCTCCGCGCTGCGCTTTGTCAACCGCTCACCAGCGGTTTTCGACGTACTCGCAGAAGGCGTACTGGTTCTCGAAGCGCAGGACCTCGCCGTCGTCGAGCGTGACCGTGCCGCTCCACAGGCCG
>CADAPH010000205.1 GCA_902789745.1 Oscillospiraceae bacterium | reverse complement strand
CACGGCCATGGTCTTTGTAGTGGACACGCCGCAGTATGCGCTGGACGCTTTCGGGGTACGGGCGAAGAACTATATCATCAGCCCGCTGACGCCGGAGGATGTGCTGACGGAGCTTCATGAACTGCAGAAGGAAAGAAAGGAACTGAACAGGCTGGAGGTCCGCTGCTTCGGCAGGTTTGAGGTCTTCTGGAAGGGAGAAGCGCTGAAGTTTGCGCGGCGGCAGACAAAGGAAGTGCTGGCCATGCTTGTCGACCGGAGAGGCGAGGGCATCACGGCGGAAGAGATGATCCTCATGCTGTGGGGGGATGCGGACGACATGGATAAGGCGAAGCATCGGATCCGGAACTTCCTCTCTGACCTGCGCTCGACCCTCGGGAAAATCGGCATGCAGGATGTCCTGATCCGGGACGGCGAGCATCGGCATGCAGGATGTCCTGATCCGGGACGGCGCGCGTGTCGCCATTCGTCCCGCCATGCTGGACTGCGATTATTACCGGCTGCTGGAGAAGGAGGACAGGAAGGCGATCCGGGAATTCAGCGACGAATACATGAGCAGCTACAGCTGGGCGGAGCCGACAAGGGGAAGCCTGCAGTTTCAGAAAAAGCCCTGATCCGGGGCGTTCGGAGCCTGCCCGCGGCACGTTTTGGTGAATTTACAATTTGTTTACAAAATAGCTTTTGAGACGTTTTTGAGCGCTTTTTGCATATTGTTGCAATGATGATGTAATAATTATGCAAATCAGCGCAACGGCAGCAATCTGAAGTCGGGCGCAGCAAAGCTTGGTTCGCCGCACGCTTCCCGCGCGTCGCTATGCTCCCCGGGAGGGCTGCAGTGTGCGCGCCAAGTGAGAGTCTCTGCCCCTCAATAAGATCCTGCGGGCGCTAACAAGAGGGAGAGGAGAACCCGCACCCCAACAAGAAGCGCGGCGCGGTAATCTGCAGGCGAGGGTTCAGCTCCAATTCCGCGCAACGGCAGCAATCTGAAGTCGAGCGGTCCTATCATGCCGACTAACCCCAATATTATCCAAATTCAGGAGGACTCGGGATCACGACATCCAATTATAGAAAGCATCCGGCGAAGAAGCTTGTGTGCCTGCTGCTGACGCTGACGCTGCTGCTGACGCTCAGCGCAGCGGCCTTTGCCGCCGGGACGCATGAGATCAGCGACGGCGCGTTCCCCCTTTACGCCAACAGCATGAACACGGGCATGGAGATGAAGCTCTACTTCCTGGACGGCGTCGGCGACCTGCCCTATATGGAGGTCAACGACCTGGTCACGCTGCTGCGGATGTTCTTCGCAAGCGAGTTTGCGGTATCTGCGGAGGACGCCGTCGTAACGATCACGAGGACGAACGAAGCCTACTCCGCGGAGGTCCCGATGACCATCGATTTTGACAGCAGCGTCCTGTGGTTTCAGGACTATAACCTGTTCTGCATGCTGCCCGTGGCCCCCAACATCCTGGATCTGACCATGTCCAAAGGCTTCAACGACAACGGCGAACCTGCGGTCCTGCAGAAGGTCGGCACGAAATCCTTCGAGCGCTTCGGCGACGCCGTGGAAATCCGTCTGGGGGACTACGGCATTGACCTTGTCCGGCAGGACGGCCTGTACCTGATCCCGCTGCAGACGGTCTCGGATTTCTTCACCGCGCCGAACCTGGCCCAGAGCTTTTACTTCAACGGGCAAAGCGTGATCTTTTCCGGGGATCTGAGAGCCTGCCCCGATGTCTACTACAGCGCCCCCGCCGGCGAGCGCAGCGAGGAGCTGACGGAATTCGGATTTAACGAGCTGTGCGTGATGCTGGACTGCCTCTACGGCCTGAAGGAAGCCCACGCCATCGACAGCTTCGGCGGACTGTTCCATGAAGTCGGCTTTGACGCCTATCTGAGGGGTCCGGAAGTGAAGCAGGCGGACGGGGCGATCTATCGCCTGATCACCGACTTTCTGGATGACAACCACAGCAAGTTTTATGCCTTCTCGTATCTGACCGGCCCGAACGATTATCAGGCCGAGGGCTTCTCGCGCACCCGTATGGCCGAGCACCGGCAGCGGCAGATGGACGCCCGGGCAGCGGTATACCCCGACGGCATCCCCGGCTATGAGGAGGTCGGCAACACCGCCTACATCAGCTTTGACTCGTTCAACATGAACACCGATGACCCCGATGTCTACTATCGGGCGGAGGACGTCGCAGACCTGCCCGACGACACCGTCGGCCTCATCATGAAGGCCCATGCGATGATCAACCGCGAGGACAGCCCCATCGAGAACATCGTCCTTGACCTGAGCGCCAACGGCGGCGGCGCGACGGACGCCGCGGTGTTCACCATCGCCTGGTTCCTGGGGGAGGCCGCCATCGGCATGAACGACACCATGACCGGCGCGATGTGCTCGACCACCTACCGGGGCGACACCAACCGCGACCGGCAGTTTGACGAGAGCGACGCCGTGACGGACAAAAACCTGTTCTGCCTCATCTCGCCCTTCAGCTTCTCCGGCGGCAATCTGGTGCCCTGCATGCTCAAGGAATCCGGGAAGGTGACCCTCCTGGGCCGCACCTCCGGCGGCGGTGCCTGCGTCGTGCAGCCCGTCTCCAGCGCCTGGGGCACGTCGTTTGCCATCTCCGGTCCGCGGCGCATGTCCTTCCTCAAGAACGGCGCCTTCTATGACGTCGACCGCGGCGCGGACCCGGACTTCGTCCTGCCCACGCCCGCGCAGTACTACGACCGCGCCGCCCTGACGGACTATCTCAACAGCATCTGCTGGAAGGCCGCCTGAGCCTGTTCATTCTCATTTTCGCGAATCCATGGGGAACAGAATCTGTCTCCCCATGAAAATAATGGAGGAACCATGATATGAAACACTGGAAAACCATTCTGAGTCTGGTACTGGTGCTGATGCTGGCATTCGCAGCTGCGGCAGCGGTTCCCGCCTTTGCTGACGAAGCAGGCCAGAGCGGGATGAAAGAACTGACAGGCCTCGTACTGAAGGACGTCGACGCCCCCATCGTGGGGAGGCCGCTGGACCAGACGGCAACCGTTGCGTCTGCAGAAGGCGTAAGCTGGGAAATCCCGGTGGTCTGGATTGACCAGAACGGAAACGAGGCGACGATTGCGGAAGCAGGGAAGGGCTATCTTCCGACCTTCGCGTTTTTTGTTCCGGAGGGATATACGGTCAAAGCAGATGAAAACGGAGTCTTTGCGATAAAACTTCCGGCTTTTCTGGAAAACCTGCTGGGCTCCAACAATCTGCTCTTTGTTGTTGATAAAGATGCGGGAATCACCTATATCACGTTTAACCTTGATAAGGTAAAAGTCATTTATTCCTATAATCCCGCGTACGATAATACGGGTTCTTCGGGTACCTCGAGCACTCCCGCAATTGACAAGGAAGTTGAGCTGCATTGCTCAAAAAAAGCCATTGAGAGTATCGGCGAGAACAATCTGAAGGATCTGGTTTATCTGATCAAGAATGTCATCGAACCGCGGGCCGTCGCCGCGCTCCTGGATGGCTTCCCGGCATTTGCCGAGGGCGCGGAGAAAGGCGAAATCGGAACAAAAATCGGACTTTACATTTATAACGAAAATGTTGAGAGCAGAGCGGACGATAACAGAAACAAAGACGGCGCGCTTGCCTATGTGGGCGGAGCCTATGATGACGAAGGTGTCTACTTCTATCGTTTCTGTGTGAATGCAGCTTCTCTGTATGAGCTCAAGGACGGCGAAATGGTGCCGATCGAAAGTGAATTTGTAACGCTCGAAAATACCATCACCCATGAGTTTATGCACGCAATGATGGATGACTATGTGAGAACCGGAATGGCCTCCGTTCATTACGATCCATCTGATTCGGAAAAAGATTGGAACCGTTTTCCCGGTTGGTTCTGTGAAGGCTCCGCAACGGCAATTGAAAACGGGTTCCAATTTGGAGAAGATACCTTTAACAAGGCAAAGGCGGCTGACGGTAAATTTACCACCGAAAGTATTTCCACGTCGTTCAGAGGCGAAAAC
>CADAPH010000204.1 GCA_902789745.1 Oscillospiraceae bacterium | reverse complement strand
GAACTGGGGTTTTCTGACCAGCTGGGTCTTTTCCCGCAAGAAAGACATCTGCGTTGCCATCATGTACAACAACGTCACGGAAGCCGCCGACGAAGCGATGAACAACATCGGCTGTGAAATTTACAAAAACGCGAAGGAATAGAGAAGATATTTGCTGCAAAAGAGAGGAAGACCATGATTTATGAGTTGAAAGAAACAGCAAAAGCGGAGCCGGTCTTCGCGGGGATGGAGGACTCCATGATCCGCTCCTGCCTGCAGGGCATGATGGGCGGGAAGATCTATGTCACCGACCCGGAGGCGCCCCGCTCCGCGCTGGCCTTCCTGGCCTGCTTTTCCTTCTACGCTGGGGAGCCGGATCGGGAGCTGGTCGCCTTTAAGCCCGAGGGCGTGGTGGGCATGGTGCCGCCGGACGAGGGCTGGGCAGCCCTGATCGAGGAATGCTGGCCAGGCGCCGACAAGGCGACGCGTTACGCCATCCGAAAGGACACGCGCTTCGACCGGGAGGATCTGGAAGGGATCGTCGCCTCGCTGCCCGCGGGCTACGAGCTGCGGCGGATCGACGGCGTGCTATATGACACCCTTCTGGAGAACGAGCAATTTGAGGACTGCGTAGGCCATTTTGCATCGAAGGAGGAGTTCCTGGAGCTGGGGCGGGGCTTTGCGATCCTGAAGGACGGGTCGCCGGTCGCCGCCGCCTCCAGCTACACGGTGTACCGGGAGGGCATCGAGATCGAGATCGACACTGAGGAGGAGTATCGGCGCAAGGGGCTGGCGAGCGTGGCCGGCGCGGCGCTGATCCTCTCCTGCCTGGACGACGGTCTCTACCCCAGCTGGGACGCGGCGAACCTGATCTCCGTGCATCTGGCGGAAAAGCTGGGTTACGAGTTCAGCCACGAATATCCCTGCTACTGGCTGGATAAGATCCTCGACCGGGTAATCCCAAACCCGGATAAGTCCGGCTGGGACGTCCTCTGCGGGCGCTACGAACGGCAGACCGAGGATCGCAAGGTCTTCGAAGTGCTGCGAAAGGGCGCAGATCTATATGTCAAATTCATCAGCCGGAAGGGCGAGCCGCTGGAGCTGAAGCTGTTCCCCGTGGGGGAAAAGCACTTCGGCCTCATGTGGGCGGACGATGAGTTTGTCTTCGCAGACGGCGTCATGACCGCTAACGGGGACGCCTTCCGGAAACTGTAAACAAAAGGAGAATTGATATGGACAAGAATACCATGATACAAAATCTGGCCCGGGAGTTGAATAAAAAGGACAGCTTCAACGGGGCGTGGCTCTATGCGGAAAAGGGCGAGATCGTGTCCAAAGGAGCTCTCGGCTTCCGGGATCCCGAAAACACGCTGCCGATCGCGGAGGACACGATCTTTCAGCTGGCTTCGGTCACAAAGCAGTTCACCGCGGCGGCGGTCATGCTGGCCCGGCGGGAAGGCCTGCTCGAGCTCGACGACGAGATCACAAAGTACTTCCCGGAGATCTCGTATCCGGGCGTGACGATCCGGCTTCTGCTGACCCATACCAGCGGCATTCCCGATTACTTTGACGACGCGGACTGGTTCATCAAAATCTGGAAGGAAGAAAAACGGGTTCCAGGCAACGACGAGATTCTGCGCTTCCTCTGCGAAACCGAGGCGAAACCGTACTTCGCCCCGGGAGAAGGAATGCATTACTCCAACACCGGCTACAATCTGCTGGCCCTGCTGGTGGAGCGGCTCTCCGGCGTTCCCTACGAAGACTTTCTGCAAAAGAACATCTTTGAGCCTACCGGCATGGGCTCCACCCGCTGCTGCCACATCCGCAGAGACGGCATTCCCTTTGAGAATTATGCCCGGGCGACGGTGTTCGAGGACGGCAAATACGTGGCCGACGTGGACTCCGCCGAGGACGGCGACGTGGTCGCCTTTGACGGCCTGAACGGCGACGACTACGTGTACACCAACATCTTCGATATGCTCCGCTGGGACAGGGCGCTGCGCGAGGGCAAGGTGCTTACGCTTGAGGAGCAGAAACTCATGTACACCCCCGCAAAACTCAACAACGGCGAGGACGCCGTTTACGACGAAGACGAGGGGCTGGGCTACGGCTTTGGCTGGTTCGTCGGCCACGACGAGGAACTGGGGCGCATCGTCAGTCACAGCGGCGGCATGCCGGGCGTTGCCACCTGGTTGGAGCGTTTTATCGACGCGGACAGGATGCTTGTCATCCTGACCTGCCGCGATTTTGCGGATGTTAGAGCGTACTTATCCTTTGAGAAGGGTCTGAAGAGTATCGCGAGAGGCAAAGAGCCCGAACCCGTCGTAGCCATCGAGGATATCGCAATCAAGGACCCGGACAAGTCGAAGTGGGAGAGCTTCTGCGGCAAATACGAGCATCCCGCGGACGCCGATTTCATCGTCGACGAGGTCTGGATGCAGGACGGCGAGCTGTACGCGAAGGCCATAGACGAAGACGGGGACGAGCTGCGCTTCCGTCTCTATCCCATCGGCGAAAACGAGTTCGGCCGCAAGGGCGGCATGCTCAAAGTGAAATTCGGCGACGGCTGTGTGGCGTACGACGATCTCACCTGTAAAAAGCTGTAAGCATCATTTTACAAATTCCAGTTTGGCGAGACAATGAAATAAATCCGGGTATCCTGACTCAACTGGTCAACGGTATATTCTTTACGCCGAGAGTCGTGACAACAGCGTGAATATGTGCCATTTTATTCACGCTGTTGTCCCAAGGCATGTGGAGTGCGTGACGTTGATGATGAAAAGCAACTAAACAAACAGAACGGCATCGGGAACAAGACTATCGTGAAGATGCTCGACAAGCTGGGCTACGATATCCAGATCACGTATGTGAAGAAAGAAACAGACTGACAAATCGATGTTTATGGAGACAATTATGGATAAAGAAACAATCATGGTGGACTACATCCGGGAGGCCCATGAAAAAGGTGCTTTTACCGGAACATGGT
>CADAPH010000203.1 GCA_902789745.1 Oscillospiraceae bacterium | reverse complement strand
TCCACCTGTTCCCATTCCGAACACAGAAGTTAAGCTCACCAGTGCCGAAAATACTTGTCTGGCGACGGACTGGAAAGATAGGTCAACGCCAACACAAAGAGCTCCGGGAGAATTCCCGGGGTTCTTTTTTATGGCGACAGCCGCATCCCAAATCGGGATGCGGCTGCTGCTTTTGTCAAATCAGATTTATCCGATCAGATTGAAAATCGAATCGTCGTTTTCCACCCAGTCGGAAACAGGGATGACGCGGTATTCGGTCGGGCTTGTGCGGATAACGACTTTGTCAATTCCGGCGTTGATGATCTGACGCTTGCACATCGAGCAGCTCATCGCGTCGGGCAAAAGCTCGTTCGTTTTGGCACTGCGGCCGACGAGATAAATGGTGGCCCCGATCATGTCCCGTCTGGAGGCGGAGATGATGGCATTGGCCTCCGCGTGGACGGAGCGGCAGAGCTCGTAGCGCTCTCCGGACGGGATACCGAGCTTTTCACGCATGCAGCCGCCGAGGTCGGAGCAGTTTTTCCGCCCGCGCGGCGCGCCATTGTAGCCGGTGGAGATGATCTCATCATTGCGCACGATGATTGCCCCGTATTTGCGCCGGAGGCAGGTGGAGCGCTCCAGCACCGCGTCGGCAATGTCCAGGTAATAATTCTGCTTATTGGTTCTGCCGTCCATAGGGTAGCCTCCAACGTAAAATATTTTTTATATTATATCACATCCCGCACGGGATATGGTAGCTTTTTTTATCCGTATGTGTTATGATATTTGCATGAACAGACGAAATTACCAGCGTGAGCTGGAACGAATCATTGAAAAAAACGGTGACAGTCGCCCGCGGGTGCTGCTGCATGTGTGCTGCGGCCCCTGCTCGAGCAGTGTGCTGGAGGTTCTGCCGAAGCATTTCGACCTCACGCTGCTGTGGTATAACCCGAACATCTACCCGGAGGCGGAATTTGCCCTGCGCTACGAGACACTGCGCAAGCTTATGCGGGACATGGGGCTTCCCGATATCCCTGTAATCTACGAGTCTTGGCAGAGCGAGCGGTACTATGAACGCGTAAAAGGCCTGGAGGACGAGCCGGAGGGCGGCAGAAGGTGCACCGAATGCTTTCGCCTGCGCTTGGAGGAGACTGCAAGAGTGGCGGCAGAGAAGAGCTTTGACTACTTCTGCACCACGCTCACGCTCTCGCGGCACAAGGACGCCGTGCGCATCAACAGCATCGCCGAGGAGATCGCACGGACGGCGGGTGTAAAATGGCTCCCCTCGGATTTTAAGAAACGCGACGGGGAAAACCGATCCATCGAATTGTGCGAACAGTACCACGTCTACCGCCAGCTCTACTGCGGGTGCGAGTACAGTCTTAAAAAGAGAGTGGAGAATGAAGTGATGCTGTCGCTTTGAGGCTTAAAAACGTCCCAGAAGGGGATAGCATAACAATAGACACGGAGAAACTCATGCAAAAGAAAAACACTACCCTTCGCCTCGCTTATATGGCGATTCTCGCCGCGGCTTATGCGGCACTGACTTTTGTCCTCGCGCCCATCAGCTACGGCCCCATCCAGTATCGGGTGAGCGAGGCCCTCACCATCATGCCCTTTTTCATTCCCTGCTCGATCTGGGGACTCTGGCTCGGCTGCATCCTTGCCAATCTCTACACGGGCAGCGTGCTGGATATCCTGTTCGGCGGCCTCGCCACGCTGATGGCGGAGATCGGTACCGCGTATTTCGGCAAAAAGGGCAACACGGTCAAAAACCGCCTGCTGGGCTGCCTGATGCCGGTGCTGTTCAACGCCGTCATCATCGGCTCGGTGCTCACCTGGGGCTATCAGATCCAGGAATTTGAAAGCCCGCTCAAATCCTACGCCTTCAACGCCCTGACCGTCGGTCTCGGCGAGGCGGGCGTGCTGTATCTGATCGGCTATCCCTTGCTCAAGCACCTTCCCAAGTTCAAATTCTTCCGCGAGCTTGTTGAAAAAATCAACCGGAAATAGAGGAAAGGAGAGTCCCATGAAGGTTCGCAAAGCGATCATCCCTGCGGCGGGTCTCGGCACACGCCTGCTGCCCAACACCAAGAGCATCCCGAAGGAGTTGCTGCCGCTGGTGGACAAGCCCGTGCTCCAGTATATCGTGGAGGAGGCTGTCGCTGCCGGCGTCGAGCAGATCCTGATCATCACCAACCGCGGCAAATCCCCCATTGAAGACTATTTTGACTACGCCCCCGATCTGGAGGCACGGCTTCTCGCCGACGGAAAGCGGGACGAGGCCCGCACCGTGCGCGAGGTGGCGGACATGGCAGACGTCTACTTCCTGCGTCAGAAGGAGACCAAGGGTCTCGGCCACGCAATCTGGCGCGCCAAGAGCTTCGTCGGGGACGAGCCCTTCGGTATTCTGCTGGGCGACGATATCATGCTCAGCGAAACGCCGGTACTCAAGCAGTTGGTGGATGCGGCGGAGACGAACGACTGCAGCGCCATTGCCGTGCGCCAGTTCCCCGCCGAGGAGATCACCAAGTATTCTTCCGTCAAGCTGGAGGAACAGCTGGGCGAGCGTGTTTATCGCATCAGCGACATGAACGAGAAGCCTTCCATCTACGAGCGGCTCTCCGACTTCGCGATCATGGGCCGCTATGTGCTGAGCCCCGCGATCTTTGACATTCTGGAGAAAACCCCGCCCGGACGCAACAACGAGGTGCAGCTTACCGACGGTATGCGCGTACTCTGCCGCCGGGAAAAAATGTGCGCCGTGGATTTCGAGGGCAAACGCTACGACACCGGCAATCTCAAGGGCTATCTCGAGTCGATCATCGACTTTGCCCTGGAGAACAAGGAAGCCGGCCCATGGCTGCGGCAGTTCATCCTCGACAAGGCGGAAATATTGAAGCAGGAGCAGTAAAAAACAGGGCACAGTCCAAACCGGACAATGTCATTAAGATAAGGTGACAAGAAGAATACCTCGCACTGAAAGAAACGGTGTGAGGTATTTTTTGAAAGAATTTCAGAAAAAAAGACTTGACAA
>CADAPH010000202.1 GCA_902789745.1 Oscillospiraceae bacterium | reverse complement strand
GGGGGCGAAGCCTTCGCCGAGGCCGCCTGGGAGGAGGAGTTCCGGCACTATCTCCCCTATATCGAGGGCGACGACTTCCTGGGCGTCCAGAACTACACCCGCACCGTCTACGGCCCCGCGGGCCAGCTGCCCGCCCCCAAGGATGCGGAGCTGACCCAGATGGAGTATGAATTTTATCCCCAGGCCCTGGCCCACGTGCTCCGCCAGGTCCACCGGGACTTCCCCGGGGACCTGATCGTCACGGAAAACGGCATCGCCACCGCCGACGATACCCGCCGTGTGGCCTTTCTCCGGGAAGCCCTCGCCGGCGTTCAGGCCTGCCTCGCCGACGGCCTCCCCATCCGGGGTTACTTCCACTGGTCCCTCCTGGACAACTTCGAGTGGCAGAAGGGCTTCTCCATGACCTTCGGCCTCGTCGCCGTGGATCGCGCCACCCAGGCCCGCACCCCCAAGCCCAGCTTCACCTTCCTGGGTTCCTTCGCAGGATAAAAATGCAAGCATCCAAACCAAAAGACAGCCCCGGATGGGACTGTCTTTTTTTGGTTGCGGGGGAGATTTTCATTGAGTACGCAAATGAAGCATTCCCGTTCCTGCTGGGCAGAAAGGGCACTTTTGACAGAGAAGGCGTATATTTATCGGTGATTTGAAGATGGCCTCGTTCTTTGGCGAACAACCTGGGTTTTCTCGTGTAAATGCGCATCTGCTGAATACATGACGCGGGGGGTCATTGAATCACGCAGAAATACGATAAAACAGCACGGAAAGTCCGTGCTGTTTGATTATGAGGTGTCGTTATTCCGATACTTCGATCAATTCGATCGTAAAGTTCAGTTCCTTGCCCGCCATTTCGTGGTTGGCGTCGAACGTGATCGTGGTTTCGTCCTTTGCGACGACCTTGACCGGCACCGGTTGACCGTACGCGTTTCGCAGATACACCCGTTGTCCGACCGAAACGCTCTCTGCGCCCGGCATGCGCGCGATCTCGACGGAGAAGATCGCGTTGGGATCGGACTCGCCGTACGCTTCGGCGGGGGAGAGATGCACTTCTTTGATCTCGCCGACTTCCATATCCGCAACTGCGGCGTCAAAGCCTTTGATCATCTGACCGATGCCGCAGATAAACTCCAACGGTTCGCCGCGATCATACGAGGAATCGAACTGCGTCCCGTCGTTGAACGTGCCGCGATAATGCGTGCGGACCTTTTTGCCGACGTTTTTACCCGTAAGCTCCGGCTCCGTGTGACAACCGGCGCATCCGGCGCATCCGCCTTCGCCGCACGAGGCATGTCCATCGTCGTGACAGGAATGGCCTTCTTCATGGTGATGGTCACAGTTCGCTCCGGTATTTTTCAATTCTCCCCGAAGAAACGCTTCCACCGCTTCATCGGCGCTGCCTTTTGCACCGGCGCAAAGCTCGACGCCGTTTTCCTCCAAAGCAGCCTGTGCACCGCCGCCGATGCCGCCGCAGATCAGAACGTTGATCTTTCGCTCCTTGAGAAGTCCGGCAAGCGCTTCATGACCGCTGCCGTCAGAACCGATCAGCTCGGAAGAAACGATCCTGCCGTCCTTTACCTCATAAACCTTGAACGTCTCCGTATGTCCGAAGTGCTGAAACACATCGCCGTTTTCATACGTCACAGCAATTCTCATTCAATACTCTCCTTATTTCCGATATTGCGTCCATTATAACAAGACTTGCCTAAACGTGCAATCTACAGCTAAAAATTTAAAAAAGCGATTTGTAACAATGTTACAGAAGACGGTTTACTTGTATGGTACACTTCGGGTATACTGAAACAGGAGGATCAGAAAATGCTGACGATCACGAAGGATAATTTCAATGCGCAGGTCCTGCAGTCGGACAAACCTGTACTGCTGGATTTCTGGGCGACCTGGTGCGGACCTTGCCGCATGTTCGCGCCGATCCTGGCGCAGTTTGCCGAGAAGCACCCGGAGATCAAGGTCGGCAAGGTGGATGTGGACGAAGAGCCGGAGCTGGCGATGGAACACAGGATCGTGAGCATCCCCTCCTTGGTTTTGTTCCGCGATGGGAAGCTCGAAAAGACAGCGGTCGGCGCTATGCCGCTCGCTGCGCTGGAAAACTGGATACGATAATCAGGAGGTGTCCATGAGCGAACAGAGAAAAACCGTCATCATCGGCGGCGTTGCCGGCGGCGCAAGCTGCGCAGCCCGATTGAGAAGACTGGACGCGGACCGCGAGATCGTGATCCTGGAACGCGGCGCGTATATTTCTTATGCAAACTGCGGCCTGCCGTACCATGTGGGCGACGTGATCAAAAACCGGAGTGCGCTCCTCCTGATGACGCCTGAGCGCATGTGGGAACGGTTCCGCATCGACGTGCGCGTGCAGAACGAAGTAACGAAGATCGACCGCGTGAAGAAGATGGTCACCGTCCGAAAAACCGAGACCGGTGAAACGTACGAGCAACCCTACGACGATCTGGTGATCGCAACCGGTTCGTCGCCGCTGCGTCCGCGCATCCCCGGCATCGATACCCCGAGGATCAAAACACTGTGGACCGTGCCCGACACGGACGAGATCCGCGCCATGGTGCAGAGCGGTACGCTGAGGACCGCGGCGGTGATCGGCGGCGGGTTCATCGGCCTCGAGATGGCGGAGAACCTGCATCACGCGGGCCTTCAGGTGTCGCTTATCGAAGCTCTCGATCAGGTCATGGCGCCGGTTGACTTTGAGATGGCGCAGATGCTCCACGAGAACATCCGCAGCCACGGCGTGAAGCTGCACCTTTCCGACGGCGTGGATAGCTTCAAAGAGCAGGGCGAGCAGGTGGTCGTCACCCTGAAAAGCGGCACGGAACTCACGGCGGATCTGGTGATCCTGTCCATCGGCGTGCGGCCGAACAGCGCACTTGCAAGGGACGCAGGGCTTAAGCTCAACGTCGTGGACGAACACATGCGCACCAATGATCCGTCTGTCTACGCCGTGGGCGACGTGATCGAGGTGGAGGACTTTGTGTTCAAAGGCCGCACCATGGTACCGCTGGCGGGTCCTGCCAACAAGCAGGGCAGGATCGTGGCGGACGTGCTGGCGGGCAGGGATTCCACGTACAAGGGCACGCAGGGCTCCTCAGTCGCCAAGGTCTTCGACCTTACCGTCGCGTCCACCGGCGCTAACGAGAAGACGCTCAAAAAGCGCGGTATGGAGAAGGGCGCCGACTACGAAAGCCTGATCATCACCCAGAATTCCCATGCGGGTTACTATCCCGGCGCCGCGCCCATGACGCTGAAGCTCCTGTTCGCTCCCGATTCCGGACGCATATTCGGCGCACAGATCGTGGGCCGCGAAGGCGTGGACAAGCGCATCGACACCATCGGCGTCACCATGCGGCTGGGCGGCACGGCTTCCGATCTCAAGGATCTGGAACTGGCCTATGCGCCGCCGTACTCCTCAGCGAAGGATCCGGTCAACATGGCGGGGTACGTGGCGGAGAACATCCGCACGGGGCTCGTCAGGATCGCCCCCTACGACGCGCCGATGACCGATCCGGAGGCAACGCTTCTGGATGTGCGCGAGGAGGCGGAGGTCATGGCGTACGCCGTGCCGAACGCGATCAACATCCCGCTCGGTAAGCTTCGCGAAAGAATGAACGAGCTCGATCCTAAAAAGCGCATCATCGTGTTCTGCGGGATCGGCGTCCGCGCCTATACGGCTGCACGCATCCTGGATCAGAACGGATTCAAAAATGCGGAAGTCTACCCGGGCGGCGTTCGCCTGTATCAGGCCAACTATCCCGAACCAGAAGAAGAACCGATCGCGGACGTTAAGAAGGAGGTCTCCGTGGAACAGGCAACCATTACGAACAAGATCCGCCTGGACTGCTGCGGCATGCAGTGCCCCGGCCCGATCATGGAGGTGTTCAGATCCGTCAAAGAGATGAAGGACGGCGAGCTTCTGGAGGTCTCCGCGTCCGATCCGGGCTTTGCGAAGGACATCGCTTCCTGGTGCAAGCGCACCGGCAACACGCTGGTTTCCAACGAGGAGCGCGACGGCGCATACGTCGCCATTATCCGCCGCGGAACGAACGCGCCTGCCGTGCAGAAGGCAGCGCAGGCCGACGCTGCGCCGAAGGGCAAGACCATCATCGTGTTCGACGGCGATATGGATAAAGTGCTGGCGAGCTTCGTCATCGCAAACGGCGCTTTGGCCATGGGCCGGCCGGTGACCATGTTCTTCACCTTCTGGGGATTGACTGCCCTTCGCAAGACGGAAAAGGTGCCGGTAAAGAAGTCTTTGATTGAGAAGATGTTCGGGTTCATGCTGCCTCGGGGTGCAGGGAAGCTCAAGCTGTCCAAGATGAACATGGGCGGCATGGGCACCGCCATGATGCAGGGTATCATGAAGGACAAGAACATCGACTCGCTGGAGACCATGATGAAGAAGGCAATGGAAAACGGCGTCAAGATCATCGCCTGCTCCATGAGCATGGACGTTATGGGTATCCATCCCGAGGAACTGATCGACGGCGTGGAGATCGGCGGCGTCGGCACGTATTTGGGCGACGCGGAGGAATCCGATGTCAACCTCTTCATCTGAAATCAGAAAGCAGCTTTCGGCGCTCCCTTTCTGGGGAGCGCTGACGGCGCGCGAACAGGAAACCATGCAGTCCTGCGCTCAGATCAGAAGCTATGCAAGGGACGAGCTGATCTACTCCAAGGAGCAGGAATGTCTCGGGCTCATCCGTGTGCTGTCCGGCTCGGTCCGCACGTTCATGCTGTCCGCCGAAGGCAGGGAGGTGCGGCTCTATCGCGTCGACGAAAAAGACACGGACGTGTTGTCTGCATCATGCGTGATGAATCAGATCACATTTGAAACGCAGATGGTCGCGGATTCCGACTGTACGCTGTTGATCGTGCCGGCGGTCTGTCTGTCAAATTTCAAGGAGAATAACCTGCATGTACGCAGTTTCCTGTTTGAAAAGCTAGGCGAACGGTTTTCCGACGTAATGCTGAAGATGCAGGCAATCCTGTTTACGCGGCTGGACCAACGGATCGCACAAGCGCTCCTTTCACGCGGCAGCACGACCGTACGTATCACCCACGAACAGCTGGCCGGCGAGATCAACTCGACGCGCGAAGCCGTCTCCCGCATTTTGAAAGACATGGAGCGTCAATCTCTGATCCGTCTCGGCAGAGGACAGATCACGCTTTCCGATCCCGACGCGCTGCGCATGCTCGCCGGCGAAGAGAACCCGTAATCTCAGTTGACTTTGTTGCAATGGGAGAAAACAATTTGCGGCACACCGAAACCCGGTGTGCCGCTCGCAACCAAACCGCACTGTTTTTATGTTCATATTATCCATTGTGTGGCAATAGATCCATACAGTGCCGATTTGGTTGTGGAGGAAGGATCCTTATCCTCGATACAGACTTGCCTGCCGATACTGTTCGCATATGAGCAGCATGGCATATAGAAGAGATGAAAAAACAGGAGGCGGTTCAA
>CADAPH010000201.1 GCA_902789745.1 Oscillospiraceae bacterium | reverse complement strand
GTGCCTTTCTTTTTTCCTTTGACCCAGCCGCTCTTTGTCACCGCGGCGACTTTTTTGTTGCTGCTCTTCCATTTGACCGTTTGATTTGCGGCGTAGGAGGGCGATACAGAGGCGGTGAGCTTCGTCATCTGGCCGACGCGGATCGTCGCTTTTTTCCTGTCAAGGGAAACGGCGCTGACGCGAATGGCGGAGAGTTCCGCGTTGCTGATGACGCAGTTTTTGATGCCGAGGGCCTGCTCGGTCTGATACCAGTTGATGGTGTCGGCCGGGACCGGCAGCGCAGGCAGCATGAGCGCCGCAAGGAGAAACAGCAGCGGCAGGGAGCCTTTTATGCGAAAATGGCGCGGTTGTGTTTTGTTTTTGAAGTCATTTCTTTTTTCCATAGGAACCAATATAGCATGAAAAGGGGAAACATGCGAGCAGTCCTTTGGCCTGCTCACTTGATTTTCGACGGGCAGACAGGCATAATAAATGCGATTGAATGTTATTTTCGAAACGGATTTGTTGATAAGGAGTACCTGCGGAATGAAAAACAGCAACGGATCATCCGCGGCGCCGCGAAGGATGCGCCTGCCCGCATTTCTTATCGGGATCGTTCTCATTCTGATCAGCGTTTTTGCCGGCGGCAGCATGAGCGCGGAGGCGGCGAAGCATCCGACGGTTTACGCCGGCGTCGATTACGCGCCTGTCTATAATTACAGCTACTATATCAGACGGCACCCGCGGCTTAAGGTGCGCTACGGGGACAATGACAAGAAGGTCCTGAAGTATTACGTCCTGCACGGGTACAAGACGGGAGAGAAGGCCAGGAAGTCGGCGACGGCTGAGGCATTTGCGAAGGTTCAGAAAGCGAGGATCGCCAAATACCTGAAGAATACGGCGACCGCGCAGCTGACGGATCAGATCATCGTGGTTGTGGATCATGAGCTCTCGCTTTGGAACAAGCAGGCTGACGGCAGCTGGAAGCGGAAGCTGAAGGCTTACTGCGGATACGGGAAGAACGGGATGTCGCTGAACCGGCGCGCCGGGGACATGACGACGCCGATCGGCTCATTTCCGATTCTGCATGCGTTCGGCACGGCGGAGGATGCGGTTTCGGCGATGGAGTGGCGGCAGATTACGCCGACTTCGTACTGGTCGGCGGAGGAGGAGTCGTATAATACCTGGGTGGAGAGCAGCACCCGGATGTCCGGGGAGCATCTGATCGATTATTATCAGTATGTGTATGCGATGGCGATCGGGTTTAATATCGATCCGGCGGTTTACGGCAGGGGGTCGGCGATTTTTCTTCACTGTAAGAGTTATGACCGCTGGCATACGGCGGGGTGCGTGAGCGTGAAGAACAGTGTGATGAAGAAGCTTTTGAAGTACTGCGGGGACGGGACGTATATCATTATTGTGCCGAAGGATACCGATATTAAAATGTACTAAAATGTACAAAGAAGGGACGCCTCGACAAAATGATATATAATCTTCAGACGGCTTCCGCGCCAAGTACTTCTAAGCTCGCCGAAAATCACTAAGGGCGGTTCTTCGAAAAAAACCTGACTCGCTTCGCTCAAACAGGGTTTTTTTCTGGAACAACGTGATTTTCGACGAGCAAGAAGTACTAAGGCTTGTGCAGATTGTCTGAATATTATATATAATTTTGTTGAGGCTGCGTCCGGGAGAGGATCTAGGAGGCACATTTGGCGGCGTACAGATGCGGCGACGCCAAGGCCGATTAAGAGGAGTAATTGGCGGCGCACAGAAGAGGCGGCGCCAGGGCCGATGAAGAGGAGCAATTGGCGGCACACACATAAGGCGGCACCAGGGCCGATTAGAAGCAGCAATTGGCAGAAAGTGAGGAACAGGACATGGATCAGCAGAGACCGAAGGGCAGAGAGCGGCAGGTGACCGGGACGGCGAAGGATATTCATAAGACCGGGCAGGGACTCGGTACGGGTCCGGTCGGTTCCGCGAGTGGTCACGCCGGGCGGCCGGGCGGCAGCATGCAGGCGGGCAGCGGCAGCGGCGGCGGTGGTAATAGCGGCGGCAACAGCGGTGGCAGCATGCAGAGCGGCGGCAGCGGGCCGAGACGCAGCGGCGGAGGTATGGGTCCGCTGATCCTTATTGTGATCATCGGAATCGTGCTTCTCGGCGGAGGCGGCGGTCTGTTTGGCCTGTTTGGCGGCGGGAGCTCTGCCGAGCAGAATACGTCTCCGACGTATGGCACGGGCCACGCGGCTTATCAGTACAGCCAGACGGGGAATCAGGGCGTGAGCAGCCAGACGCAGCAGCCGGCGGCGGGCCAGACGGGCACGTCCGGAAATGCGGTCGGGACAAGCACCGGCGGCGCGGTCGGCACGAGCGGGACGATCGGTTCGGTGAGCGGCAATGCAGGCGCGACCGGGCAGAGCGGCCAGAGCAGCCAGAGCGGAAATGCCTCCGGCTATATGAGTGCGGAGGATCTGAATTCTTACATTAATTCTCTCTTCGGCGGCGACCCGTCGACGTATGTGGGAGAGAGCGGCACGATCGGGAGCATCACGGCGGAGAGCGCCGGCAACACGGTTGTTCCGGCGGCCGGAAACAGCAGCGCCCCTGTGGTCGCGGATACCGCTGCGACGGGATCGCGCGAGAAGCGGACGAGGATTCTCGGCGGCGGCAAGGATACCGTGACGATTATGGTGTATATGTGCGGCACGGATCTTGAGTCGCGGAGCGGCATGGCCACGTCCGATCTTCAGGAGATGGTCAGCGCGAATCTCGGCAAGATCAATCTGATCGTCTATACCGGCGGCTGCGCGCGGTGGAAGAACAGCGTCGTGAGCAGCAAGGTCAATCAGATCTATCAGATCAAGAACGGAGGCCTCAGCTGCCTCGTCGAAAATGCCGGCACGGGATCCATGACGGATCCGTCGACGCTCGCGTCCTTTGTCAAGTGGTGCGGGGAGAATTTCCCGGCGAACCGGAACGAGCTGATTTTCTGGGATCACGGCGGGGGCTCCGTCAGCGGCTACGGCTACGACGAGAAGAACGGCCGCTCGGGTGCCATGTCGCTTGCGGGCATCAACAGCGCGCTGAAGGCGGCGGGCGTGACATTTGAC
>CADAPH010000200.1 GCA_902789745.1 Oscillospiraceae bacterium | reverse complement strand
GGATCAGCACGGCGTTCAGAGCGCGGTCTTCCTGGAAGGCGTATGCCCCGATGGCGCGCAGTCCCTCCGGCAGGGAGACGGAGCGGAGCTTGGGGCAGCATTGGAACACGCTCTCCGGCAGGCTGACCAGCCCGGCGGACAGCTTTACATCCGTCAGGTTGACGCAGAAGCCGAAAGCGGATGCGCCCAGACTGACCACAGAATCCGGCAGAATCACGGAGCTGAGTTGACCACAGTCGCTGAACGCACTCGAGTTGATCGCAGTCACCCCGTCAGGGATGGCGATATCTGTCAGCCCCGTGTACCGGAAAGCGCCGATTCCGATGCACACCAGGGATTCCGGCAGTTCCACAGATACAAGGTTACGGCAACTATCGAACGCACACGGTCCAATCAGCACCGTGCCGTCGCCCACCTTCACATGGGTCAGCGCTTCACAGTTGTAAAATGCGTAATCCGGGATCGTATTCAGCCCGGCGGGCAGCGTTACCTCCAACAGTTTGTCGTCATTATTGAACGCATTTCTGTCCAGCGTCTTCAGCGTGTCCGGCATGGTGACGTTCTCCAGATTGCCGCAATTCTGAAACGCATAAGAGCCGATAGCGTCCATATCGCCCGTCATTGTGACGGCGGCCAGAGATTTGCAGTTATCAAAAGCATAGTTGCCCAGCGTTTTCACCGAGTCGGGGATATTCACGGAGGCGAGGCCCGAGCTTTGGAAAGCGTTAGGATGAATGGTTCTGAAATTTGGATTATCATCGCCGTCGATTAAGAAAATCTTTCTCGTCTTCCGGTCTGGCAGATAACCGGTCTTTCAGTCCGGTTTTTTTCAGGGTTTCGCGAAGATGCGTTAAATCCAAGTTATAATGCCCTTCATTGATGAGCGCACCAGCATAGTACGAAAAACCAAAGCTTTCATGTGAATATGACGACGGATCGCCATATTGAAGGATCATTGTTTTGATATTCTATATACCCTCTATTACACAGCCTGAGCATTTGATTCTTATTTTGGAACCCGGATCTCCGCCACAGTGCCTTTGCCTTCCATGCTCCGGAGCGTGAGCGTTCCGCGGCACATCCGCTCCAGGCGCTTTTCGACGTTTCTGAGCCCGACGTGAAGCCGCTGCTCCTCATCCGGTGCCTCAGACTGTTCCGGCGGTATCCCGGCCCCGTTGTCTTCCACCTCGACGACGTGGAAGCCGTCTTCCTCAAAGCTGCGTATCCATACGATCCCGCGCAAATCTTTGGAACCGCTGATCCCGTGCTCCACAGCGTTTTCCACCAGCATCTGCAGCGAAAAGGCCGGGATGAAAAAGCTCCTGTCCCGGTAATCCGTTACGATGCTCAGCCGATCCTCAAAGCGCAGCTTCTGCATGTAGAGATAGTCGTCCACCGTCTTGAATTCCCGCTCCGCCCGGATGCACGCCGTCTCTTCCAGCATGTCCACGCTCCCTCTCAGAAAGCCCGCAAAATGATTCAGGGCCTCCTCCGCTTTCTGCGGCTCGTCGATACAGGAGCGGATGACCGCCAGACAGTTGTAGATAAAATGCGGTTTGATCTGCGC
This sequence comes from Oscillospiraceae bacterium, assembly GCA_902789745.1. Classification (GTDB taxonomy): domain Bacteria; phylum Bacillota; class Clostridia; order Oscillospirales; family Oscillospiraceae; genus Limivicinus. The sequence goes on along the minus strand of CADAPH010000200.1, from coordinate 1,544 downwards.
CAGCAGGAGCTTTGTCGTCAGTGCTTCGTTTTCAAGCTTCTGTTGGTAATACAGCTCGTTTTGCTCCACCATATTTCGGACGTCGCCCGCCAGCATGCCGATCTCATCCCCGCGGCCGATCAGGCTCTCCAGAGCGTCGGACAGCTTTTGGGCCGACTTGTCCCGCGTATAGGCGCGGATATTCCGTGCGAGCGTCAGCGTCGGCTTCAACGAGCTCCGATAGATCGTATAGAGCATGGTCAGGATCGCGGCGAGGATGATCAGGGCGACCCATTTTTCAAAGCTCCATACATCCGACCGGATCTCTTCCCGCATCTCCTGCATGGATACGGAGACTGCGAAAAGGGCCCTGTGATTGATACCGATCCGCGAATATTTGCTCGCATACTCGATTCCGTCCTTCGGGGAACGATAAACCTCGGTCCCGGTTTCAAGCGGGTAGTCCTGCTCATAGAGCGCCATGGCCTCCGGGTGCTCCGCCGCGCGAAAGTCCCATGCGTCGCCCAGAACCATGCGCTGATCTATAAAGCCCGTGTCTTCATCCGTGCTCTGGAAGACGGCGAAAGCGCCCTCGCCGGATGCGTTCGGAATAAAGCAGGAAACCGCGTCTATGTCCGTATGAGGGCGATTCACGGCCAGCGCAAGCATTATTTCAAGGTAGCAGTATTCCGCAAAACAGCGCTGGCGCTGCGCAGGCATTTCCCGAAGCGCCTCCGCCGTAAGCGCGGTGACATTCAGACGCTCAAATTCACTGCGCTCCTCCGCCCATTTCATGTATGTGTCCATGTCGTGAAACGGGGGCAGCTCCATTTCCTCCCAGTGCTCCTGCCAATAGGACAGCAGCCAGTCAAGGCTCTGATGCTTGACGAGCGGATACAGCAAGACAGAGACTTCATCCAGCCTCTTTTCCACGTTTGCCAAAGCCCGCTCGTGAAAGATCCTGTAGAGCACAGCTCCGCTCAGGAGCATGGCGGCGACCCCCAGCGCAAGCGCGATGGCCGTCACCCTGACGAGCAGGGATTTTTTGTTTGCTGTCATTTTCATGGCGTGTCCCCGCGTTTATTCAGCAGTCCCTCGTTCGTCATGTCCCGGTACGCAGACCACTCGTACTGGCACATATACTCCCCCTGGTACATGGACAGCGCGCGGGCGTCATGGGCGAGGGCGCGATAATAGTCGCAGGCGATCTTTTCCGGCGCGACGGCATAGGAATCCCGTCTGTGTATAAAGATGTCGGAGAGCTCACGTTCCTCCAGCCAGTTTTGCAGTTCATGGATGAGCTGGGCGAAATACTTTCTCTGCTTTTCGTCCTCGCTGACCTCGTCCATCCAGAGGATGGCCCTGAGCTGCGTATTGGTCACTGACGCGCCCCTCCGGTCGATCAGGTAGGCGAACAGCTCTTTGACCTTCGTACGGCGAAAGCGAACGGGTTGGCCGTCATAAAAGACCTCAAAATGCCCGAAGCACTGGACATAAAGCCCCTTCCTTGTATCGCTGACCGGATGCCGCAGATTTAAGAGCGCCTGTCTCACGTCCTCCGGCCT
>CADAPH010000199.1 GCA_902789745.1 Oscillospiraceae bacterium | reverse complement strand
CATGAAAATCGAATGTATACGTCTGTACGAAGATCGGGAAGATGTCACCCTGACCGCCTATGTCCTACAGGATTCACAGGAGCTCATGGCCGGAAAAAAGCGTCCGGCGATCCTGATCTGCCCCGGCGGCGGGTACTTCAACTGCTCCGACCGGGAGGCCGAGCCCGTCGCCCTGCGATTTGCGGGCCTCGGTTACCACAGCTTCGTCCTGCGCTATTCCACTTACTGCGAGAGCGGCGCCTTCCCCAATCTCTCGAAGCCCATCCCGCCGAAGGAGCGGGACCAGCACCCCGCGCCGATGAACGATATCGGCCTCGCCATGCGCCTGATCTGCGCACATGCGGATGCGTGGCTCGTGGACACGGAGCGCATCGCGGTCTGCGGCTTCTCAGCCGGCGGCCACAACGCCGCCATGTACGCCACCCGCTGGCACGAGGACCCGGCAAATCCGCGCCCCGCGGCGGCGATCCTCGGCTATCCTCTGACGGATTATGTCTTTAAGCACGAATCTGAAATGAAGCAGGACCCCGGCGCCCAGGCATTTTTCCACGCCTCCGATACCGCCTTTCTCGGCACCCCGGACCCGACGGAGGCGCAGCTACTGGACGTCAGCCCCTCGCGCCATGTGACGGAGAACACGCCGCCCACCTTCCTCTGGGCCACGGCGGCGGACGAGCTTGTGCCGGTGCAGCACTCGCTTCTCATGGCGAAGGCGCTCGCGGACGCGAAGGTGCCCTTTGAGATCCACATCTTTGAGGAGGGACCCCACGGTCTCGGCCTTGCAGACCAGGCGAGTGCGCAGGCCCGCAGCCAGTGCTTTGCCGACGCCGCCGGCTGGACGGCGCTTGCGGGCAAGTGGCTCGAGAAGCGCTTCGCCCTGCCGCTGCCGGAGAAGAGCGCCTTTGAAATCATGATGGAAAACGGCGGCTTTCCAACCTGAGAGTGCAGCGCATGAAGACGAACGAGATCAATATCCGCGACCCCTTTGTTCTGCTTCATGAGGGGAAATACTACCTCTACGGCACCCGCAGCGAGACCTGCTGGGGCGCGGCGGACGGCTTTGACTGCTATGTAAGCGACGACCGGGAAAACCGGGAGGGGCCCATTGAGATTTTTCACAGGCCGGCGGGCTTCTGGGCGGACCGCGCCTACTGGGCGCCGGAGTGCGTGGAACGTGACGGCGTTTTCTATCTCATTACGACACTCGGCTCGGCGGATCGGAAGAAGGGAATTTACGTCCTGCGCGCCGCATCTCCGATGGGGCCGTTCGTCCCGTATGGCGGGTGCCTGACCCCGGCGGACTGGTCCTGCATTGACGGCACGGTATATTTTGAGGAGGGGAACCCTTATCTGATCTTCTCCCACTCCTTTGAGGACAGCCCAACAGGCGACATGTGCATGGTGCCGCTTTCGCAAGACCTGTCAGAGGCGGCGGGCGCGGTGACGACACTCTTTTCAGCGGCCGCGGCGCCGTGGGCCAGACCCGTCCCCTTTGCCAAGGCAGAATTCGGGATGGACGGCGACGTCTATTTTACCGACGGCCCCTGCGTCATGAAGCTGCCAGACCGGAAACTTGTGATGACCTGGTCAAGCTGGAGCGAGCGGGCCTACGCGGTGGGGATCGCCGAGTCATGCAGCGGCAGTGTCCGCGGTCCTTGGAGGCAGCTTGAAAGGCCGCTTTACCCGGAAAACGGGGGACACGGTATGCTCTTTGAGGAAAAGGACGGCTCTCTCTGGTTCACCCTGCACACCCCCAACGATAAATATCTGGAGCGGCCCGTCTTTTATGCGGTGGGAACCGAGGGCGGACTGCATCTGGAATCACAGGAGGCATGACATGAAGCTGTGCAATCTCCGCGTCTGTAATCTGGAGAAGCCCGTGGGCTTTGCGATGGAGGCTCCTGTATTCTCCTGGACGGTGGAGGACGCGGCCGGAGGACCGGCCTGGGCCTCGCTTACGATAAACGTCGGCGGCAAGACCGTCCATGAAGGGTAGGGGTAAAAAATGGCGTTGGTTCATTTGAATTTCAGCAGTAAGTATCTCTCCGGTTCGACGGATGTAAACATCATCCTGCCGGACTGCGCACGCTCAGCTCAGCCGCGAGACTTCTATGGAAACGGGAAAAAATACCCTGTCCTGTGGCTGCTGCACGGAACCTTCGGCGATTACAGCGATTGGCTGCGAAAAACCAATGTAGAGCTGTATGCCGAGGAGAAGAATCTGATCGTCGTCATGCCCTCCGCGCAGAATACGGACTATGCCAACTGGCCCGGCTTCGGCACGGGCTATCAGGTGTTTGACTATCTCACAGAGGAATTGATGCCGCTTGTATACGGCTGGTTCCCTGCCAGCGACAAGCGGGAGGACAACTTTATCGCCGGGCTTTCCATGGGCGGGCGCGGCGCGATCGCCTATGCATGGGCTTATCCGGAGAAATTTTCCGTTCTGTACAGCATGTCCTGCGTGCCGCAGGATATGCGCCCCGCGGCAGAAGAGCTTGAAAGCGGCGAGCCGGCCCCAAACCCGTGGGCAGCGCTTGACCGTGAGCGCAATCGCGCAAGGCTTCAAAACGCCGGCGGACTCGCAGCTTATCTCAGCTCGCCGCAAAATACCTGGGACAAGACAAAGGAGATCGCAAAGCGCACGGATGCGCCCAGAATGGTTTTCTCATGCGGTACGGCGGATTTCGTCATGTACCGGCATTTCAGGGCGTTTCGAGCCTATGCCGAAGAGCTTGGCCTTAAAGCCGAGTTTCGCGAGGTGGAGGGCTATAACCATGAATGGCGCTTCTGGGAGATGGAGATCCAGCGAGCGATCGACATCTTTCTGCCCGGCGATGAGAAGGCCGGAAACGCTTTTTAAAACCCTGAGAACACGGCCGTGACCGCCTCTCTGCACGGAGAGCTCCTGAAGCCTTTGCGGCAAACGCAATTCGCGCCGCCGCGGCATAATACGATTTATCCATAAAACAGCATAAAACAGAAAAAGCAAACAGCGCCCGCGACGGGCTTTCACGCGCGCAGAGTTCCGAAGGTAAAAATTTATAAATCCATCCTGGCAGACGGACGTATTTGCAATTGACAAATTAGCTGTTGCTAACTATAATTCAATCAGCTTTGCGGATGAGAGCTTTGACGCTGTGGTCAGCAATTTCGTCTATCACAATATCCCGAGCCAAAATCGTCAGGATCTCCTGCTGGAGTCTCTGCGCGTGCTCAAAAAAGGCGGCTGCTTTGCCATCCACGACATTTTCTCCGGCATGAAGTACGGCGATATGGAAGCCTTCGTTGAAAAGCTCCGGCGTATGGGCTATAAAAGAGTCGAATTGATCGACACCACAAAAGGCATGTTCATGTCTCCCTTTGAGGCGGCGTGGATGACGCTTTCAGGCTCCGCGCTGCTTGTTGGGATCAAGTAAAAAACATGGCTTCACGTATATGCCGCGTGTGAGAGGAAAGAGGAGAAGTAAGGATGGCCAGAAAAGATTCGGATAATCAAAAAAAGTCCATGAGCGTCATGTTCCGGGGGCGGGCAATCTTCAAACCCCTGAACACCGGGCGCATCGACGCGCGCGTGACCTGCGTACGGGAGTGGGTGGCAAACATCTTCTTCTATACCAAAAACGGCGTCACCGTCATGATCGACGCGGGCTACAACTATGCCCGTCTGCAGGAGAAAATGCAGTGGCTGGATATCGATCCCGCCTCAATCGGGCATATTTTGATCACCCATCAGGACACCGACCACGTGGGCGCCCTGGAAGAGGACAGCGAACGCCTGTTTCAAAATGCCACGGTCTACATCGGCGAGATCGAAAACCGCTATCTGACAGGGGAGACCCGGCGACGTGTGATCCACGGCCTGTACAAGCTGCCGATGGTCAAGATGCACAATCGAAAGGTCCTTTTGAAAGACGGCGAGGTTTTCACCATCGGCGACATCAAGATCGAATGTATTTTAGTCCCAGGCCATACCTGGGGGCATATGGTTTACCTGATCGACGATGAATACCTGTTTACCGGGGACACCATCTGGTTCGGGGCAGACGGCGGTTACAGCTTCATCAGCACCCTGGCGGAGGACAATAAGCTGGCAGTGCGCTCTCTGGAAAGGCTGGAGCAGAACATCCGCGCGCGGAAGGGCCGGATCGCGGTGATTACCGGGCACACCGGCTGGACGGACGATCTGGACTTTGCCTTCGCCCACAGGACGGAGATCTGCAAGCCCTTCACCAGGCGTTACAATGACCCGGAAGCCCCTTACGACGGCTACGAGGAAGGCGACGACACGGAGGCAAGGGCGCGGAGCGTGCCGCTTTCCAAAAAGAAGCCGAGCGGAGGCGCC
>CADAPH010000198.1 GCA_902789745.1 Oscillospiraceae bacterium | reverse complement strand
CGGGCGTGGAGCGGAATCTCACTGCCCTTGAGCCGGTCGGGATAGCCTCTGCCGTCATAGCGCTCATGGTGATGTCGGGCAACCTGGGCCGCTTCCTGAAGGCTGCCGGATTGGTTCAGGATCTCATCACCGATCGTCGTGTGGGATTTGATGACGGCAAACTCGCCGTCCGTCAGGCGTCCCGGCTTGTTCAGGACAAGATCGGGCACCCCGATTTTGCCGATGTCATGCAGCAGCCCTTCGACTCCCAGTATTTTGATCTCGTCTTCGTTCCAAGCAAGGCTCCGGGCCAGCGCCATGGAATACCGGGAAACCCGGAAGGAGTGGCCGTTTGTGTATTTATCCTTTGCGTCGATCGTCACGGCGAGGGTCTGGACGATCTCACGGGTCAGCGTCTCCAGCTTGTCCGCTCTCTCGTTTGCGACCTTTGTCTGCTTCTCCACCTCGCGGCTCAGTTCCTCCTGGTAGCTCTGCTCCAGCAGGGAAACACGATGGTACTGCGCCATGGCGATCGCGGTAAAAATCGTCAGGCTTGCAAACAGCAGCGGGAAGCGGACCATAAAAGCGTCCGTGTAATACATGGACATACGCGCTTTGAGCGGGGTGTAGAATACGACGAAATACAGCAGCGTGTAGTACACCGACAGCAGGATGCCGTACTTGACACTGACAAAATAGCACATCCCGATGGGCAGCAGGATCGACCAGAGCATGGCCGTCCCCTCGGCCAGACCGAAGAAGGTATAGATCGTGAACACGATCGCGCAAAAAACCGTGGGAATGACGGCAGCCGCCTCCCGTTTTTTGAACACCCCAGCGCAGATTCCGCAGCCCAGCCCGCCGAGGAAGGTGTTGAAGGCAGCGACAGTCATGATCGTTTCGCCCTTTGCAATGTCATACACGGTCAGCACCAGACCCAGCGCCGCCGTGACGATACTGACAGCCACAAGCGCGCGAAGATTCGCCTCAAGTCTCTCCCCGGTGTATATGGAACGGCTGAGCATACGCCATTCCTGTTTCAATCTTTCAAACATGTCCATCCCCTTCCCATTCTCTCCAAATCAAAATCATATGAATTCCGCCGATCCACAAAATGTCTGCATTGTATATGGTTTTAATACGTGTTAAACAGTCTATTGCTATGAAGCAAAAATGAATGAGCTGTTCCGCCCTTGAAAAAATCACGGCCTTGCGTAGGTATTCAGGATCATGCGCTTGAGGATCATCAGTTCCTTTGTCAAATCATCCGGGTCACTGCCATGCACGATCACGCCCTGGGCATAGCGGCCGCAAACGGCCAGCATGATGTGCATCGTCGTGTTGAACATCGTCTGTTCCGGCTCATCCGTGCGGATGCTGCCGTCGCGCAGGCCTTTTTCGTAGAGCCTGTGGAACTTCCGTGCAAACAGCTCAACGGACAGGATATAGTCCCGAAGCTGCTCCTCCGCTGCCTGCTCATGTACGATATAGCCGTTGAAATTCTGGTTAAAGCGGAGCAGATCGCGATGCTCCCGATAGAGCAGGATATACATACTGAGATAAAAGTCCAGCTCCTCCGCGGCGTTCATCATATCGCCCCCGCGGCGGGCGCATTCCGCCTCGATCTCAGCGAAGAACTCCGTCCACATCTTTGCCCCAACGGCAATGACGAACACGAGCTTTGTATTGAAGTAGCGGTACAGCGTGGCGATGCCGAGATCGCAGGCTTTGGCGACCTCCTGCATGGTGACCGCCTCGATGCCTTTCTCCGCGAACAGACGGAATCCCTCTTTCAGCATAGTTTCCCGCCGTGCCGCCATCTCGATCTCATCTTTTTCCAGATTCCTCATCTATAATACCTTTCCCGCAAAATGATAGAAGGCTTACTGCGATATTGATAATATCACAGTAAACCTAAGGAGTCAAGATGCAAAACGTTCAGCATCGTCAGCGCCGACTGCGAAAGCTGTTGCGCGGCGTCCGCCGCTTTGAATTGACTGAGGCGCAAACGGTTTTCCGAAAACGAAGATGCACCCGCCCACCGCCCGGCAAGGGCAGACTGCCATGGTTCACAGCGTCTGCGCCCGGAACGAGAGACAGCGGAATGGCGCGGATGCCGCGTCTTCGCATAGTTTACGCCCGTCGGCTGCTTTGAAAGTTAAGCAGTCGGCGGGCGTTTTTGTACTTACATCAGGCTGCGGTAGAGGGCGGCGATCTCCTCGACGCTGGTGTCGCGGGGGTTGCCGGGGCAGCAGGCGTCGGCGAAGGCGGACTCGGACAGGAACTGCACGTCCTCATCCTTCACGATCTCCTTGAGGTCGGCGGGGATGCCGACATCGTGGCCGAGCTTCTTGACGGCGGCGATGGTGGCCTTTGCCGCGTCCTCATCGTTCATGGAGTCGATGTAGGGGACCTCCATGGCCCTGCCGATGGCGCGGTAGCGCTCGCCCGCGACGGGCATGTTGTACTCAAGGCCGAGGGGCAGCAGGATCGCGCAGGCGACGCCGTGGGGCGTATCGTACAGAGCGCTCAGGCCGTGGGCCATGGAGTGGACGATGCCGAGGCCGACGTTACTAAAGCCCATGCCGGCGATATACTGGCCGAGGGCCATACCTTCGCGGCCGGCCTTGTCGTTCTCGACGGCGGCGCGGAGGTTCTTCGCGATCAGGTGGATGGCCTCGAGATGGAACATGTCGGAGATGGTGCAGTGGCCCTTGGTGATGTAGCCCTCGATGGCGTGGGTCAGGGCGTCCATACCGGTGGCGGCGGTGAGGGGCTTCGGCATGGAGTACATCATCTCGGGATCAACGACGGCGACCTCGGGGATGTCGTTGACATCGACGCAGACGAACTTGCGCTTCTTCTCCACGTCGGTGATGACGTAGTTGATGGTGACCTCGGCCGCGGTGCCGGCGGTGGTGGGCACGGCGATGGTGAAGACCGCGTGCTGCTTCGTGGGGGCCACGCCCTCGAGAGAGCGGACGTCGGCGAACTCGGGGTTATTTACGATGATGCCGATGGCCTTGGAGGTGTCCATGACGGAGCCGCCGCCCCGGCGATGATGCAGTCGGCATTGAATTCCTTGAATGCCTTGACGCCGTTCTGGACGTTCTCGATGGTGGGGTTGGGCTTGATGTCGGTGTAGAAGGTGTACTGAACGCCGATTTCGTCGAGCACGTCGGTGATCTTCTTGATCTCGCCGGACTTGACAACGTGGCGGCCGGAGGCGATGAACGCGCGCTTATAGCCGCGGCGGGAGAGCTCTCCGCCGATCTCCTTGACGGCGCCGACGCCATGGTAGGATACGGGATTGAGTACGATGCGATTTGCCATATTTTTTGCTCCTTTTCATAAATGGATTTGTGTGTATATTATACAGCAGGGGTCCCGTTTTTTCAACCTGTCTTTGACGACAACCATATAATAAAAAACGGTTATCGGGTTTAATCAGAAAACCGTCAAACTTTCCATTTCGCAAGGGTCGATCCACCCGTAGGGGGCGATCCACCCATAAAGGGCGCAATGCCCAGATCGACCCGAAACGTTGGTACATGGTACAAGCTTCAAGGTTTCGGGCCGATGAAGGCATCGGCCCCTACGGAGCAGGTTTTACACTGTATGTGTTGATCCTGACAATTTAGCCGAGTTGAGCCGATACGCACATAACATAATTCTTTGTACGGTTTGGATATATACATTTGCGCCGCCGTGAATTATAATATGGGTATGTGGGTATATCAACAATGATGAATGAGGTATGCTTATGTTTCGTGAAATGCTTCGCAAAAAGCAGCAGCTTACCGATGCGGAATGCATCGAGATCCTGAAAAACGAGCCCCGCGGCGTGCTGAGCATGCTCGGGGACGACGGCTATCCCTACGGCGTGCCGATCAATCACTATTACTGCGAAGCCGACGGCAGGATCTATTTCCACGGCGGAAAGAAGGGCCACCGGATCGACGCCGTCAGGCAGCACGACAAGGTCTCCTTCTGTGTCTACGACCAGGGCTGGCGCGAGGACGGCGACTGGGCCCTGCACATCCGCAGCGTGATCGTCTTCGGAAGAATAGAGCTGATCGAGGACCGGGAAACGGTGTATGAGATCTCCCGTCAGCTCAGCTATAAGTTTACAAAAGATGAGGCGTACATCGCCCACGAGATCGAAAAATCCGGCCCGGGAACGCTCCTCCTCGCCCTGACGCCGGAGCACATGACCGGCAAGCTTGTAAAGGAATCGTGATCGGGTTTTCCTTTTCCCGCTGCTTTGAATCAGCGTATTTACAGATCGTATGCGGCAGTACTCTGGCGGCAGTCCACTACGGCATCCAGATACACAATCCTGTTCTCAACCGTAAACAGCGCTTTATAGCAGTGCGCGAACAGGGCCTTGCGGTACATATCTTCCGGGAGGTTCGGGTCCGTGTCTGCTGGAAACTGAAAAGGGTTTTCCTCCAGACGATCCAGAATCTCGGAATACTCCTGACGAAAACGTCTGGCAGCCGGCAAACTGACATTGGCCAGAAAGCGGATATGCCGGATCAGCTGGCTGTCGACACGGCTTGCGGCGATAACGGTATAGCGGGCCATTATTCTCCCGCTCCTTCTGCATCAGCGATGATTTGATCCATTTCTGCCAGCACATCGCGCGCATTTCGGCCGACATAGCCGTTCTTCCGATCCGCCTGGGCAGCGAGAAGGTCTGCATAAACAGCCTGCTCAGCGCTCAAAGACAGGCTCAGCGGGACAGCCTTATCCCTGACGATCTGATGCAGAAACATATTGATCGTGCCGTTCATATTCATTCCAAGCTGTGACAGAACCGCTTCCGCCTGCGCCTTCAGTTCAGAATCTGTGCGAATACTCATATTGATGCTTGCCATGATGATCACCTCTGCATATAGTATATGTCAGTCAGAATACAATGTCAATACATTTGCAAAAACATCCCTGTTTAAAGGGGCTGTGAAAAAAGTCCCCTTCATCAAGAACACAGTAATATCAACACCGTAGGGGCCGACGCCCCCGGCGGCCCGGCAGAGAAAAGCTCAAAACATGTATTCGCCCCCGGCAAATTCGTACAGCAGTACGTTTTT
>CADAPH010000197.1 GCA_902789745.1 Oscillospiraceae bacterium | reverse complement strand
CGTTTTCGGCTTCAATGACGAAAACCTGATTGCCCAGAAATCCGGGCTCATCACCAGCATCCTGGAGCAGCAAATGGCAAACGGCGCGATCAAGGGCAGCTACAAGTCCATCATTGACCGCTGCACCGCCAACATCTACAAGCCCTATCTGAAAGGCAAGGCCCCGGCGCCGCTGCTCACCGACTGGCGAAACGAAGTCCTCAAGCAAAAGGAGCCGGAGGCACGGGAGCTGGCCCTCACCGCCGAGCTGATCACCGAGGGCAGCTTGAATGTCTTTGCCCATCAGTCCGACGTGGACATGAGCAACCGCATTGTTGTGCTGGATCTCTACGAAATGGGCGAAGCCCTGCGCCCGACGGCGCTTGTCGTAACATTGGAGGCCATACAGAACCGGGTCATGGAAAACCGAAAGCGCGGGAAATTCACCTGGGTCTTTCTGGACGAGGTCTATCTGTACTTCCGTCACCACTATTCCGCCGAAATGCTGTATAACGCATGGAAGCGCTTCCGCAAGTACGGCGGTATCATGACAGCAGCTACTCAGAATATAGAGGAATGTCTGCGATCCGACACAGCAAGGCTCATGTTCGCAAACTCTGAATTTCTCATGCTGTTCAATCAGGCGGCGACCGACCGGGCGGAGCTTTCTAATCTGCTTCATATCTCCGATACACAGATGGGCTATGTCACTGACGCAGAGCCGGGTCACGGACTGCTCCGGGTATCTGGCGCTGTGATCCCGTTTGACTGCTCCGTGCCGCGAGACACAGAACTTTACAGGCTCATGAACACGACACCAGGGCGCGGCTGATATGGAGAGGAAAAAGAAAGAGGCTGTCCGGGGAAAGCATATCAAGGAGAAGTCGGACAGCAAGCTCACTCCGAAAGCAGCCATGCGGCGCGCCGGACGCTATAAGGCGATTGAAGCGGCAAGAAAACAAGTACAAGAGGCCCAGCATAGCGCAGCTCCTCAGCAGGAGCAGGAACCATACTCTGCGACGGATAAGGTGGAATCTTATACCGCAGGCGCGGTGCATGAGATAATCCACTATCCCCGGCATGAAAATAATCCGTTTCACCGTGTAACGGATTACCGCGAGGCCCCGGAACCGAAAGCCCGCCCCTCATATACTTACACGCAGCGTGAAGCTCCAACACCTAAAACGCCGACACCCCAGGAGCGTATGCGCCGCGAGATGGTTAGAGAGTATCGGCAGACCAAGGCAGATCAGGTCAAGGATGTTTCTGCCAGCGCCATGCGAATTGCAGATACATCCAGAGCAGAAGCTCCGGCACCGAAACGATATACCCACAATGAAGCACCGACTCCCAAAGCGCCGACACCCCAAGAGCGTATGCGCTGGGAAGCAGTCAAAGAGTACCAGCAGGTCAGAGCCGAGCAGAGCAAAAATGCGTTTCACCGTGAAACGGAACACTCCGAGGCTCCAGCTCCCAGAACACCAACACCGCAAGAGCGTATGCGCCGCGAGGCCGTCAAAGACTACCGGCAGACCAAAGTTGAACAGAACAAAAATGCGTTTCACCGTGAAACGGATTACGCCGAGGCTCTGGCTCCAAAAGCACCGACACCACAAGAGCGTATGCGTCGGGAGGCCGTCAAGGAATACCGACAGGCCAAAGCCGAACAGAGCAAAAATGCGTTTCACCATGAAACGGATTACATTGAAGCACCGGCTCCCAAGCAGCCAACAGCCCAGGAGCGTATGCGCCGGGAAACTATCAAAGAGTACCGACAGACTAAAGCTGAGCAGAGCAAAAATACGTTTCACCATGAAACGAATTACGCCGAAGCTCCGGCTCCCAGAGCCGATAAGCCTCAAAAGCAGATGCTCCAGAGTTTTCTTGAAGGAGAGAAAGAAACTGCGCCTCTTCTTCAGAAAGGCGAAGCACCTGCGGTCAATACCGTAAAGAACGAGGCCGAAAGCGTAAAACCACGCATCCAGCCCCAAAAGCGAGAAGTCCGAGAAAGCGTAAAATCTCCCATCACAGTTACGGGGCAGCGTCAGACGGCGCTGCCCCGTAATACTTCCTCAATCAAAACCGCAAAGAAACAGCTCATTAAAGAGCAGGGCCGGAAAGCTGCCCGTGAGAAAGCGGTCAAGGAACTGACCACCGGCACAGTCAGCACCGGCAACAAAGTCATAAAGGCTCTCAGTGTTGCAGTCAGCAGGGCGCTCACTCCCAACCGGGAAACGCTGATCTATGCAGCGGGCATCCTTATTCTGATCCTGATCCCTTTTGTTGTGATTATGGGCGTGGCCTCCATGCTGACAAGCACCGGCAAAGGCCGCGACAACTTTGTGCCCGTCAGTGAGGACGTAGAGGGCTACCGGCCTCTGATCCGGCAGTACACCGCAGAGTTTGGCATCCCCGAATATGAGGACTTGATTGCCGCCGTGATGATGCAGGAAAGCGGAGGCCAGACCAGCGACCCCATGCAATGCTCGGAGAGTGGATACAATACCGAGTATCCCCGTGAGCCGGGCGGCATCACCGATCCCGAATACTCCATCAAGGTCGGCGTCCAGACACTTGCCGAAGTCCTCGACATGGCCGGTGTGGATAGTCCCGTTGATCTGGACAGAACATCTCTGGCTCTGCAAGGCTATAACTACGGTTCCGGCTATATCTCCTGGGCACTGTCCAATTACGGCGGTTATTCTGAGCTTAATGCGATTGAGTATTCCGACATGATGGCCGAGCAGTACGGATGGTCGGGCTACGGCGACAAAGCCTATGTGTCCCATGTTCTCCGGTATTACCCCATTGGGCGCTCCTTTAGGATTGCAGAAATATCATTTGGCGTATTGAAGCAATCGCATAGCCGTCGTTCCAGCGTTTTTGGTGAATAGCAGGCAACAACAAAAATCGTACTGCATGCCCTTGCAAAACGATGGCCTATCCGCTATAATGGTTAGCGGTGTCTAACGAGCCTTGCTTGCCCATCGTACAGTGACCCGATCATGGACATCTGTGCGATGGGCTTTTTCATCAGCCTGCGGTTAGGCACGACTAACGCAGGCTTTGCGTTCTGTTGACTTGTGACGAGGGTAAGATGCGGATGCAGCCGAGCAGGACGCCTGCCGGGTTGAGTACGATATCAGCCGCCTGCCGGGTTGAGTACGATATCAGCCGCGAGACTTTTGAGAAGCTCAAAGCCTGTTGGGAGACGATCGCGAACGGAGAGCGAAAGCCGTGAAAAAGAAAACCTGGGACCTGTACGCCCCGATCTATGAGAGAGCTATGCGCGCCGAACTTTGTGGAGCATCAGACCGGAATTGCAGGCCGGATATGGTCAGAGATCTTGAGTCTGGCAGGCGTGAGATTTGAACACCAGTGGACTTCACAGGAATATCTTGCCTGGCTGGAAGAGCATGGCTGGTGCGTCACTTTCAGCAAGGAAATGGCGGCGCGGATCACACTGATATACGCCGAGTGCGGAAGAAAGGAAGATAAAGCATGAATGTGGAAGAACCCATATATGAGACCAAAATTTCAGACGCCCGCTGGTGGGCCTATGACATTCCTGGCAATGCAGGCTGGATCGCCTATCTGGCCTGCCTGTTCCATAGCCTGAAGCGCGGGTTGAACACATTCAATATTGCGGCGCTGCTGCCCGGCGGCCTGATGGGGCTTGGTGTCGGAGAACTGATCAGCGAGCGCATCGCCGGGCTTGACCGGGTGCTGCCGAAGCGCCGCCTGCTGCGGGGCTTCGGTGCGCTGACTACGGGCGGAATCGGCGGCATGATCGTCTCCGCCTTTGGACTTGCAACGCAGAAGGAAAAGAAACATCCGGCCATCATGCTGGCGGGCTCCGTCCTCTGTGCCCTGTTCGCCGGGCTCTGCTGGCAGGGATACGAGAAAAGATGAGCGGCAGTAAAGACGGAAAAGCCGCGGAGGAGGAGCAGAAGCATGTCTTTGAAATATGAAGTGTTGAAACGCCTGGTCAAGGCATCGGGGATCAAAAAACGCTGGGTCGGCCAGAGCACCGAGGAGCTGCTGGAAGGACGCCGGAGACAAAACGCCAAAAATCACATCCCGGAGCTGAAGGAC
>CADAPH010000196.1 GCA_902789745.1 Oscillospiraceae bacterium | reverse complement strand
AAGCTCACCGTTACGACGGAAAAGCTCAAGGCACTGATGGAGGCGGAGCCTTCGCCCTATGACATCCCGCCCTGTGAGCCGCCCCCTGCCCCGGAGATGCCTGTGCTCCCGATGCTGCCCGGCCTTGATGCAGGCGGCTTTGACGCCATGCAGTCTGCCTATCAGAACGCCATGGCACAGTACCAGAGCGCGGCGGACGCCTGGCAGCAGGCGGGGGAGAATTACGTGCAGGATATGCAGCGTTATTATGACAATGTGGCGCAGGCACAGATGAACCGGTACAATCAGCTCTGGGATCAGACGTTGAGCGAAGCAAGCGACGCCGTTTACTCCGCGCAGTATCTGTACGAGCACGCGCTCTGGGAAAAGGAATGCATTGAGGTTAAGAAAGAAGTGGATCTCCGCGCCCCGTGCACTGAAATCCGCAGACTCAGCGCAGCGCTTGCGTCGCTTGTTCGGCAGGCAAACAGCCAGATGGCGTCTCTCACTGCGGAGACGGGCGGCGTCTATCCGGGGATGGAGGAGCTGTCTGAACTCGCGAACACCACGGCGAATCATCTGGACGCCATAAGCGGCTCAGATCTCTCTCATCTGAGCAATGAAGAATTCCTGCGTGTCGTCGGACAGGCGCAGGAGATCCTGAACATGCTCGGGGACGCTTTTCAGGTGATCGCGGCCAATCTGAACAATCCCGCGGGGCTGATCGCGGAGCTGATGGAGAAGCTGCACATTACCGAGCTGCTCGTGCCGTATCTGGAGGGCATGCTCGAGAAGGCGGACCATCAGATGCAGGAAGCGCTGGAAGAGCTGTGGTATCAGATGGGCCAGCTGGAAAAGGATCAGCTCAAGCTGGAGGCGGAAAAGCTGGGCTTGGATAAAGAGGCGGCGCTGCTGTCCAGGGACACGCTGAACGCGGACGAGCTGAAGGAGCTCAAAAACAATTACAGCTCCGCCAGACAGCTGCTGCTCAGTGTGCCGGAGGTGAAAAAAAACGCGGACGAGACCGGAGAGCTTGTCGCCGGTGCCCGGAGTTTTCTGAATTCTTATCAGGAAGAGACGTTGAAGCGGTACCGGGGCAGATTCGTAATCAACATCCTTTCTGTGGTCGGCGGCGTGATGTCGCTTGCCGAGATTCTGGCCGCCTACGAGCTCATCAAAAACCGCTTCCTTCTGATTGCGCCGCCGCTGATCTGTCTGCTTTGCACGGCGGGGGCTGAGGCGATCAACGTACAGCTCGGCCTCGGACAGCTGTATGTTGCGATCGGAACAGCGCTTTTTGCGCTGGTTCAGTTCCTGATCGTATTGCCGAGGAAAAAGCGGCCGCTGTACAACGCAAGACATTGATCCTGTTATGTAGTGACCCCAAGTCAACGGTAAAGTTGCATGAAATCACAGGATAATAATTGTGCAAGCTGAGAGCATATGGAGAGAGCTTTGGAAGAACAGATTCCCGGTATTGGCCAAACTGTTATACGCGGATTGGTTACCGACAGGCTAATGTTCCGCCGTGAGCTCTGCCATCTATTCGCGTGGATCACAGCGGAAAGCTGTGCCAACACAGGCAGCTCGAACCTTGAAGTGTGCCAAAGCTCCTTCAAGATGCTCTCAGCATGAGATACTGGCGGCTTTGCCGCCCTTTCCTAACACGCTGCCGCACTGGCATCCGGCTGTCAAGGGCAAAGCCGCGCCAGCGGTGCGAAGCACCCATGACAGGCTGAGGACGGCGTGGCATGGGCTCAGGAAGCAATGCGGATATGGTCTGTCATCATTCCCCAGATAAAGCAGGCCAATTCTCTGGCAACTGCTGTGGAAGCGACATTATGCTTTTTCCCGGCAAAGGTCATTTTGTAAAACTTCCTCCGCAGCCATAGCAAATGCTTTTGTGTCCAGTTGTCGCCTCCGGTGTATTGGATTCCCTGACGAAGGCAAAACGCCAGAAGCTGTTGCTTTGTCCGTTTAAGCGCCTGCTTGTGGTCGTCCCGCATCCGAATGAACTCTTTGACCTGCTCGTCATCCTGAGTAGGGACATGGACGGCATTGTATGACCGACCTGACGGAAGCGAGACGATACGCAGCTTGAGAGGACGACATTACGTTCTGCGGGCTCCGCCTTGTCTGGCGCAAATTTTGCTCGGAAATCCATTTGCTCTTCTTATTAAGGAATAGTATTCGTATGAAAAAACGGAACCCATAAGTTTTCGGCAGGGAGCGGATTGCTCCCTGCCTGCTTTTTTCTATAGTCTTTTGTATTATCCGGCTGGCCGCTCAGAGCTAAAGTGTGCCGCGGAATACCCGGAATCGCTTACCCCGCCCGGCGGCCGTAGAAGCTCCCGTCCAGTTCCACCTTGATCGGGTTCAGCACCCGCTCCGTTGTATACAGTTCGTCCGTCTCCGGATTGATCCCCATCTTCATGGTGTTTGAATTTGCGCTCATCGCCCAGCGGACCTCGTTCAAAAGCGCCTTCGCGTCGTCGAAAGCCTTCTCCTGCATGTCTGCGCAGTATTTTGTCATCTCCCGCTGCGCTTCTGCGGGATCGGTTTTCAGAAGCTGATTGACCTCCTCAAGCTCGGCAGCCATCCCGTCGATCATGTGCTTCTCGGCGGTGTGCCAGTACGCCCGCACCGGAATGCCGTAGATCTTATAGTCCGTCAGGCACAGGGTATTCAGCTCCTTGAACGTGAACCAGGGGTACGCGTCGGACTCAAAACAGCCAATCCGATCCTCCGGCTGGTTGGCCGCATAAGCGTCTGAAGGCGCTGTGCAAAGAATGTTCAGCGGTACGAAGACACCGTAGGGCGCCGGGGCCAGGCTCACCCACGCGGTGCCTGCAAGGGCCGGGGGCAGTTCGGGTCTGAGATGTACGATGTGCACACTCATGGAGGTATCCGTGCCGATCACGCGCATATCGATCCGTCCGGTCTCATCCGGGCTGTACGGGGTTCCCTCATAGCGGTTGCGCATCAGCTCCATCACGCTCTCCAGCGAAACGTGATTCTCCGGCGTGAAGACCAGAGGATAGCGGTCGTTTTTGTCATAATCTCCATAGGCCGAGGGGGCCAGCAGCTTATGGCCGATCCAGGTGCGCATATGGCTGTAGTCCTCCACGGTCTCGGGGCCGGCATAAGTCGCCAGCAAATTCAATTCGCCGTTTTCACCGTAAACTGCGAATCCGTTTTCCACCGCCAGC
>CADAPH010000195.1 GCA_902789745.1 Oscillospiraceae bacterium | reverse complement strand
TCGCAGATGACCATGACTTTGCCCTTGCGCTTGATGATCTTGCACTTCTCGCACATGGGCTTGACGGAAGGTCTGACTTTCATTGTATATACCTCCTACTTGCTTCTCCACACGATGCGGCCGCGGGTGATGTCGTAGGGCGACATCTGCACCGTGACCTTGTCGCCGGGAAGGATCCTGATAAAGTTCATCCGGAGCTTTCCGGAAATATGGGCAAGGATAATATGGCCTTTGCCGATATCCACCTTGAACATGGTGTTGGGCAGAGACTCGACGACCGTGCCCTCAAGTTCGATTACATCGTCTTTTGCCAAAGGTGATTCCTCCCAAGTCTCATCAAATATCGTCTGCCATTGTAAGGATCTCCGGCTCTCCGTCGGTGATCAGAATGGTGTTTTCGTAGTGTGCCGCAAGCGATCTGTCCCGGCTCACGACGGTCCAGCCGTCGTCCAGGATCTCGACGTGCCAGTCGCCCGCGCAGACCATGGGCTCGACGCAGATGGTCATGCCCTTGACAAGCCGCGGATTCGGCCGCGCCCGCTGGGTGCGGTAGTTCGGCACCTCGGGCGCCTCGTGCATGTCGCGGCCGATGCCGTGACCCACGAAGTCGCGCACGACGGAGTAGCCGTTTGCCTCCACGTAATCCTGCACCGCGCCGCCGATGTCGGAGATGCGGTAGCCCGCCTTCGCGAAGCGGAGCCCCTCGAAGAAGGCCTGGCGCGTCACCTCGATCAGCCTTTTGGCCTCGTCGCTGACCTCGCCGCAGGGATAAGTCCCCGCGCAGTCGCCGATGAAGCCGCGGTAGGTCGCGCACAGGTCGATGGAGACGATGTCCCCGTTTCGCACCACGCGCCTGCCGGGGATGCCGTGGATGACCTCCTCGTTGACGGAGACGCAGGTCGCCGCCGGGAAGCCCGCGTAGCCCAGACAGCTGGGCTTTGCGCCGGACTTGACAATGAACTCATGCACCGCCTTGTCGATCTGCCTGGTGGTCAGACCGTCGCGCACGGCCTGGCGGCCCATGGATCTTGCGCCGGCCGCGATTTTCGCGGCCTGACGCAGGATCTCGATTTCTGACTTTGACTTGATATAGATGGTGTCGGACATGCTCAGATACCCAGGCAATCCCTGATCGCTGCGGTGGTCGCCTCGATGGTGGGCTGGTTCTGTACCTCGCGCAGCTTGCCGCGCTCGGCATAGAAGGCCTTGAGCGGCTCAGTCTCCCGGTGATAGGTGGCCAGGCGGTTCAGGACGGTCTCAGCCGCGTCATCCTTGCGGATGGTGAGCTCGCCGCCGCAGAAGTCGCACTTGCCTTCCGTCTTGGGGGGATTGTTCACCACATGGAAGGTGGCGCTGCAGTCCTTGCAGGTCCTGCGGCCGGACATGCGCTTGACAATGACGTCGTCCTCCACCTCGATGGAGAGGGCGCAGTCGATCTCAATGCCCATGTCTTCCATGGTCTGGGCCTGGGGAATGGTACGGGGAACGCCGTCGAGGATGTAGCCGTTCCGGCAGTCGGGCTCGGCGAGCCTTTCCTGAATGATGCCGATGATGACTTCATCGGGGACGAGCTTTCCGGACTCCACATAAGCTTTGGCCTTCAGGCCGACCTCGGTGCCGGCCTTCATGGCGGCGCGGAGGATATTGCCGGTGGAGATGGTGGGGATCTCCAGCAGCTTGCTGAGGATCTCTGCCTGTGTTCCTTTTCCTGCGCCGGGGGCGCCAAGGAGGATCAGTCTCATGCTGCGCTCCTTTCTTTAATCGAGGAAGCCCTTGTAGTTGCGCATGAGCATCTGGGCCTCAAGAGCACGGATCGTCTCAAGCGCAACACCGACAACAATGATGATGGAGGTGCCGCCGAGGGAGATGCCCGTCAGAGCGGACTGCGTAGAGAAGTGTGCAATGAGGATGGGGACGACGGCGATGATGCCCAGATAGAGCGCGCCGAACAGGGTGATCTTGTTCAGGACCTTCTGGATAAACTCGCTCGTCGGCTTGCCGGGACGGAAGCCCGGGATATAGCCGCCGTTCTTCTTCAGGTTGTTCGCAACCTCCACGGGGTTGAACTGAATGGTGGAGTAGAAGTAGGCGAAGAAGATGATGAGCAGCAGGTAAACGATCGCGTAGGGGATGGAGTTGGTGCCGAACCAGGTGTTCACCCAGCCGCTGGTCTTGCCGGTGAAGGCCGCGATGGTCGCGGGAACAGAGGCAATGGACTGCGCGAAGATGATGGGCATAACGCCGGACATGTTCACCTTCATGGGCAGGTAGGTGCTCTGGCCGCCGTACTGCTTGCGGCCCACCACACGCTTTGCGTACACCACGGGGATGCGGCGCTCTGCGTCGTTGACGAAGACGATCAGAACGATGATCGCCAGCGCGCCGAGGAGCATGAACAGGAAGACCCACCAGTTGAGATGGTTGGGATCGTCCGCGGGGCGGAGCATGTTCGTGATGCTGGTGAAGATCATGGTGGGGAAGCGGGAGATGATGCTGGCAAACAGGATCATGGAGATGCCGTTGCCGATGCCGAACTCGGTGATCTGCTCACCCAGCCACATGATCAGCGCGGAGCCGGAGGTGAAGGTCAGGATGATGACGATCGCGCACCAGACGCTGTTCTGTGCCTCGGGAACGAGGATGCCGTAGTTCTTGATGAGCATGTAGAAGCCGAAGCCCTGCAGCAGGCCGATCGCCACGGTGGCGTAACGGGTGATGGAGGCGATCTTCTTGCGGCCCTCTTCGCCCTCTTCCTTGCTCATGCGCTCGAGCGCGGGGATGGCGATGCAGAGAAGCTGAATGATGATGCTCGCATTGATGTAGGGCTGGATGCTCAGGGCGAAAATCGTGGCCTGGGAGAAGGCGCCGCCGGACATGACGTTCAGCAGGCCCAGGACGGTGTTCTGCAGCTGGCTGAAGTAGGTCTGCAGCGCGGCGACGTTCACGTAGGGAACGGGGACGGCGTTGCCGAGACGGTACAGCGCCAGAATGAGAAGCGTGAAGAGGATCTTTTTACGGAGCTCTTCGATCTTCCATGCGTTGCGTAAAGTCTGAAGCACTTAAACCACCTCTGCCTTTCCGCTCGATCTTCTGTTTTGCGGTTTCGGAGAAAGCAGAAGCTTTTACGGTCAGCTTCTTGGTAACCTCGCCGTTGCCAAGAAACTTGACGCCGTACTTGCAGTGGGAGATGATGCCGGCGTCCTTGATAGCCTGCACGTCGACGACAGAGCCGTCCTCAAAGCGCTCCAGAACGGAGACGTTCAGCGAATCCAGAGGCTTTGCAAAGATGTTGTTGAAACCTCTCTTGGGGATGCGGCGCGCCAGAGGCATCTGGCCGCCTTCGAAGCCGATGCGGGTACCGCCGCCGCTGCGGGCCTTCTGGCCCTTGTGGCCGCGGCCTGCGGTCTTGCCGTTACCGGTGGCGTGGCCTCTGCCCTTGCGC
>CADAPH010000194.1 GCA_902789745.1 Oscillospiraceae bacterium | reverse complement strand
GGGCTTTTATGAATATGTGGTCCCGCCGCTGGAGGGCTTCTGGTGGCAGGATGGTGTGCAGGGCGTGGACTATTCCGACAAGGCCGGGTTCCGCTGGATCTCCGTGATCCGCCTGCCGGACTTTGTGACGGAGGCGGATTTCCGCTGGGCTGTGGAGACGGCGGCAAAGAAGAAAAAGCTCGACTGCTCGGCAGCGGAGTTTCTGACCGTTGACGAGGGCCTCTGCGTGCAGATCATGCACATCGGCCCCTATGACGACGAGCCCGCGACGGTGGCGGTCATGGATCGGTTTCTTCAGGAAAACGGGTATGAGAACGATCTCAGCGACACGCGGCTGCATCACGAAATCTACCTCTCCGACGCGCGGAAGGTCGAGCCCGCGAAGCGCAAAACCGTGATCCGGCATCCGATCCGAAAGTCAAAGTGACTGTAAAAACTCCGTACAAACGGTACGCAAATCGTGCCGGGTGCACGGAGTTTCTCATATTTTTAGTTACATGCTCACGTCGATCCTTCGATCATCTCTTTTGACGCCGCGATGACTGCGCCGATGTTTGCCATGTCGCGCAGGTTGCGCTCCTGGATCTCCGGCGTTTTGGAGGAGGTGCAGTCGCTCAGGACCGTGACCGCGTAATCCAGCGAGATGGCGTCATAGCAGGTGGTGCGGATGCAGTTCGGCGTGGTCGTCCCGGCAAGGAGCAGGCGCCGGATTTTGAGTCTCCGCAGGATCAAATCGAGCCCGGTGGCAAAGAACGCGGAGTAGCGCGGCTTTATGATATGGTAGTCCCGCGTGTCCTCGCCGAAGGCTTCCGGCATGTCGGCGGAGATCTCCTTTGCGCAGCCTGGCGAGAGCGGCTTGCCGCCCTTTGCCCAGGCTTCAAACCGGGTATGCTCCACGTCGCTGCCGAAACGCGATCATCTCCGCGCAGGCCGGGACAGTCGCGGCAGCTCCGTCTATGTAGAGCGGCGAGCGTTCGTTCAGGAAGCCGTTTTGCATGTCGATCACAAGCAGGGCTGTGTCTTTCATGGCAGTACCTCTCTTTCCGGTTTAATCGGTCACCACGTCGCCGGTCCAGGTCGTGATGCCGCCAAACTCATAGATGTTGGTATAACCCATGCCTGCCAGCTTCTGCGCGGCCTGCTTGGAGCGGTTGCCGCTGCGGCAGTATACCAGGATGATCTGGTCATAGTCCGGCAGGGCCTCCGGGGAATCGCAGCCGATGGACTCGTTCGGAACCAGGATCGCGCCCGGGATGTGCCCGGCGTCATACTCATCCTGACGGCGCACATCCACGACGACATGCCCGTCGTCCTTCGCCATCATCTCTTTGGCTTCCTCCTGCGAGATCTGGTGAAAGGTCGGCTCTCTCTTTTCCGTGTCCCCCGCCGGACCGGATGCGCTGCACCCGGCGGTGAAGACGAGAAGCAGCAGGGCAATAAGAACAATACTCTTTTTCATTCCAAGAACTCCTTTTCGTTTAAAAACGCTTCGGCCTGCCGGGGATCTCCGTCACGGTTTGTTGTCCTCGTGATAAACTATTATAAGGCAGGCGGCGCAGCGGCGCAAGACGGAGATAGCTGTACAATTCTCTTGCATTTCCTGGCGGAAAATGTTATATTGTACACAACTTCATATGGGCGCCCGCTGCCGCCGGGTAGCGGGAATAACGTCGCTTCTTTATCGTCAGGTCTTGGTAGATAAAGAGACGGCGATTCTTTTTTTGTGGAGGGTCTGTTATGAAATGGGCCATGTTGGCATTGGCCGGCGCGCTGGAGGTCGCCTGGGCCTGCACGATGAAATTTTCCGAGGGGTTTACGCATTCGCCCGGGCAGAGCGGTACGGGAAAGGTTCCCCCGAGCCCTCGCATTTTCCGCAGCGGCTGCACCCGTTGCAGGTCTGCTTCATGCCGCAGGTCTGGCAGCGCTCGCCGAACCAGGGCTTGTACAGCTCCGCTTCGGGGATGGGATTGCCCCAGGTGTCCGTGAGCTTGAAGACCATCGGCCTGCCCTGATAGCAAAGGCCGGACTTGAACGCCTGCTGACTCTGTACGCCGTTCCCCTCAACGCGGTAGGTTTTGCCGTCCTTCACAAAGCGGCGGCCCGTGCCGCAGAAGGTGAAGGTCACGTCAAAAGCTGCGCACCCGTCCCGCAGGGCCTTGACCCACTCATAATGGCAGGGCCGCGCGCCGCCGTAGTTTTCGCCGTCGCACAAGACCTGTTCGATCTGTCCCGCGGGCAGGTATTCCCGGATGCTGACCGGGCCGATATAGGGCGCGCACATGATGCCCTTGTGCTTGAAGGGCAGCTCCAGCAGGATCGGGATGCGCTCATCCGCCCGGCGCTGGTTTTCGCAGGTGACATTGAACATCACGTTCTCCCAGCCGTCGCCCCAGTCCCAGGGCAGATGCGCCGCCACGCGCTCGGGGCGCTTGGTCAGAAGGAAGAACTTGACGTCCGGCCGCTGATGGATGATCTCCCAAGCCTCCTCCCGCCAGGGGTCTGCCTCGGCCAGAAAGAAATCGCTCGTCATGCAGACGCGGATCATCTCGCCGCTCCGGACCTTATACCGCCCCTCGCGGTCTTTAGACAGCGGATAGCGGAACCCAGCCTTCGTGCGGTAGATATCCGCGCCGTTTTTATCCCGCAGGCCGTCAAGGTAATACATATAGCAGTTTTGGCAGCCCTCGCTGCACTTTTTGCAGCCGTGCCAGGGGTTCCAGATATCATGCACAAAGCGTCACCTCTATTTCAAGCGCCGGGGCAGGGGAGTGACCCACACGGCTGGCAGGTATAGGAAATGCGATCATTTGCTGAGATGCTCTGATTTGATTTGCTCAATTGTTTCGCTTCCAGAAACAATCCCAAACAAAGACTCGGCAAGCTCTATTCGATCAGCGTTATCCGAAGAGGAAGTGTTGTTATCTTTCCAATAATCGTCACCGAACAGAACGCGCAGATAATCCTGTCTTGCGTCTACAATTCTGGAGATATAAACAGCACCGTTTTCAATCCTGTAAAGCGCGATATGCTTGTCGCACAGCAGTATACGCAAATCTGCCTTGAAACCTGTAAGTGCCTCAACAGAAGGGCCTTGTTCCGGGAAACGGTCAAGAGTTTTTAGAATCTCATTGACGGTTTTTCTTGCGGAACCTGGATTTTTCAGTTCTTTTGCAATGTATCGTCTAATCTCAGACAGATCGCGTCCGGCTTCCGGGGAGATAAGAACCTTATTCATCCTCTGTACCAAGCTGAGCTTCTATATCTTCGATGCTCAACCAGCCTTCCTTTTCTGCGGAATCCCAGCCCTTTTGAGCTTCGTCCAGGAGACGACGCATTGCCGTCGTTCTCATAAACTCGGCATTCGCCGGAGAAACAAGAAACGGCAAACCATTTTCGTTGAGGGATTGTTGGATAAAGATGTTGACAGCGTCAGTGAAGGTCAGCCCTTGTTTCGCATAAACAGCCTCAACGCGACGTTTTACCTCGGGATTGATCCTCATTTGAAAAGTTGACGTTTTCGGGGCGGTAACAACGTTGAAAGCTTGATCCATGTTCATCATCTCCTTGCCTGTATCTTAGTTCACATCAGCAAAGATGTCAATACATAGTCAGTACATAAAATGAGCGCTGGCCTCGAAGGATGATCGTTTGCATCGGCTTTGTCGATAAAGGAATCGACCAGATGTGCGCACTGGTCGATGAAAGCCCCGCCGGGGCTTTCGATTATGATTCGATCATCCATCGGATACAAGGTGAGTGGCGAGCGCTCACAAAAGAGAAAGGGGTAGACATTTGCGCTATCGATATGCCTTTGCTGGACACAAGGCGGGGAAAGGATTTGGTTAAGCCGCTGCTCCGGCTCTTCGTAGATCAGTTCTTCGATTGACTTCTCCATATGAGGATTTTCCCTTTACTGTTCATTTTTGAACATTGTATCATGTATCACCTGCCGTAAACGCCGTCGATTTCAGATTGAAAAATTTACGGTTTTGCTTTATTATTTATTTAGGGTCTACTGAAAAATGTGTGAATAGTGAGATGCGATCAACAAAAAATGCAGTAATGGGTCAGAAATTGAAGTGAAATATACCAAAAGCAGAGGGA
>CADAPH010000193.1 GCA_902789745.1 Oscillospiraceae bacterium | reverse complement strand
TTCATCCCTCTGCGGTTGATTCAAGCCAGTCCCGCGCTCTTCGGAGGATCTCTCTTGTGGAGCGCGGGCTTTCGCTTTTTTTGCGGCCTGTTCCTCCTGCTTCACTTCCGGCAAAGGGTAGCCCATTGCCTCCATAACAGCGTTAAGCTGAGCACTGTAATTCACGTTAGAAATGATGTGCAGCACGCCGGTTTCCTTGTTCTCATGCTTGGCGGCTGCGTACAGGACGCCGAACTGCTTGGCAATCTTCTGGAACTGCTCATAGTCCGCGGCCTTGATCGGGATAACAACGGACTCGGCGTTGCTGTCTTTCATCAGCCGTTCAATGCCGACCTTGCCGACCACCTTGTAATTCTGTTTAACCATTGCGGCCAGCAGCGCCGCCACATGGACGAGCCCTTTGGCGGAAAGCTCGGTGGCGATTTTTGCCGCCTCCAGTCCTTCCTTGACCATCAGATCAGCCACTTCGCCGCTCACTTCCATAGGTCATGCCTCCTTTCCTTGGGTTTCGTTTGTGTTCTCTCTGCCTGTTCCGCACTCTGCCGGTCGAGCCGGATATGCTCTTGAATTTGCGGTATTCTGTCCGCGACCTGTTGGCAGCATTTTAGCTCGCGGCGGATCGGGCGCAGAGCAAGGGAGATTTCTTTGATCTCGGCGCTCATGTCCTCGCCGCGCCGCTGGCGGCGGTACAGCTCGCGCCGGGAAAAAACAAGAGAGTCAATATCCGCTTGCAGGGCGTCCGCAAGCATAGATAACTGACTCTCGTTGTTGATACGGTATTTTTGCAGCAGCGCAAACTGCCGCTTGTATTGGTCGAGCTTTCTGACCTCGGCTCGCACGGGGAATGGGATGGACCGTCGCCATGGCCGGGGCGGTGAAAGCAGATACAGATAATGCAGATACAGGCGACGCAGGCCGGACAGCTTTTGCTTTTTTCCATAGGTCGGAGATCTTCGCTTGACCTTATACCGGTCTCTTGGGATATACAAGGGCGCTGCCGTGATAGGCTCCAGTTTCTCCGGTTCCGTGCGGCTCCTGTTCAGCCGTTCCCGTATGTCCGCTTCGGTATAGCCGTCTCCCAGGCTGTCCAGCCGGACAAAGCGATCCGAGCCGGGCGGCTTGACTGCCGTGTGCTTCACGTTAGCGCCTCGCTTGATCGCATACCCCCGCTTCTGCAAAGCATCGTAAAAGGATTGCAGCGTAAACGCTTCTGCAAGGGCGGCGTCAACATCCTGTCGGATCAGCCCGCGCACGGTGGGCTTGCCGTTCTTCTCAGCGTTCCATTCGGCGTAGTGCTTGGCCGTGCCTTTGGGGTCAATGACGGACAAATTGTTTTCCCGGCTGAGGTCATTGGAATGACCTCGTATATCTCCAAAATAGGCTTTGAAGTTATCCCGGAACATCTTGCCGTCGGTACAGGAAACGGAGTTGAACACGATATGACAATGCACATGAGCATGATCGGTATGCGTGGAGACCACGGCCTCGAAACGATCCCCAACAAGGCGGCGGGCAAGCTCCATCCCGATAGCCTGTGCCTGCTCCGGAGTGACTTCGCCTGGGGCAAAGGAGTGGATCAGATGATAGCCCTGTATGGGGCGGTTTACCTTGTCCCAGCGGCGCTTGGTCTGCATCATGTCCCGGTAGGCCGTCTCCGGCAGACAGTTGATCCCGCCCACAAGGACAGCGCCGGTGGAGCCGTCCACGGTCTTTTGCGTGTTCATCACATAGCGGATCGAATTGTCCAGGCGGGTATGGAGCACGCGGATTTTATCATAGGCCATTCTTCACAAGCTCCCAGGCTTTTTTTGCCAGCACAGCGGCGTCAACGATTTCGGCCTCTCGGATGCTCTTTTGAGCGTTTGCCCAGTAGGCGATCTGATTGATATTGTTCCCGATGGCTGACAGCTCCCGGAGGAGCCGGGTGTACTCACCGGGCGGGCGCGGGCGAAGCTGAACACCGGCGAGAGCCTGACGCAAGACCGCGCCGGCAGACAGCCCCGATGTTTCGCATAGCTGGTTGAGATGGGCATATTCCTTGTCATCCAGCCATACGCCGATAAAATGATCTCGTTCTCGCATTTCACCTCCGTGTAATAGAAATGTGTCTCACGGTGAGACACATTTCCGGCGTGGGGTATTAGGGGTTATCCCCCTAACAAGGGCGTTTGTGTTTAACAAATGCCATACTTGCTTAACAAGCGCCGCAGAGCGGCGCTGTTCTGCTATCGTGGGGAATGCAGTTTTTCATTTGCTTTACACTGCGTCCGCTTTTGTCCTGTGGACAGTCCCAAACGGATGATGGGGCGGCGCGTAGATCGAATACAGCTTGAGGGGGCGGTTTCCCGTATTGACAAGATTGTGCCAGGTCCCCGCAGGAATGATGACGGCGGAATGACTGTTGATCCTCTGGCGATGATTCAGCTCGGAGCAGCTGCAGCCTGTCAATGCCATGCCACATCCGCTTTCCACGCGGATAAACTGATCGGTATCGGGGTGGATTTCAACGCCGATATCACCACCTACCGGGATGCTCATCAACGTCACTTGCAGGTATTCTCCTGTCCAGAGAGCGGTTCTGAAATTCCGGTTGGCATCGGAAGCCTCGTCAATATTCACGACGAGCGGCATACCGCCGTAATCCCGAAGCTCTGCCGGACAGGTCCATCGTCTTTGTTCGTCCATACGTTTTCCTCCTGTTTGGAAGGGTAAGCAGAGCAAAATCTGCTGCCCCATTCTATGCAGGCAACAGTCAGAGCGCCCGGATGATACTCTCCGTTTTGGGAAACAATATCGCCGGAGGTACGGTATGGAGTATTTGAAAATCATCATGACGACGGTTATCTCCGCGGCTGTCCTATTCGGCATTGCAAAGGTTTCCGGCCACAAGCAGGTGGCGCAGCTGGATTTCTTTGACTATATCAGCGGAATCACCATCGGTTCCATTGGCGCTGAGCTCGCCACCGAACTGGAATCGCCGTGGAAGCCGCTGACCGCCATGATTGTGTACGGTGTCATTGCGGTAGCGCTTCGTGTGCTCACCACAAAGCAGCAGAAGAGTCGGAAATATATCAACGGCACACCGACAATAATTCTTGACCGCGGGAAGCTCTATCGGGAAAACATGAAGAAGGCAAAGCTGGATCTGAGCGAGTTCATGCTGATGTGCCGACAGGCTGGATACTTCAATTTGAACGACATACAG
>CADAPH010000192.1 GCA_902789745.1 Oscillospiraceae bacterium | reverse complement strand
CTGCCCGAGCTGCGCCAAAGAGCTGCGCGAACACGGCGTGAAGGAGCTGCGCGGCATCTGGGACGTGCTGGAGGAGATCGGCCTGCCCGAGGGGGTCCATAAGCTGGAGCGCCCGATGGCGCTGCACGATTCCTGCGGCGCGCGCGGAGACGCCGCGACCCAGGCGAGCATCCGCCGCCTGGCGGCCACGCTCGGCGTGCGCCTGACCGACACGCCCTATTCCGGCGACCGTTCGCCCTGCTGCGGCTACGGCGGCCTGACCGCCTACGCCAACCGCGAGGTGGCCGGCGAGATGACCGAACAGTGCCTCGAGCGCAGCGACGAGCCCTATCTGTCCTACTGCATGGCCTGCCGGGACCGCTTTGCCCGCCAGGGGCGGGAGTCCCGCCATCTGCTGGAGCTGGTTTACGGCACGGACGCCGGTGCACCGCCGGATATCAGCGAGAAGCGCTGGAACCGGCTGACGCTGAAGCGCTCGCTGCTGCGCGAACTGTGGGGAGAGGAAAGCATGGAAGAGAAGCTGGATTTTGAACTGAACTACACCGCCGAGGCCCGCCGGATGATGGACGAGCGGATGATCCTGACCGATGACGTGATCGCCGTGCGAGGACGAGGACGGCCTGCTGGTCGCCCGCCGCCGCGTGGGCAACGCCACCTTCTGGGTCAAATTCAGCCGCACGGACGGGGGCTATCTGGTGCACCGTGCCTGGAGCCACCGGATGAATGTTGTCAAACGGGAGGGTTGAGGGATGGCCATCGAAAAGAATTATTACACCATCGACCCGCAGGGAAAGCTGAAATGCGTCAAATGCGGCGTGCCGCTCGTCAAGGGCAAGGCCAAGTTCATGTACCTGGATAACGGCTTCCCTGTCGAACTGCCGGTTTGCCCGGTCTGCGGCTTCGTCTATGTGCCGGAGGAACTGGCGCTGGGCAAGGTCGCCTCGGTGGAGCGGGCACTGGAGGACAAATGAACCGCCATCCCGGGGGCGAGGCGCACACGCGCCGCCTCATCGAGCTGGCGGAGCTGCCGGCGGGCGCTTCGATCGTCGATCTGGGCGCCGGCGCGGGGGAGACCGTCGCGCTGCTGCGCGGCCTCGGCTTGGAAGCGGAGGGCGTCGACCTGGCGCCGCGCTCGCCGCTGGTAAAACAGGGGGATTTCCTCCGGACGTTCTATCCCGACGGCTGCTTTGATGCTGCCGTCAGCCAGTGCGCCTTTTTCATCTCCGGCGATCAGCCCGGCGCGCTGCGCGAGGCGTACCGGCTGCTGCGCCCCGGCGGAAAGCTGCTGCTCTCCGACCTGTTTTTCGAAGACCCGGCAGCGCTTTTCCGGGCGGCCGGCTTTGAGATCCTCTGCGCCGAGGACATGACGGACGCATGGCGGGACTATTACCTGGAGGCGCTGTGGCGCGGCGACGCGCCTTGCTGTGAGATCCCGCGAGGAAAGAGCAGCTATTGGCTGCTGATCGGAAGAAAGGACTGACAAGGATGGATCTGTTCGAACGCGTGATGGAGCTGAGCCGTTACGGCTACTTCTGCAGCCAGATTCTGGCGATCCTGATGCTGGAGACCGTGGGGGAGGAAAACCCCGGTCTTGTGAAGGCCATGGGCGGCCTCAACGGCGGCGTGGGCTTTTCCCAGGGCTGCTGCGGCTGCATGACCGGCGGTGCCTGCCTGATCTCCTATTTCACCGGCAAGGGCGAGGACACCGGCTATGACGATCCGCAGCACAAGCCGGCCCTGGGCGAGTTCACCCAATGGTTTGAGGAGGAGATGACCGCCGAATACGGCGGGATCGACTGCCGCGATATCACCAAGGGCAATCCCGCCAAACGCGTGGAGTACTGCCCGCAGATCATCGCGGCCACCTTTGAAAAATGCATGGAGATCCTGTCGGAGCGAGGACTACTATGATCATCGGAAAAACCAAGAGCGTCTGCCCGGTCTGCCTGCGCGTGGTGGACGCGCAGAAGCGCTCGGAAAAGGACGGGATTTATCTCGACAAGCGCTGTGACGAGCACGGCGCTTTTTCCGCTTTGATCTGGGAGGGCAACCTGGCCTCGTATCTCCGCTGGAACAGTGAGAATAACGCCGTCGATCCTCCGCGCGAGGGGAGGACGCCGGAAAAGGGCTGCCCCAGGGACTGCGGTCTCTGCACCGAGCATCTGCGCAAGGGCTGCTGCATGCTGCTGGAGCTGACGCAGCGCTGCAATCTGCGCTGCCCGGTCTGCTTCGCCGCCGCGGGGGAAGCGCCGAAACCGGATCTCAGTCTCGAAGAGATCGAAAAGCAATACGAATACCTGATGGCCCACGGCGGCCCCTTCAACATCCAGCTCTCCGGCGGCGAGCCCACCGTGCGGGACGATCTGCCCAGGATCATCCGCATGGGGCGTGAAAAAGGCTTCACCTTCTTCCAGCTCAACACCAACGGGCTGCGCCTGGCCGCGGAGCCGGGCTATGCCGAAACGCTCCGGGAGGCGGGGCTCAACACCGTGTTCCTGCAGTTCGACGCGCTCGACGATTCCGTTTATGTCACGCTTCGCGGCCGGGCGCTGCTGGAGGAGAAAAAGCGCTGTATCGAAGCCTGCGCCGCGGCGGGTCTGGGCGTCGTGCTCGTCCCGGTGATCGCGCGCGGCGTGAACGAGGATCAGGTCGGCGCAATTTTGCGCTTTGCGCTGGAAAACGCCCCGGCTGTCCGCGGCGTGCATTTTCAGCCCCTGAGCTATTTTGGACGCTGTCATCTCGATAGGCCGGAGCGGCCGATCACGATCCCGAAGCTCCTGGCCCTGATCGAAGAGCAGACAGACGGTCTGCTGCACGCCTCCGATTTCTACGGCGGCGGGGCGGAGAGCGCCTACTGTTCCTTCCATGCCAGCTATCGCATCAGGGAGGACGGCAGCCTGAAGCCCCTGCCACGCCGGCAGAGCGGCGGCTGCTGCTGCACCAGCTCCGACGATTCCCGTACCTCCGTAGCCGACCAGTGGAGCGGCTTTGTGCCCGCCTTTGACGGAGATGACGCCCTCACCGAGACCTCCGCGCTGGACGCCTTCCTGGAGCAGGCGAGGCGAAGCACTTTTGCCGTGTCCGGCATGGTGTTTCAGGACGCGTGGAACCTGGATCTGGAGAGGCTCCGCCGCTGCCACATCTGTGAAGTTGACAGCCGATACGGCATGGTGCCTTTCTGCGCCTATAACCTGACCAATCAAAACGGGGAGGCGCTGTACCGATGAGCCTTTCCCGGATCGACGCTCTTCTGCTTGCGCAGGACGGATTGACGCCGGTTACCAGAGCGAGCATTGAAAAACTGCAGCTCCGGAAACTCAACGCCCTGCTTGTGCACGAAAAAGAACGGGGCGGCTTCTACCGCGAGCTGCCCGATCATCTCGATTCGCTTTCTGATCTTTCCTTTCTCCCTTTTACGACGGACGAGGATCTGGCGCACCATGCGCCGGGGCTGCTGCTCTGCTCCCAGGCGGAGATCCGGCGCGTGCTCTCCGACGCGACCTCCGGTACCACGGGCGCTGCCAAGCGCGTGTTCTATACAGAGGGGGACTGCGAACATACCATTGAGCTCTTCATGGCGGGGCTTGGAGAGCTGATCTTCCCCGGCAGCGTCACGATGATCTGCTTTCCCTTCTCCGGGCCGCACGGTCTGGGGGAGCTGATCGCGGAAGCGATCGAGCGTCTCGGCGCAAGGCCGCTCAAGCTCGGCGCCGGGCTCAGCTACGGCGAATTTGCCAAGCTGCTGGAAAGGGAAAGACCGGATACCTTTGTCGGCATGCCGGTACAGCTCCTCTCGCTGCTGCGCGTCTGCGG
>CADAPH010000191.1 GCA_902789745.1 Oscillospiraceae bacterium | reverse complement strand
GCCGGGCTTCTGAACGGTTTCATCCACCGCCATGATCATGGCGAGGAAGGTGCAGTCCTGCCCGTCGACGGCGATCATGCCGTGGGGGGTGGAGCTGTCATAGTAGATGCTGTCGCCCTCGTGCAGGATCTCCTCGTGGTCACCCACGCGCACGCGCAGGGTGCCCTTGACGACAAGGTCAAATTCCTGCCCGGCGTGGGTGGTGGTGTGGATCGGCTCGCTCTGCAGCTCGGGAGAATACGTATAGGTGACCCAGTAGGGCGTGGCCATCTTCTTGCGGAAGAGCGCCGCCATGTTTTGGATGACGATACCGTCCTCCACGGCGGTGACAAGGCCCTGATCCCGTCGGTTTACGGCGTAAGAGGTCAGGCGTGCGCTGCGGCCCTCCAGGAGCTGGATCGGCTCGACCCCCATGGCCATGGCGGCCTTGTGCAGAAAGGTGAAGGGCAGGTCGACCTGACCGGATTCGTAGGCGATGTACTGTTCCTCGGTAATGCCGGTGCGGGCAGCCATCTCCGCGGTGGAAAAGCCCACGATGTCGCGCAGCTCCCGGATACGGAGCGCGATCTGTAAAAGCTGATTGTCGGCGGTTTGTACGTTCATTGTGATTCTCCCCTCATAGTTGACAAAAAAGCCCGCCCCAAGATTTCTTGAGGCGAGCCGTAAAACCCGCGGTACCACTCAAATTGCAGCTTGCGCTGCCGCTTCAGGCCCCAACAGGCCCTATCCCTTAACGCGGGCGAACGTGAGACGCCTACTTGCTGACAGCTTTCGGATCTCCGGCTCGGAAGTGATAGGCCCTTGAAGCTGGCGTTTCCGACTCGCACCGTCCGTCGGCTCTCTGATAACGCTTCCCTTCGGCC
This sequence comes from Oscillospiraceae bacterium, assembly GCA_902789745.1. Taxonomy (GTDB): domain Bacteria; phylum Bacillota; class Clostridia; order Oscillospirales; family Oscillospiraceae; genus Limivicinus. Next base: position 2,362 of record CADAPH010000191.1, on the reverse strand, counting down.
GTCTTCGTCACAGCCTTTGTGAATGTTGCCTCAATTATTACCGCAGTTTTGTGCATTTGTCAAGGAGAATCTATTTCCAATGAAAGAGAATCGGCTAATTGACGAAAAAACCCCGTCGACTTATACCAGATTCAGTCTTTTTGCCGCCTCTTCGCGCATTTTATATTTCAGGATCTTCCCAGCGGCGTTCATGGGGAAGCTGTCGGTGAAGGTGATGTAGCGCGGTACCTTGTGGCGGGCCATGTGGTCGGTGATGTACTGCCGCATCTCGTCCTCGGTCATGCTCTCGCCTTCCTTGAGGATGATGCAGGCATAAGCCTCCTCGCCGTACTTCTTGTCCGGCACGCCGATGACCTGCACATCCTGCACCTTGGGGTGGGTGTAGATGAACTCCTCGATCTCCTTGGGGTAGATGTTCTCGCCGCCGCGGATGATCATGTCCTTGAGCCTGCCCGTGATGCGATAGCAGCCGTTGTCGTCCCGCTCGGCCAGGTCTCCGGAGTGGAGCCAGCCGTCCGCGTCCACGGTCTCGGCGGTGGCGCGGGGCATTTTGTAATAGCCCTTCATCGTATTATACCCGCGGGAGCAGAATTCACCCGTCTGGTTTGCGCCGAGTTCCCGCCCCGTCTCGGGGTCAATGATCTTGCACTCCACATGCGGGAAGGCGTAGCCCACGGTATCGGTGCGCACATCGAGGGAATCCGTCCAGGCGCTCATGGTGCTGCCGGGGGCGGACTCGGTCTGCCCGTAGACGGAGACAATGCCGCGCATGTTCATCTCGTCCGGCCGGGCGGCGCGGCGCATCAGCTCCGGCGGGCAGCCCGCCCCGGCCATGATGCCGGTGCGCATGTGGGAGAAGTCCGTTCTGCGGTAGTCGGGGTGGTTGAACATGGCGATGAACATGGTCGGCACGCCGTTGAAGCAGGTGATCTTCTCCTGCCGGATGCAGGCCAGGGAGCTCTTCGCCGAGAAATACGGCATGGGGCAGAGCGTCGCCCCGTGGGTCATGGAGGAGGTCATGGACAGCACCATGCCGAAGCAGTGGAACATCGGCACCTGGATCATCATGCGGTCGGCGGTGGACAGGCCCATGCGGTCGCCGATGCACTTGCCGTTGTTGATGACGTTGTAGTGCGTGAGCATGACGCCCTTGGGAAAGCCCGTCGTGCCGGAGGTATACTGCATGTTGCACACGTCGTCGGGCTTGACCTGCGCCGCCATGGCGTTGACCGTCTCCTGCGGCACCATTTCGGAGCGGGACATGGCCTCCTCAAAGGTGAGGCTGCCCGGCTGGGTGAAGTCCACGGTGATGACGTTGCGCAGGAAGGGCAGCTTGCGGCAGTGGAGGGGCTTGTCCTTGTCGTGGCCCTTGAGCTCGGGGCAGAGCTCGTTGATGATGGCGCGGTAGTCGGAGTCGAGGCACGACTCGATCATCACGAGCGTGTGGGTGTCGGACTGACGCAGGAGGTATTCGGCCTCATGGCTTTTGTAGGCGGTGTTGACCGTGACGAGCACCGCGCCGAGCTTGACGGTGGCCCAGAAGGTGATATACCAGGCCGGGATGTTGGTGGCCCAGACGGCGACCTTGCTGCCCGGCTTTACGCCGAGATAGACCAGCGCGCGGGCGAAGCGGTCGACGTCCTCGCGGAATTCCTCGTAGGTGCGGGTGTAGTCCAGCGTTGTGTACTTGAAGGCGTACTGGTCGGGGAACTCCTCCACCATGCGGTCGAGCACCTGGGAGAAGTTGAGGTCCAGCAGCTCGTCCTTTTTCCAGACGTATTCGCCGGTGCCGTCGTGGTTGGGGTAGAGACGCTTTTTCTTGCCGCGGGTGTTCTCAAAGCGGCTCATGTAGTTGACGAAGTGCGGGAAGATAATGTCCGGGTCGTCCATGTCCTCGATCCACTCCGGCTTCCAGACGAGGGAGATATACCCGTCGTAGTCGATGGAGCCGAGGGCGCGGATCATCTCGTCGACAGGGAGATTGCCCTCGCCGATGATGTTGTAGCCGCCGTTCTCGTCCGAGTCGCGGATATGCACATGGCGCACATACGCGCCGAGGTTCTTGATCGTGGTGTCCGCGTCCTCGCCGCAGTCGTGGCAGGGGTGGTGGATATCCCACAGCGCCGCGAGGCTGTCGCTGGCAAAGCTGTCCATCAGGGCGCGGAGCCTGCCGGTGTCGGAATAGATGCCGGTGGTCTTGACAAGCAGCGTGACCTCCGCCTTCTCGGCCATCGGGAGAAGCTTCGCGATGCGCTCCCGCGCCAGTTCCTCGCGGTCCTCGAGCACGACGACGGAGACGTAGGGCGTGCGGATGTTGGAGGCGATCTCAAACAGGCGCTGCACGGGGTCAAGCGTCGTCTCG
>CADAPH010000190.1 GCA_902789745.1 Oscillospiraceae bacterium | reverse complement strand
TGTCCGGTGACGGTAAGATTCTCCTGAACTGCAAGGCCGGCTGCGAACCCGAAGACATCGTAAAGAAAATCGGCCTCCGCATGCAGGACCTTTTCCCGGATGAAAAGCCGGCGCTGCATGCGGCTGCCGCCCCTGCTGCCGAGGAGGATGTCTATCATTATAATGACATTGCCGGCGGCGTTCCCCTCCGAAAGCACCGGATGCGCAATGCCGACGGCTCCAAGTTCTTCTGGTGGGAGCGCTTTGAGGACGGCCGCTGGCAGCGCGGTCTGAACGGCCTGATTCCGAATCTCTTTGGCCTGGACTCTGTCAGAGACAGGAGTATCGTATTTGCGGTCGAGGGTGAGAAGGATGTCAAAACCGTCAATTCCTTTGATCTTCCCTGTGTGTCGGCCCCGGACGGCGGCGGGAAACGGAAGAACTGGCACGATGCCTATGACAAGGTCTTCCGCGGCCGCAGGGTATATATTCTTCCGGACAATGACGGGCCGGGCCGCGATTACGCCCGCTTTCTCTATGATCATGTCAAGGACCTGGCCGAGGCCGTCTTCATTCTCAATTTGAAAGCGGTCTGGCCGGAAATGCCTGAGAAGGCCGATATCACGGACATGGTCGATGCTCTTGGGAAAGCTGAGGCCTATCATCGGCTTGCCGGTCTTTCCGTGGATGCGGATGCCGGCGTTCTGTCTGCTGTCCTCTCCCCGGAAGAGCTGTGCAGGGATGCCTCCCCCGCTCCGTCTGAAGCTGCGGAAGCCGATGCAGCCGAAGGGGACTGGACCCGGACGCTGGAGCGCTGGTCGACACCCCCGCATGCCGTAAAGCAGACCCTTGAGAATCACCTGATCATCATGCGAAACGAACCTTTTTACCGGAATCTGCGCTTCAACCGCCTGAGCCGCCGTGCCGAGATCCACGAAGACGGAACGGTGCGCAACTGGAACGATACCGATGATGCCAAAAGCCAGCATCTCATTGAAAAGCACTTCGGCATCTACAGTCCGAAAAAGCATACCCAGGCACTGGATATTTATCTGCACGAGCATGAGTACAATCCCCTGTTTGATCTGGTGACCTCCGTTGTCTGGGATGGGAAAAACCGCATCGAGCATTTTCTGCCGGACATCCTGAAGGCGGAAGACTCCGCCTACGTCCGCGAGATTTCCCGTCTTCTCTTCGCCGGCGGGATCCACCGTCTGATGACCCCGGGCTGCCGCTTTGACGAGATGATTGTTCTCACCGGGGATCAGGGAACCGGAAAAAGCACCGTCATCGAGTGGCTCGCCATGAAAAAGGAGTTCCACAACTGGACCCAGAACATGTCCGGCGATCATGACAGCATTGAAAAGATTACCGGCCGCTTCATTGTTGAGGTTCCCGAGCTCACTGCCATCCGCGGCATCTCTGTAGAAAAAATAAAGGCCTTTCTGTCCATCTCGATAGACAACTACCGTCTTCCCTATGACCGCCATGTCAGTGCGCTGCCGCGCACCTGCATCCTCATCGGTACCGACAACAGTGACCGCTTCCTCCGCGACAAAACCGGCAACCGCCGTTTCTACCCCGTGGCCGTTCATTCCTCGATCGTGGAGCTGATGGCGCATGAGGACGAAGTTCATGCCTATATTGCCCAGTGCTGGGCCGAGGCCTATGTGCGCTGGCTTGCAGGGACGATTCCTCCCTTTCCCGACCCCGCCCTGACCGAAGAGTTTCGCCGTGTCCAGGAAAATGCCATGGAGGATGACTGGCGCGTGGGTGCGGCTGACGAGTATCTTTCGACCCTGAAGCCCGGTGACTTTGTCTGCACCAGGATGGTCATCGACCATCTCTTCCCGACGGAATCGGAACTGACCAAGCAGAAGATGACCCGCGATGTCTGCCAGATCCTCAACAACTCGAAACTGCTGCTGAAAACCGACGAGCGCCGCTACCTGCCCGCGCCCTACGGTCGCCAGCGCGGCTGGCTGGTCGCCGAGCCTCACTCCGCTGATCACTGCGCGTAGAAAGGAGAATCCCCTTGGCCGTATCACCGAAATCGCTCGAAAATCTGAAAAAAGGGCCCCGTTTCACCTCTGAGACCGCCCGCGAAGCTGGAAAGCGTGGCAAGCGAAAGTCGGACGAGGTGAAGAAGCACAAAAAGGACATGGCTCAGCTGCTCTCCGTCATTGCCGAGGGCGATATTGCCGATCAGGAGGTGAAGGACAGCCTTGCCGCTCTCGGCTTTGAGGACGAGGATATGCAGAACGAGGCGCTGGTCGCCAATGCGCTTTATGAAAAATGCAAGGCCGGTGATATCCGCGCCATTGAGAAGTGGGTTGACCTGCGCAGTCAGCAGCCGGATGCCGTCTCCGATGCCGAGACTGCCGATAAGCAGGCCCTGGCCCTGGTATGGATGAATTATGTGAAGAACCTCAACTCCGGCTTTGGGGTCATCACCGTCTGTGCCCTGAATCACAATTTCACCCATTACGAGGCCAGCGGGGGCCGCGGCAGCGGCAAGTCCACCTGGGCCTCCCTGACCGTCATCCGCCTTCTGATGGAGCACCCTGACGTCCACGCCCTGGTTCTGAGAAAGGTGGCCAACACCCTGCGCGACTCGGTCTATGCCCAGTATCTCTGGTCCATTGACGTCCTCGGCGTCAATGAATTCTGGGAGGCAAAAAAGTCGCCTCTGGAGCTTGTCTACAAGCCCACCGGGCAGAAGATTCTCTTTCGCGGTGCGGATGACCCCATGAAGATCAAATCCATCAAGACTGAGTTCGGCTATATCGGCATCACCCATTTTGAGGAAAAGGACCAGTTTGCCGGCCGGGCCGAGATCGACACCATCCTGCAGAGCACGATGCGCGGCGGTACCGAGTTCTGGAACTTTGAGACCTACAATCCGCCCCGCTCCCGCGACAACTGGGCCAACAAGGACAGTCTGGAAGAGCGCGACAACCGGGTTCAGCATCGCAGCACCTATCTGGATCTTGATCATCCCGAATGGTTGGGAGAGGCCTTTCTCGAGGAGGCCGAGTCGCTGAAAAAGCGGGATGCGAGCCGCTATCAGCACGAGTACCTGGGCATTCCCGTCGGCTCCGGCGGCAGCGTGTTTGAGAATCTCGAACTGCGCACCATCACCAATGACGAGGTCAAAGGCTTCGACCGGATTTTTCAGGGGGTGGACTGGGGCTGGTTTCCCGATTCCTACGCCTTTATCCGCCTCCACTACGACAGCAATCGGGAGATCATCTATCTGCTGGATGAGCAT
>CADAPH010000189.1 GCA_902789745.1 Oscillospiraceae bacterium | reverse complement strand
ACAGTTCAAGCTGACCGATTACGGCCTGCCCGACGAAAAATTCGGCATCATTACGATCCCGAAGATGGACTTGGAAATGCCCCTGTTCCTCGGCGCGTCAGAGGAGAACATGGCCGCTGGCGCGGCAGTGCTGTCCCAGACCAGCATCCCCCTCGGCGGCAACAACACCAACGCCGTGATCGCCGGACATCGGGGATACAGCGGCTACCCTTACTTCAAGGAAATAGAGCTGCTGGAAGTGGGCGACGAGGTGACGATCACGAACATTTGGGGAACACTGACCTACGTTGTGACGGAGATCAAGATCATCAATCCGAATGACGTGAACGCCATCCTCATTCAGAAGGACAGAGACATGATAACCCTGCTGACCTGCCACCCCTATGCCAGCGGCGGGAAGTACCGCTACCTGGTTTTTTGTGAGCGCGTGGAGAATACCGGATGAGATTTGAATACTTCTACGGCGGTCAGTCCGAATACTTTTCCTTTTATCGTATCCCTCGGCAGCTTGTTACGGGCGCAGAGTTTTGTGATCTTTCCACGGACGCCAAGCTGCTTTACGGCATGATGCTCGACCGCATGGGTCTGTCTGCCCGCAACGGCTGGTATGACGAGCTGGATCGGGTTTATATCTACTATACCATTGACGAAATCATGGAAGACTTGCACTGCGGCCACAACAAGGCTGTGCGGCTGCTGGCTGAACTGGACAACAGGGGCGTCGGACTCATCGAGCGAAAAAAGCAGGGTCAGGGCAAGCCGACCATGATTTATGTCAGGCAGTTCGTCGAAACAGCGCCTCCTACGGCCAAGGGGAAATCTGCCTCGCCCAGACTTCCGAAAATGGGAAGTCAAGAAGATTCAAAAGAGGAAGTCCAGACTTCCCCCCGAAAGCGGAAGTGCAGAGTTCCCAAAAAAGGAAACAAATTATACTGATACAAGCAATACTGAAAACAGCTATACTGATCCATCTATCCATCCATCGAACTGCCCTAAAGTGGAGAGAGCGGTGATCGAAGCGGACGTGCGGGAGCAGATCGACTACTCCCGCCTGGCCGAGAGCTACCCCTATGATGACCCGGAAAGCATTCTAGAACTGATCTGTGATGTGCTGTACAGCACGGCTGATACGATCCGAATTGCCAACGAGAACATTCCAACGCCAAAGGTGCAGGAGAGATACCGACGGCTGGATTTTGAACATGTGACCTATGTGATGGACTCCATCCGTGAAACCACCACGAAGATCAAAAACATACGGGGCTATCTGCTGACGGCGCTTTACTATGCGCCCATCACGATAGGCCCGTATTATGCTGCCGCCGTGCGGCATGACTTTGGCTGAAATCCGTTTCACCATGAAACGCATTTTCGCAGATTTCAAGACATGAAGGAGGAAATCAATGCCCAACGAAAAAACCATTCCCCAGCAAATCCCAATTGAGAAGATCCATGATCTCCCCGGCGTGACAGACTTCAAGCTGCCGGAAAAATCCTATGGAACGCTGGTAAGCAGCATCCTTGTCAACGGTCTCCGGGAGCCGGTGATCCTGCGTCCGCTGGAAAACGGCGAGTATCAGCTTGTGCATGGCTACCGCCGCCGCAAAGCCGCCGAGCTTGCTAAGCTCAAAACGCTGGACGCCCTGGTGTACGACATGACCGAGAAACAGGCAAAGGATTACCGTCTGGCTGTGGCCGCAAATCCAGAAGCCCCTATTCCCGGAAAGCTGGTCGAAAAAGCGGCAGAGAGCAAAGCCGCTCCGCCGAAAGAAGGAAAGCCCACGGAAAAGAAGTCGGAGGCAGCACCCGCCGAGAAGAAGGCCGAGGACACGCAGCCTGCCAAAGCTGCCGAGCCGCAGGAAAAGAAAGCCGCTCCTACTGAGAAGAAACCCGAGGCTGTGCCTCCGTCTCCGGCGAAAGCCACGGTGGAAAAACCTGCTGAAAAGAAAGCCGAGGCCGCAGTTTCTCCTGCTACAAAGCCGGAGGAAAAGAAAGCCGCCGAGCCTCCGAAGCAGGACGCAGCCAAAGCATCACAGGCTCCCGCTGCGCCTGCGGCAACAGAAAAAAAGCCCGCCCCGGCAAAAGCACCCGCCAAGAAAGCCGAAAAAGAGGAAAAGCCCGTCGGCACCGCTGCTGTCGGGCCGGCCGGTACGACGATCACAAAGCTGCTGGGCGAAAAGCTGAGCCCGCCCACGGAAAAGGACAAGAAAGCTCTTCCTGTTCCCGGCGATGGCGAAGCATTCTCCGTCGTTCTGCACCCTGCCTATCTGAAAAAAGCGGATATAAACACCTTCTCCGTTGACCGGGACAGCGACGACTTCAAAGAGCTGTTCCAATCCATCAAGCGTTTCGGTGTCAAAGATCCGGTGCTGGCCCGTTTCAATAAGGACGGCGAGCTTGAGATTTTGTCCGGCCAGCGCCGCCACCTGATCGCCTCCGAGCTGAACTATCCCGTTCCCACGATCATTCAGCAGCTCGACGATGACGACGCCCGCATTCTTGTCGCAGACGGAAACCTCCACCGTGAGCACATTTCCACCTATGATCTCTCCCGCGCTCTGCGCATGAAAGCGGACAGTATGAAGCGTAAGGCAGGCCGGAAGATCCGCGGCGCCAAGAGCGGCCCGGAAACGGATGAGATCATCGCCAAAGAGATGGGCATGAGCACCATGAAGCTCAACCGCCTTATGAAGCTCTCCGAGGCGACCCGCTCCATCTGCGACCTGGTGGATGAGGGCAGGCTGCCCACTTCCGTTGCCTACAACATTGCGTTCCTGCAGCCGAAGCACCAGGACACCGTTGCCGATCTGATCGGGATCAATGTCAAGGTCAACAATGAAAACACCGGGATTCTGAAAAAGGTGGCGTCTGCGGAAAGCCTGACCGAACAGAAAATCCGGGATGTGCTGGAGGGCAAGTACCCGCCGAAGGTTGTGGAGAAGCCCAAGCCTGTCGCGCCGCCCGTCCCTTCCGCCCAGCCGATCGCCCCGGCCAGCGTTTCCAAGTCCCCGGACATTTCCGTACCGCCCGTGCCTCCCGCGCAGCCGAAAGCCCCGGACAATGTTGTGCCGTTCCCGTCCACCGGTGCAACACCGACGCAAGCGCCTCCCAGCGTAACCGCAGGCAAAGAAACCGCGCCCGCTGCTGTCCCACCTAAGCCCGCCACCGAGCCGCAGGATCGGGAAAACAGCTATGAGACGAAGATCGTCCTGCGCGGCGACCGGCTCCGCAAGTATTTTCCCGATGTGTCCATGACGCCCCGCGAGATCGAGGACAGCGTCTATGACGCGCTGGAAATGCGTCGTCAGATGCAGGAAAAGGCGAAGCAGAAAGCGGAGATATTCGGCAAGGAGAAGAAAGGGATGGTGAAGTGATCGGATGAATGTACTGGTCGTGGAACCGGGCTATCTGCCCTACGAGAAGGAAATCCTAGACAGCGCCGATCATCTGGAACAGATGCAGGCCATCGTCGGCGGTCTGATCGAGCCGATCTATCCCTATCACGAGGAAGTGGCCATTGTCTGCAATGAGGAGGGGCTGATCAACGGTCTGCCCTTCAACCGCAGCGTCCCCGGAGGCTACGGCGGCGTATTCGGTACGTTCTTCATTTGCGGTCTGGGCGAGGAGGACTATTGTTCTCTTCCGCCCGAGCTGATGGAACGCTTCAAAAAAGAGTTTAGAAACTCTGAAATCCTGCTCGGCTTTGACGGGAATGAGGCAGTTACCCTGAAAGTATCCTCCCAGCCGAAGCCGCATAACACACCGCCCCATGAAAAAAGCCACAGCAGTCCGGAGCGATGAACTCGCCGCCCGCGTCAAGGCGCTGACGGACAAGCTGGAAAGCGGCGTCAAGGATGTGTTTGAAAGCGATGCCTACAAAAGCTATCTCACTGCCATGTCCAAGCTCCATCGGTACAGCTTTGGAAATGTCCTCCTGATCCTATGGCAATGCCCGGAGGCAAGCGTCGTAGCAGGCTTTGGAAAATGGAAGAAAGAGTTTGGCCGTACGGTAAAGCCAGGCGAAAAAGGCATTCAGATCCTTGCCCCCATGCCCCGTAAAAAACTTGTCCTCCAACAGAAGATCGACGCACAAACCATGACGCCGATCCTCGGCGCGGACGGCCAGCCCGAAAAGGAATGGGCGTTTGTGCGGTGG
>CADAPH010000188.1 GCA_902789745.1 Oscillospiraceae bacterium | reverse complement strand
GCCGCCTGTGCCGGATTCCCTGGAGGGGCTGGTGCATATGACGATGCAGATGGTGAATATCACCGTTCATGATGAGAAGATCATCATGACCCGCAAGGTGCTGACGCTGGAGCAGTTCCGGGATGAACGTGCGCGGGAGCTTGCGACAAAGCACTTTCTGACCGGGCTCACCGACATGTTCACCCATGTATTCACCGGCATGATGGACAAAGGCCTGCTCCGGAAGGATGATCCAAGGATGCTGGCCTTTGCCTATACCGCGCCGATCGCGGCCCTCATCCATTTGTGTGACCGTGAGCCGGAGAAAACGGAGGAAGCGATCCGGCAGGTCGAGGCCTTCAGCCGCCACTTCATCAAAACATACGGAGCAACAGATTAAGGCAGGGGGATCAAAAATGAAAAACTATATCGCCTATTGCGGACTGGACTGCGAGACCTGTGAAGCCCGGATGGCAACGATCCACGACGACAACGCGCTGCGGGAAAAGGTCGCGAGGCTCTGGTCGGACCTAAACGGCGTGGAGATCACGCCGGAGATGATCAACTGCGTCGGCTGCCGGATCGACGGGGTTAAAACGCCCTACTGCGAATCGCTCTGTCCGATCCGCCAGTGCGCCCTGGGGAGAGGCGTGGAGACCTGCGGGGACTGCGGCGAGAAGGAAAGCTGCGAGAAGCTGGGCGCGATCACCGAACATAATGCCGACGCCCTGAAAAACCTGAAATCCTGACAGAGAAGCGGATGTAAAACATGATAGAAACAAAACGCCTGAGAATCTACCCCGCATCCTGGAAGCAGATGGAGACCATGATTGCTTCCGAGCAGGACGAAGAACTCAGAAAGGCTTACGCGCAGATGCTGGACGGCTGCCTGCGGCATCCCGCGCAATGGGAATGGTATGCCATGTGGATGATTGAACTGCGGGATGAAACCCATATCGGGGACCTGTGCTTCAAGGGCCTTTGCGCAGACGGAATGACGGAGATCGGCTACGGGATCCTGGAAGACTATCAAGGCCGGGGCTACGCGGCCGAGGCGGTCGACGCGGCCGTGGCCTGGGCGCTGCGGCAGCCCGCCGTGACGCGCGTGGAGGCGGAGACGGAGCCTGATAACCGCGCCTCCCAACGTGTCCTTGAAAAATGCGGCTTTCTTCCCACCGGCACTTCCGGAGAAGAGGGGCCGCGCTTTTGCAGGCGTCGTTTTGACCGCATGAAAGACGCGGTCTTATACATTCACGGCAAAGGCGGCAGCGCGGCGGAATGCGCGCATTACAGGCCGCTCTTTCCTGCGTGCGAGGTATTGGGGCTGGACTATCAGACCTTTACCCCCTGGGAAACCGGCGCGGAGATTCACGCGGCGGTGGAAGGGCTGAAAGCGAAGTACAGGAGCATCACCTTGATCGCCAACAGCATCGGCGCATTCTTCAGCATGAGCGCCGGGATCGACACCTTGATTCAAAAGGCTTATTTCATCTCTCCCCTTGTCGATATGGAGAGGCTGATCTGCGGCATGATGGCATGGGCCCATGTCACAGAGGCGGAGCTTCAATCGAGGGGCATCGTCCAAACGGCCTTTGGGGAGGATCTGTCCTGGGACTGGCTCCGCTATGTACGGGCTCATCCCATCGATTGGACAGTGCCGACGCAGATCCTCTATGGAAGCCGTGACAATCTGACAACGCTTGAAACCATCCGCGCCTTTGCGGAGAAGCACAATGCTTCACTCACCGTCATGGAAGGCGGCGAGCACTGGTTTCACACCGAAGAACAGATGCGCTTTCTGGACGAGTGGATACGGAGAGAAGCAGCAGACGGTCGAGAATGAAGGAAAGCGTGACGGCGCGCCCCTTTGCTCAGAGCCTTGTTCCCGCATGGCGCATCAGCTCCTCCTTCTTGCGGATATGGGCATAGAACACAAAGCAGGCGATGATCTGGGCGACTGTAGCGCAGGGGACGCCGAGGCCGATATAAAACAGCCGGCCCGTCGCCCGGCTCATCCACCAGGCCACCGGAATGCGGATCAGGAAGGCCGCCGCGATGCCCTGCACCATGACGAAGCCCGTCTCGCCGAGACCGTTGAAAAAGCCAATGAAGCAGAACAGAAAGCAGGTCAGCAGACAGTCAATGCCGTAGGCCCGCAGATAGTCAAAGCCCGCCGCGATCACATCTTTATCGTTTGCAAAGATGCCGCACAGCAGATCCCCGTGGAAGAACGCCGCCCAGAACATCACCGCGCCGAAAGTCGTGGAGACCAGAATGGCGATTTTGAGGCCCCGCTCGGCGCGCTCGTTCTTTCCCGCGCCGTGGTTCTGCGCCACATAGGCGCTCATCGCCTGCATGAAGGCGGCGGGGATCAGCATGATAAAGGCGCAGACCTTTTCCGCCACGCCCACACCCGCCGAGGCGATGAGCCCCAGGGCGTTCACAATGGCGAGGATCACCAGAAACGACAGCCCCACCAGCAGATCCTGCAGGGCGATCGGCGTCCCGAAGCGGACAATGCGCCGCAGGATCGGCTTTTCGATGCGTATGTCGTTTTTCGAGAAGGAGAACGGCAGCGTCCGGCGGCTGAGAACCAGCAGGGAGATCAGCACGCTCACCGTCTGGGACGCGACCGTGGCGGCAGCCGCCCCCGAAGCCCCCATGTGCAGCCCCGCCACCAGCAAAAGGTCGCCCGCGATGTTGCAGGCGCTCGCGATGGCGACGGTCATCAGCGGCGTGCGGGAATCGCCCAGGCCCCGCATGATGCTGCCCAGCACGTTGTAGGCCACGATCATCACCGAGCCGAAGCCGCAGATGGCGATGTAGCGCTTTGTCTCGTCAAAGGCTTCCTCCGGCGCGTTCATGGCCCTGGCAAGGGCACCGGACAAGAGCGGGATCAGCGCCGTGAGCAGAGCGCCCACAAGGAAGAACATCACGACGCTCGTGCCGATAATGTGTCCGCCCTCCTCGCGCTTGCCCGCGCCGATCTTCTGCCCGAGCAGGACGGTCGTCCCCATGGCGAAGGAGCTCACAAGCCCGGTGACGGTCTGCATGATCTGGGAGCCCACCGCCACGCCGGACACGTCCTGCGCCTGCGCGTACTTGCCCACCACCAGCAGATCCACCGCGCCGTAGAGCGCCTGCAAAAACAGGGCCAATAATATCGGCATCGAGAACGCCAGCAGCGGCCCCAGAATCGGTCCTTTGGTAAAGTCCTTGATCTGTTCCTGTTCCACGATTTCCTCCAAAAAAGCCGGATAAGCAAGCAGGCGTCTCAGCCCGCTCTCTTATCCGGCTTCTCATTTCTCACGA
>CADAPH010000187.1 GCA_902789745.1 Oscillospiraceae bacterium | reverse complement strand
TTCTTCGCCATCGACGGGGACCTCTACATCGCGCGCAATCTGCTGGATAACCGCTTCCAGCCCTACGCAAGCGTGGTGCAGCTTGTGGACGGGGACGCGCTCTTTGAAATGCTGGAGGTCATGCCGGGCAATGCACGGCTCACGCTCGACAAGCTCACGCTGGACGCAGGCGGCCTGCGCGAAGCGGACGGGGCGGCGGCAGAGAGCTACGCCTTCCGCTTTACCGGGAACTTGCCCGATCACACGCTTACGCTGGACGCAAGTCTGCCGCCCTTCGATATCTTCCGGGATCTGCCGGAGCTGCAGACGGCCATCCTCGCGGTGGTACTGCTGGTGCTGCCGCTGCTGGGGGTGATGATCCTCCTGTTTCGCAAGCATGTCACAAAGCCGGTGGAGGCGCTGGTGGACGCAACCGCCCATCTTCAAAACGGCGAGCGGGGCTATCAGATCGAGGCAAGCCCCAGGAGCCGGGAGTTTCAGCGTATCTACCGCCACTTCAACGCCATGTCTTCGGAGCTCAAGGGCCAGTTCGATCGCTCCCTTCTCGAACAGCAGGCTCTGCAGCAGGCGCGCATCAAGGCGCTGCAGTCGCAGATCAACCCCCATTTTCTCAATAACACCCTTGAGGTCATCAATTGGGAAGCGCGCCTGTCCGGGGACGAGCGGGTCAGCGCCATGATCGAGGCCCTGTCCGTCATGCTCAACGCCGCCCTCGACCGCGACGGCCGGGGACAGATCCCGCTGCGCGAGGAACTGAGCTATGTGGACGCCTACCTTTACATCATCCGCGAGCGGCTGGGCGAGCGGCTTGCGATCGAGCGGGAGATCGACGAGACCATGCTCGATGAGCCGGTGCCGCGCCTGATCCTGCAGCCGCTGGTGGAAAACGCCGTGGAGCACGATCTCACCGCGCGGCACGGCGGGCTGCTGTGCATCCGGGCCCGAAGAGAGGCGGACTTCGTCGTCCTCGAGTGTGAGCACGACGGCATACTCAGCGCGGAGGATCTGCGGCAGATCGCGCGGATGCTCGCCTCCGACGTTGCGGATACCGCGGTTTCCGGGCAGGTCGGCATTCGGAATGTCAAGCAGCGCCTTGATCTCCTGTATGGCAGCAAGGGCAGCCTCTCCCTCCGGCAGGCGGGGCCGGACCGCATCCTCGCCCGCGTGCGCTTCCCCGCGGCAGAATAGTTTATATAGTTTACTATACCATATTAAAGCCGTTTTTCTCGCCCCTGACGGGGCAACCGAAAAACATGGCTAAATCGTAAACTCATTTTTCAAATTCGTTTACGATAGCTTTAAACCCGGCAAGAAAAGACAAGAAAAAGCAAAAACAAATCTCACGCTTTTTCCCGTTCTCCTCTATAATACAATTACAGACATTTCAAAGGATTTGTCAACGATCAATAACCACAAAAGGAGAATGCTATCATGAAAAAAGCGCTTGCTCTGCTTCTGGCACTCGTCATGCTCCTGGGTCTCGGCGCTGTCGCCTATGCCGACGGCGTGACGCTCAATGTTGTCACCTCTTACGGCGGCGACGACGGCAACCGCGGCAACTCAACGACGGCTCCGCCACCTCCAACGAGGAGTGGAAGGCCAAGGTCCTGACCGACTTTGAGACCGGCTCCGAGCCCGATGTCCTGTTCTTCTTCACCAACGCCGACGCCGAACCCTTTATCTCCGCAGGCAAGGTCGTCTCCATCGAGGAGATCCGCGCCGAGTATCCCGACTATGCCGCCAATATGCGCGACAGTATGCTGGCAGTCGCCTCCGACGGCAAGCAGTACGCGGTACCCTCCTACGGCTACTGGGAGAACATGTTCGTCAACAAGACCGTCCTCGCCGACTGCGGCATTGAGGTTCCGGGCCCCGATTACACCTGGGATCAGTTCCTCGCCGACTGCGAGACCATCAAGGAAAACGGCTACACCCCCATCGCCTGCTCTCTCGTGGAAGTGCCCCACTACTGGTTTGAGTTCCTTGTCATGAATAACGGCACGGTGGAAAACCACCTCGACATCCCCGCCGCCGCTGACGACGCTGTCGGCCAGAAGTGGACCGCCGCGCTGGAGGATTTCAAGGCCCTGTATGAGGCCGGTTACTTCCCCGCCAACACCCTGACCGCTTCCGACGCCGAGACTGTCGAGATGTTCAATCAGGGCGAGGCCGCCTTCCTCATCGACGGCTCCTGGAAGGTCGGCTACTTCACCGAGAACGCGGCCGATCTCAATGACTTCGCCATCTCCTACGTCCCCGCCAAGGGCGAGCGCAAGGCATCCGAGGCCATCGGCGGCATCTCCATGGGTTACTTCATCACCCGCAAGGCGTGGGACGATCCCGCCAAGCGCGAGGCCGCCGTGGAGTTTGTCTCCCAGCTCACCTCCGACGAGGTGCTGAGCACCTTCGTCACCACCGAGGTCACGGCGCTCATCAACGGCGCCAAGCCCTCCGGCCTCAACCCCCTGCAGCAGTCCGCCGCTGACGCGAACGCCAACATCACCGCCATTGCCGGCGCCGTGCAGGACACCATCACCGGCGAAGCCAAGGCCGATCTCTTCGGCAACATCCAGAACGTGGTCACCGGCAAGCTCACCGCTGCCGACGCTGTCGCCGCCGCCATCGCGCTCAACTGATCCCCCCCCGACACGCAACCTGAAAGGCTGCTGCGAAAGCAGCAGCCTTTTTTCTACCCTGCAGATAGGACGGTACAACTATGAATTCCATGATCTATAAGGATAAAAAGCCGCTGCTGGTCTTTCTGATCCCGGCTTTCGCGTTTCTGCTCGTCTTCCTCTACTATCCGTTCTTTCAGAACGTCGTCAACACCTTTCTGAAGATCGGCGGGCTGGGCCGCGCCTCCGAGGGCCTGAATACCCCGTGGTATGAGAATTATCAGCGCCTGTTTACCGACCCCTATATGCGCACGGCGCTGAAAAATACCCTGCTGCTGACGCTCTGCACCATCGTCTTCCAGGTCGGCATCGCGCTCATCCTCGCCTTGCTGGTGGACACGATCCGGATCGGGGCCCGGTTTTTCCGCACGGTCTACTTTTTCCCCATTGTGATCTCCGCCACCGCCCTGGGCCTCATGTTCAATCTCATCTTTCTCTACAAGGGCGGCATGGTCAATCAGCTCCTGCTGAGTCTGGGCCGGCTCCCTTACGATGTCAAGCCCAGCGGGAAGGTGCTGGTGCAGTGGCTGGACTGGAAGGATCAGGCGCACTTCCTGTTCACGATGTTCATGCCCGTCATGTGGCAGTATGTGGGCTTCTACTTTGTCATTCTGGTCACGGGGCTCAACAACATCTCCCCCGATCTCTTTGAGGCAGCCGCCCTCGACGGGGCCGACGGCTGGAAGCGCACGCGCTATATCACGCTTCCGCTGCTGCGAAACGTACTCTGTACCTGCCTCGTGCTCGCAATCACGGGGGCGCTCAAGGTCTTCGACCTGCCGTGGGTCATGTTTGGCCCCGGTATGCCGGAAAACCAGGGCTGGCTCACCGGCACGTATATGTACGACCAGACCTTCAACCGCATGAACGTGGACTACGGCTCCACCATCGCGGTGCTCATCGTGGTGCTGGGCGTGGTGCTGTCCAACGTGGCAAACCGCGTCTTCAAGCCCTCGGACGATCTGTAAAGGAGGCGGAAGCGTGAATACCGGAACGAAAAAGATCCCGCGCGTGCTGACCTATCTTGTCCTCGGCTTCTGGGCACTGACGACGATCTATCCCTTTATCTGGGTCATCCTCAACTCCTTCCGCAAAAAGGGCCTCATCCTCTCCGACTCCTTCTCCATCCCCCTCGGGGACGCCTTCACATGGGACAACTACAGGACCGCCTGGCAGCGGGCGGATTTCAAGAACGCCTATCTCAACAGTTTCCTCATCTCCGGAACGGTCACCGTCTTTGTCGTGATCATTGCGGGTCTTGCCGCCTACGGCCTTGTGCGCTACCGCTTTCGCGGCCGGGGCTTTCTCTACAGCCTCATCATGGCGGGCATGATGTTCCCTGTCTTCTCCACCATCATCCCCGTCTTCCGGCTGGAGGTCATGCTCGGCATCGCCGGGAGCGGCAACCGCTGGCTGAGTCTGCTGGCGGTGATCCTGCCGCAGATCGCAGGAAACCTCTGCTTTGCCATCATCATCCTCATGGGCTTTATTCAGTCCGTCCCCATTGATCTTGAGGAAAGCGCCTATCTTGACGGCTGCAGTGTGTTCCAGATCTACTTCCATATCATCATCCCGGCGGCAAAGTCCTCCTTCGCCACAGTTGCGATCTTCGCTTTTCTATGGAGCTACAACGATCTCTTCACTCAGTCCTTCTTCCTGCGCTACCCGCAGGAGCGGGCCATCACGGGCCTGCTCAACGAGATCAGCTCGCAGGCCGGCGTCAATTACGGACTCATGGCCTCCTCCGTGGTGCTGGTGGTGATCCCGGTGCTGATCGTCTATATCTGCCTGCAGAAGCATATCATCAAGGGCTTGACGGCAGGCGCGGTAAAGGGCTAATATTGGGGCAAAGGAGGTGGGCGGATGTATCGCGTGGTGCTCATTGACGATGAGCGCATGATCGTGGAGGGTCTGCGCAGGGTCATTCCCTGGCAGGACTACGGCTGCGCGGTCGTGGGGACGGCGGAGGATGCGGCTTCCGGCGCGGCGCTCATCCGCGAGCTGCGGCCCCACATCGTCTTCACCGATATCCGTATGCCGGGCCAGGACGGCCTGACCATGCTTGCGGGGTATCCGTACTGACCGGCTACCGGGATTTCAGCTATGCGCAGGAGGCGATCCGCCTCGGCGTGACACGCTTTCTGCTCAAGCCCTCCAAGCTGGATGAGATCAGGGAGGCTCTGGCTGTCATGACCGAGCGTCTTCGCACGCTGCCCGCCCATGATCCGGAGGAAGGCGCCGGCAGCCAGCAGGCCGGACATTATCTTGTCAAATGCGCACTCGCCTATATGCAGCAGCATTATGCCGAAAAGCTGACGCTGTCAGAGGTTGCGGGGGCCTGCTATGTCTCTCAGTGGCACCTGTCGAAGCTCCTCAACCGTTATGCCGGCAAGAGCTTCAATGATATTCTCAATATGCTGCGTATTGAAGAGGCCAAGCATCTGCTGGCAGATCCCAGCCTCAAGATCGGAGATATCGGGGAAATGGTCGGATATGCCGATCCCGCACACTTTGCCAAAGTTTTCAAAAAGCTCACCGACATGAGCGCGAATGAGTACAAGCTCACCGACATGAGCGCGAATGAGTACCGCAGCCATCTGTGACCATCGCGGAGGCAAAAGCGAGGGCAGCTCCAATGTCTTCGCCGGAACAGGATAACAAAAAGGGGCTGCGGTAACTATTCAGTCTACCCGTCATTCCGAGCAAGTTTCGCACACTGGCGTGGGAATCCGTTCCTCCGGTACAATGTCAGAATACATGCGGCTTTGGGGAATACGGATTGCCACACCTACACAGCATACACAAGTTCTAAGGCTCCTTCGTCGCCAAGAACTTGTAGTAAGTGACATCGGTCACTTAAGTGAGTGTCCGAATCATTGATTTGGCCAACACGAACTTACACCTCAGGCGGGTTCGCAATGACGAAATCCGAACATTTTAACTCTGAACAATCCCTGGACTGAATAGCTACGGACTGCGAAAAAAGTACCCCCACAGTCATAAGGGAGGGGCTTGCCCCTCCCGCACAGAGCTTATAAAATGGAAAAATGTACGGCGATTTCGTAAAATATTACGATTTCACCGTACATTGCTTTTCATTGCGTCACGAAATATATCTCTGAGCAGGTCTTCCGCTCCGCTTGCCGCCTGGATCGTCGCGACCATCAATTCATCCGGATCGATCTTGGCAAAATCAATATCGTATCCTTTCTCACCGTTTCAGATCCTCGCTCAAATCCTCCGGAACCCCGCGCGGGCCGCGGACGGCAAAGATATGATATTGCTCATTCAGCACATCAAAGGTGAAGCGTGAGGGATCATAGCGTTTGAGCAGACGGATCTTCATAAGGCTCCTGATCGTCAGACCCTCGCGCTGAAAACGGTAAGGGATGTCCGTCTCCGTGACCTTGCATTTATACAAAATGGCTGAGACCGGCATACCCACGTACATAAACACGGTGTCGCCTTTCTTGATCCCAGCTCCTTGCTTCCACACGATCTCCTTGACGGAGTCAAAAGCGTGGACGATATCAAAATACTGCGGATTGGAGGGGATGATCCACTCCTTCGGCGGGCGGATCGCCTTCTTCGTCTTGGCCGACGCCGTGACCTGGTAGCTTTTGTCGATCAGCCCGCAGATGTCCTCTAAGGGAACCGTGCCGTCCAGCAGGATAGACACCCAGTTGCCGCGGCTGATGTGATAGCAAGCCGAGCTTTGCGCGGGGAACGTCCATCACGAGGCCAAACCATTTCTGATTGTCCCCGTGGCGAAAGATGCCATAGCTCGGATACCGCGCCCAGAGATATTCGATCTCCGCTTTGTATTTCTTTTTGACGTATCGAATTACGTCTTCTCTGAGACTCTTGTTCATAAGATCACGATCCCGGCTTCGGTCAGCACGTCCAAAGCGCTGTCGAAGTCTTTTTCTCTCGTGAGAATGTAGTCTGTGTTATAGGTGGAGACGGCAAAAATCCCGATCCCTGCCTCTGCCAATATGGTTGATAGCTTGGACAGAATACCGATCAGGGAGAAATCCAAAACGCCTGCGATACGGAATGCGCGCCAGCCGTCGTCCCTCTCGATGGTATTGTCCGGAACATTCTCCGTCAAGCATACAAGCGAATTCTCTTCATCCGTTTTTCCGGTAAAGCAAAATGGACTGTTGAGCTTAACCCCGGAATAATCCTCCACCTTGCAGACGGAAAAGCTGTCGTCCAGAATCTGGATCTCGATGGGGGCAACGCCGTTTTCCGTGTACAAGAGATCATGATCCCGGCACCAGCGGATCGCAAGCTCCCGACAGGCCGCTGCCCGGAAATCAAACCAGCGCTGGCGGACGCCATACTGAATAAGGGTATCCTTGAAACGGCGGAACGCGCCGCGCCCCTGGAGCGCTCTCGCCAAGGCCTGCTTGGCATCCCCATCCTCCAGCGAATACACGAAATCCTCCATGATGCGGTATTCATGGATGTCCCACTGGGTCGGAAGCCGGAGAAAACGGCCGGGGTTCTCGTCAATCAGCTCTGCTTTTTCGGTATCGTCGATACCGGTCATCCGTTCATCCGCTACAGAGACCTGTTCCATGGTTTCAAGATCGAGATAATAGGTAAACGTGTCGGACGCCATTTCAATTCCGCTGATCACAGATTCCAGCGGAACTCGCTTGGCAGAATAGTTTTTGCTCATGCTGTACTCCTCCGATACTTGCAGCCGATTGCTGCATTGCGCCTCACGAATTCTTCAGTCCGGCGGCGAACGCCTCTGATCGAACCACGGTCACAGTATTCAGCGCTCACACGGTCGGTCATGGGAAAATACCGCTTGCAGTTTTTTGTGGGTAACGGCGGGAAATCCATTTTGGAAAAACTTGCAAGGTCTTACATTTGGCCTGAAAGCTGAGAAAAGAGACCGATTTATCAAGAATCGGCCTCTTTCAGTGGTTGCGGGGGAAGGATTCGAATTTGCCCGGGTACTTCCAACATAACTTTTCCAATGCAAAATTTTGATATTTGATACATATTCCGTGATAATCCGAACATTTTGTGAGGATGGATTTCCCAATTTACAAGCTATAAAGGGTCAAAATAAGGGTCAAAAAACAGGAGGATAAAACTATGGATCAATCTTATTATACACAATTCGATGAACTGCCTCTCACGCTCTGTGCCACCGATATAGCGGCTATCCTTAACATCTCACGCTCCAAAGCATACATGCTTCTTCGCCGCGAGGATTTTCCTACGCTCCACATCGGGAAGCGTATGCTGACACCCAAACACCGTTTCATTCAGTGGATCGAGGAGAATACAAAGTGAGTCTGCTCTTCATAGCCAGCGGTCACGCTGAATGCAGGAGCGGCTTTCCCTGTTGAATTCAGTCCAGAGGAACCCACCAAGGGCTGCACTGCCCAGGGGACACACGCCTATATGCTTGCTGTCAACAGCGGCATATAGGCGTAGTTTTTATGCTTTAACGTATTTCTGATTCTTGCTTTTGGGCTTATCCGGGATGGTCATTTTGACCCTGCCGGATTCGAGTAGCGGCTTCAAATAAGTCTTTCTAAAATGCTCTCGGTTTTCAAGCCCCAGATAGGCCATCATTTCTTCCCTGGTCCTTTCTTCAGAACAGTATGCGATCAGGGATTCTTCTTTTTCATCATGCGTGGTAACATGCATGTTGTCATGCGTGGTATCTTGGTCACTGCCGTGCATGTTGTAATTCACATTTTTCAGCACGACGCGAAAATCGGTGCCGGAGGAATGGAATTCCGGGCGCAGCTCCTCGGTATAGCCGGGGAGCTTTTCCGTCTCGCTGACGATCTTCCGCAGACCGCTGCCGCGGCGCTCCATGAATTTCATGCGGTGGAACAGGTCGGCAATGACCGGATTGCGGCGCACGGAGCCGACCGTGTTGATGTTGCAATCCTGGATCGGCTTGCCCTCAAACATGCCGCCCGGCGACTGGATCTCC
>CADAPH010000186.1 GCA_902789745.1 Oscillospiraceae bacterium | reverse complement strand
GATCAGAATGTCTTTATGCGTCCAAATTTGTTGACAAATAGACGGAATCTGCGTAGCGATGAAATGTGACTCCCGGGGGAAAAATCCCCCGGGTTTTTGTTTTAGAGCGGATAATCACCCAAAGAATACCAACGCCAGAAGCTTCTTGCGTGAACACGAATAGATGAGCCGATGCGTTCGACCTTAAAGATTGGTCGCTTGCTGTTCTCTACATCATGGAGAAAACTATAGCATTTTGATCGGCTTATGTTGAGTATCAGTTGCAATTGCTTTGGGGAAAGAAAAACATAGTCATGATACAAGGCAAAGTGCTCTGTGGATGCAGCATCATACTCAAATTTGTTAAGAAAGAATCGGCACTCTGCTGCGGCAGAGTGCTTTGATGGTTTGAGGCTGCCTTATAAAAAATGCGCGTTTCTTAATACCAGATATATATAATAGTTTTCATCATGTTCTTCTTTATAAGTGTCAAAAGTGCCAACTACAGTGATCTCTGCGCCGGTCTCGGGATAATCGTCCGGATAAACGAACTTCTCTGCCAGCTCAAACTCCAGCCCCTGGGCGCAGCAGGCGGTGGCATCCTGCACAATGCAGGCGTAAAGCCGTTCACCGTTATACTCCTGCGTGGCAAACAGTCCTTGCATTTTTACGGTTTTCCCGATGTATTGCTCAGGCTCGGTGGCCATCGCATAGACCTCGGAATAGACCATCGTGCTGCTGAGCTGCGTGAGATCCACATCGACGGTATCCGGGTCGAGGCTCTTCTCGGGCACATCTTCCGCGGCCGCAGGTGCAGCCGAATCTTCCGGCTGAGGATCGGGAGACGCAGCCGGTATAGTTTCGCTTGGCTGTGTTGCTATGGCGGGACCTGGGCTTTCCACCGGAGAATTGGACACCTTTGGAGTGACGCTTGATCCACAAGCCGCCAGATTAAGGAACATCATCAAGGTAAGCAGGATAAACATAGCTTTTTTCATGCATGAACACCTCCGAGTGTTTTGCCAAAGGCAGAGAACACAAAGAACAATACGATATCCACCGCGACGATGGTGGAGCCGACCGGCGTCCCGGCGAGGATCGAAATCAGAATACCGAGCAGGGAGCAGAAGATAGAGAGGACCGCCGAACAGACCGTCACGCTGTGAAAGCTTTTGAATACCCGCATGGCAGAGAGTGCCGGGAAGATAACCAGCGCGGAAATCAGAAGCGAGCCAACAAGGTTCATGGCCAGCACGATGATGACCGCGATAATGACGGCAATGATGAAATTGTACACTTTCGTCTTTACACCTGTCGCAGTGGCAAAGCTCCCGTCAAAGGTGACGGCAAAAACCTTGCGATAGAAGAACACAAATGCCGCCACGACGAGCACGGACAGGGCCGCGCACAGTCTTACCTCCGTCTTCGTCAGCGTAAGGATTGAGGTCGAACCGAACAGCGTAGAGCAGACGTCGCCGGAGAGGTTGCCGGATGGGGTGAAAAGATTCATCAGCAGATAGCCGATCGCAAGCGCCCCGACAGAGATCATGGCCACCGCGGCGTCGCCTTTGATCTTCGCGTTCTGCCCGGTACGCAGCAACAGGATCGCGCTGAGGATCGTAATAAGCAGCACCAGCGGCATATCGTTCATCAGATGCAGTACTGATGCGATCGCCATCGCACCGAAGGCCACATGGCTCAGCCCGTCTCCGATAAAGGAAAAGCGCTTCAGCACCAGCGTCACGCCCAGCAGCGAAGAACACAGTGAGATCAGCACGCCCACGGCCAGCGCATAGCGGACGAAGGGATACTGCCAGTAGAGCGCCAGTTTTTCCAGAATTTCTGTCATTCGGTGACGCCCCCTTTCGTAAACAGACTTGCGATACCGCTGTTTTGATAGGCTTCCCGGGGGCCGAAAAACACCCGGTCTCCGATGTGAAGGATATGACTGGCATAGCGCAGTGCAGCGCCGATGTCATGGGAGATCATGATGACCGTGATCCCATGCTCACGGTTGAGCTTTTCGATCAGGTCATACATCTCCGCCGTGACCCTGGGATCAAGTCCGGTGACCGGCTCGTCCAGAAAGAGCAGCTTGCTGGTAGCGCAGAGAGCGCGGGCAAGCAGGACGCGCTGCTGCTGGCCGCCGGACAGCTCCCGGTAGCAGCACCGGGACA
This sequence comes from Oscillospiraceae bacterium, assembly GCA_902789745.1. Classification (GTDB taxonomy): domain Bacteria; phylum Bacillota; class Clostridia; order Oscillospirales; family Oscillospiraceae; genus Limivicinus. The sequence continues at coordinate 1,162 of CADAPH010000186.1, read as the reverse complement.
GGTGTTCGATCCCCATTGCCCGGATGTTGTCTTCCGCTCGCTGCTTTTCCGCTTTTGTATAAAACGGCCGCCAACCGCAGCCTCCCTCAAAGCCGGACAGGACGACCTCCCAAACAGAGGCCGGGAAATCCTTCTGCACAGGCGTCTGCTGGGGAAGATAGCCGATCTCATTGTGCCGGAGCCCATCGCCTGTCAGGATCTGTCCGGCAAGCGGCTTCTGCAGACCGAGGATCGTCCGCATGAGGGTGCTTTTGCCGGAGCCGTTCTCCCCGACGATGCAGAGATAGTCTCCGCTGTTCACTTCAAACGACAGGTCGTGAAGGATCTCCCGACCGTCATAGCCTAAACACAGATTCTGGCAGGTGATGAGCGCCATAGTTCCTCCTCAGCCCAGAGCGGCTTTCAGTACGTCAAGATTCTTTTCCATGATCGAAATATAGCTTGCTCCCGCGTCCACGACCTTTGCTGTGGTTGACTGCATGGAATCCATGGTAAGGATCTGCCGATCCCTGGACTGCGTGTTTTCTACGATGGTGCGGGCAATGCTTCCGTCTGCGCTCTCGATCTGCAGCACGGCGGGAAGGCCGAGCTCATCCAGCTTTCCGGCAAGGAAGATGATCGTTTCAAAGCTGGCCTCCGTCTCCGCGGAGCAGCCCACAAAGGCGGCATAGTAATCAAGGGCGTAATCGTCCGCCAGATACCGGAAGGGGAAACGGTCGCCGAACAGGAGCGTGTGATGGGCTGCCGCGTCAGCTACCGCCTGATACTGCGCATCCAGAGTATTCAGCTTTTCAATATAGGCGTCGGCATTGGCCGCATAGCGCGCCGCGTTTTCGCTGTCGACCTGTCCGAGCGCATCGGCGATCGCGCGGCAGAGAACGGCGGAATTCTTCAGTGAGAGCCACACGTGCTCGTCGTATTCGACTTCCTCATGCTCGTGGTCATGGTCTTCTTCATGGTCGTGATCTTCTTCATCCTCGTGGTCATGATCATGCTCCATCCCCTCGACGATCTCTTCCTCTTTGACAGAATCTCCGAGGACTTCCATCAGGTTAATGACTATCATGTTTTTATTCGTCACTTCCTGCAGAGCGTCCTCGACCCATTCATCGCTTTCACCGCCTACATAGATGAATAGATCGCAGGTGGAAATACGTACAAT
>CADAPH010000185.1 GCA_902789745.1 Oscillospiraceae bacterium | reverse complement strand
CACTATACGGCCAAGTTCGTTCTGAAGACGCTCTGGGACGGCATCCCCAGCCTGCTGATGATCGTCATCGTCATCGGCGGTATCCTCGGCGGCATCTTCACCGCCACCGAAGGCTCGGCGATCGCGGTTGCCTATTCGCTGATCCTGAGCTTTATTTACCGCAACATCACGGTCAAGGATCTGCCCCGGATCATCTGGAGCAGTGTGAAAACGACGGCCGTCATCGAATATCTGGTCTGTGTCTCGGGCATCATGGGCTTTGTCATGACCTACACCCATATCCCGGCGGAGGTGGCAAATGCCCTGCTCGGTCTGACCAGCAACAAGTACGTCATTCTGCTGATCATGAACATCGTTCTGCTGGTGATCGGCTGCTTTATGGATCCGACGCCGGCGGTGCTGATCTTCACGCCGATTTTCCTGCCCATCGTGCAGACCTGGGGCATGAGCCCGGTTCACTTCGGTCTGATGATGATCATGAACCTCTGTGTCGGAACGCTGACGCCGCCCGTGGGTGCCATTCTGTTCGCAGGCTGCCGGACGCACAATGTCAAGATCGAGCAGATCATCCACATGCTGCTGCCGTTCTTCATTGTGATTCTGATCTCTCTGCTGCTGATCACCTATGTGCCGGCGCTGTCCATGTGGATTCCGAACGCACTCGGCCTGGCATAATCCCTGTCAGCCATAAACGCACCGGACGGGGCGGGACACCCCGCACCGTCCGGTTTTCTACGGTTAAAAAGGAGTTTTCGATTCTATGGATATCAGATATTCCGCCGGTCCGCAGGATGTCCGGCGCTATACCACCGAGGAGCTGAGAAAAGAATTCCTGATCTCGGGGCTCTATCAGCCGGATACCGTGCAGGCGACATACTCGCACGTTGACCGCATGGTCGTGCTCGGCATCATATTGACCGGGGGATCGATGTCTGGGCAAATTTCGGCACGTCCTATTTTCTGGAGCGGCGGGAGGCAGGGCTCTTTAATCTCGGCGGCCGGGGCTTTGTTCAGGCTGACGGCGAGCATTTCTCACTGGGCTTTGAAGACTGCCTCTATATCAGCAAGGGGACAAAAGAGGTCTGCTTCGGGAGCGACGATCCGGAAAACCCGGCCCGCTTTTATCTGGTCTCGGCACCGGCGCACAGGGCCTGCAAAACCACCTTCCTGTCCTTCAGCGATGCCAACAAGCGCCCCTGCGGAGACGCCGCCACCAGCAACAAGCGCGTGATCAACCAGTTCATCCACCCCGACGTCCTCGAAACCTGTCAGCTTTCCATGGGCCTTACCCAGCTGGACGAGGGCAGCGTCTGGAACACCATGCCAGCCCACACGCATGAGCGCCGGATGGAGGTCTACACCTACTTCAACATTCCGGAGGGAAACGTCGTCTTTCATATGATGGGGCAGCCGCAGGAAACCCGCCATATCGTCATGCAGAATTACGATGCCGTCATTTCGCCGTCATGGTCGATCCATGCGGGTGCGGGCACCGCAGCCTATACCTTCATCTGGGCGATGGGCGGAGAGAATCAGGCCTTTGACGACATGGACAACTTCCTGCCGACCGACATGCGCTGACCCACCTGCAGCCGGTCAGAGCAGGCCCTTGATGCGCAGCATCGGAGAAGGACGGAAGATGTGCAGAAAGCCGCGCAGATCCTCGTCCTTGACAGTCCGGTAGTTTTCCTTAATAATGCAGTAGTCCATCAGGAAGAGATACAGGCAGATTTCAAAGGGCGTGGCCAGAAAGGCGGGGACATAATCCGTCTGGATCAGAAACAGCGGAAGAGACCGCTGAAGCAGCGGGTTGTTCCGCCCGGCAAGCCACTTGTTCCCGTAGACGATGTGAAGCTCCGGCGGCAGGCCCGGCATGGCACAGGCCATGATGTTCCGGTCGCTCTCCGCGAGCGCCGGCTCCGGAAGCTCGGGATAGCTGCGGCAGACCGACTCATGGAAGCTCAGCTGCCCTGAGCGGCTGCGCCGGAAGCGTTTCGGAACGAAGACGACACGCTTTCTGCTGCGCACCTCCTGGTCGTACCAGTCGGCCATCTTCTTCTGGTCGAGGTGAAAGTCAAAGCTCAGCCCGCCGTAATCGCTGTGGATGGTGATGACGGAGTCGGCCTCAGGCGGGAAGTATTCCTCCTCTGACGACGCCGCGGCCTCCAGCAGGGAATTCCATGCGCGGCGGAAATCCGGATAGTATTTCCGGTCGCGAATGGCGCTGTCCTGATAGAGGGCCTCAATCTGTGCTTTCACATCCCGGTTCGTGGTCATCGTCTGTCTCTCCGATCAAAGATTTTTTCCGAATGAATTATAACGAATAAAAATGCAAAACGCAAGCTGTCACAAAAGGAGCGTATGAAATGGATGTATTAAGCAGAATGGCCGCAGCAGGCATCGTCCCTGTCGTGGTCCTGGACCGTGCAGAGGATGCGGTCCCCACCGCCCGTGCCATGCTGGCCGGCGGCATCGACGTGATGGAGATCACCTTCCGCACAGCGGCGGCTGCCGACTCGATCCGCGCGGTAGCATCGGAAGTGCCCGAGATGCTGGTCGGTGCCGGCACCGTCATCAACCTGGAGCAGTGCAGGCTTGCCGTGGACTGCGGCGCTAAATTCATTGTCTCGCCCGGCTACGATGAGGAGACCGTGGCCTGGTGCGTGGAAAACGGCATCGCCGTCACGCCCGGCTGTGTGACCCCGACGGAAATCATGATGGCGAAAAAGCATGACCTGAAGGTGCTGAAGTTCTTCCCCGCCAACGTGTACGGCGGTCTGAAGGCGCTGAAGTCCCTCTCCGGTCCCTTCCCCGGGACAAAGTTTATCCCTACCGGCGGCGTCAGCAATGACAACCTGGCGGAGTTCATCTCTTCCCCGATCATCCACGCTGTCGGGGGCAGCTGGACCGTGCCGAAAAAGGACATCGCCGAGGGAAATTTTGAAAAGGTGACCCAGCTCTGTGCCGAAGCGCGCAGGACGGTCCTCGGCTTCGAGGTCGCCCATGTGGGCATCAACTGCCCGGATGCGGCAGCGGCCGAGGCAGTCTGCGAGAAGCTCGGCGAGGCGTTTGACTTTGCCGTGAAGGCAGGCAATTCCTCGAACTTTGCAGGTTCCGGCGTTGAAGTGATGAAGACCATGTTTCTCGGGGCGAACGGGCATATCGCGGTTCGCACCAACAAGATCGAAGCCGCCGTGGCAGAGCTTGAGAAGCACGGCTTTGCACTGGATATGACAACGGCAAAATACAAGGGAGACCGCTTGAACACGGTCTATCTGAAGGATGAGTTCGGAGGCTTTGCCGTCCATCTTCTTCAGAAACAATAAGGGATCGGAGGAACTGTGCTTATGAAATTCATGACCTTCGGCGAAATCATGCTTCGCCTGAAATCACCGGGGCTGGAACGTTTTTTCCAGAGCCAGATGCTGGAGGCAACCTTCGGCGGGGGTGAGGCGAATGTCGCCGTATCCCTGGCAAACTACGGCCAGGATGTGGCCTATCTGACCGTCCTGCCGAAAAACGTCATTGCGGATGAATGCATCCGTGATCTGCGCAAATTCGGCGTGGATGTAAGCCGTATCGTCCGCAGCGACAAGGGCCGTCTCGGCATTTATTTCCTGGAGACCGGCGCCAACCAGCGCCCCAGCAAGGTCGTCTATGACCGTGCGTATTCCTCCATCGCGCTGGCCGGCCCCGGCGACATTGACTGGGACAGGGCATTTGAGGGGGTCGACTGGTTCCACATCACCGGGATCACGCCCGCCATATCCGAGAGCGCCAAGGATCTCAGCCTCGAGGCGGTAAAAGAGGCCAAAAAGCGGGGGATCACCGTCTCCTGTGACCTGAACTACCGGAAAAACCTGTGGAAGTACGGCGTGCGGGCAGCAGAGGTGATGCGCGAGATCGCAAACTATGTGGACGTTGCCATCGCCAACGAGGAGGACGTCCAGAAGTCTCTGGAAATCACCACGGACGTGGTGGTCGAATCCGGCGAGCTGGACCGCGCGAAATACAAAGCCCTGGGCGACAAGGTGCTCGCCGCCTATCCGAATATGAAGATGATCGCCATTACCCTGCGCGAGTCGAAGAGCGCAGACTGGAACGGCTGGGCCGCCTGCCTGAACGACCGCGGGCATTTCTACGAATCCAGACGCTACGAGATCCGCGACATCGTGGACCGCGTCGGCGGCGGAGACAGCTTCGGCGGCGGTCTGCTCTACGGCCTGAACCACTATGA
>CADAPH010000184.1 GCA_902789745.1 Oscillospiraceae bacterium | reverse complement strand
ACATTGGGCCAGATGATCTCCAACGGGATTCTGACCTCGTCGCCGGGCTGTGCCGCATCCCAGAGGGCGCGCGCCTGCTGCACATCGAAGCGGCAGCCGACCACCTCGTCGACGACCGTATATCTGCCGTCGTCCAGATAGTAAGCGTCCGCAGGCTCCCGCGACAGGGCGGTATGGATGGCCTCGAAATCCGGGGGCGTCAGCTCGGAGGCGAGTCTGTTATAGGTAAGCTCCGTCTGGCCGGATTGGAGCGCGCTGATAATGGCGGCGCGAAAATCGCCCCGGTCGATGTCCAGTCCTTCCCAGCCCTTGACCATACGCAGTTCCCCGGCCTGGGCGTCGACGGTGTACGCCGACGGGGCCAGTCTGCCCTGTATGCGCTCCAGGCAGCCGCTCACCATCGCGTCAAGATAGGCATAGTCGATCTGCCGGGCCTTCCAGGTGACGTCCACCGGGTGCTGATATACCTCGATCGCCGTGAGCAGATTGCTGATAATATCGCTGTCATGGGCAATCGCGTGCGCCTCTTCCGCAAGCGTCTCCACAGGTACCGCCACGCCGGCGCGCACGGGGTCGACCGCGAAGCGTTCTCCCCGGAAGGTGGTGACAATCAGCGGATTTGCCGCTTTATCCCCGAGGCCGCGGCTGATAAGCAGCTCTTCGGTCTCGTCCCTGGTCAGGCGGCTGACATTCACATCTCCTACATAGACGTAGCGGACATTCTCTTCGCTGTTTGAAATGGCATATCCGGCAAAGAAAGCCGCCATCGCGAGAATCACCGCGAAAGCGAGCAGATAGACAAAAAACGCCCCGACTTTTCTCATAGATGCCTCCTCACCGAGTCCGGATCAGATCCGGGCTTCGAGCGCGGTTTCGTTTTCAATATTTTGTATTATACGGTCAGCGCGGCACAAAATCAAGCTATTTCTTCCCCTGGGGATTTTTTTCTTCTATAATATGCAATATGCTTCCCCGGCAGGACAAAAAAACACCCTGTACCCGGGGTTTGGTACAGGGTGTCAAATCGTTTGCGGGTTGTTTTACTTCCAGCCGAAGGTGGCAAGGCCGTAAATGTAGAGGGCGGCGACGCAGATCGGAACAAAGTACATGAAGATCGGCTTCATCCAGTTCTGAACCTTCAGGCCCTTGCCGGCGTTGGCTTCGGCAATGAACTTATCCCAGCCCCAGCCGATCTTGTAGCAGCAGAAGATGGAGAAAACCAGCGCGCCGACAGGCAGGCAGTTCGTGCTGACGATGAAGTCCCAGAAGTCAAGCCACGCAGTGTCGGGGTTGAAGGGATGGAACCCGCCCCACACACTGTAGCCGAGGGCAGTGGTCAGCGAGATCAGGAAGATGCCGACGCCGCAGACGATGCAGCCCTTGGGACGGCTCCAGCCGGTCAGCTCACGCACGCAGGCGAGGATGTTCTCAAACACGGCAAGCTCCGTGGAGAAGGCGGCGAAGACCATGAACAGGAAGAACAGCGTGCCCCAGAGGCGGCCGCCGGCCATGTTCAGGAAGACGGAAGCCATGGTGTCGAAGAGCAGCGCGGGACCTGCGCCCGGGGTGATGTCATAGGTAAAGCAGGCGGGGAAGATGATAAAGCCCGCCATGATCGCCACGAAGGTATCAAGCAGGATGACGTTCACGGACTCACCCAGCAGGGAGTGCTCCTTGCCGATGTAGCTGCCGAAGATGGCCATGGAGCCAATGCCGAGAGACAGGGTGAAGAACGCCTGGTTCATGGCGCCGACGACCACCTGGCCGTTGATCTTGGAAAAGTCGGGGATGAGGTAGAATCTCAGGCCTTCCTTTGCGCCGTCAAGCGTAGCGCTGTGGAACGCCAGAACCAGCATAAGCGCGAAGAGCGCGACCATCATGTACTTGGTAACGCGCTCCAGGCCGCCCTGGAGGTCAAAGCTCAGCACCGCGAAACCGACCGCGACAGCGACGGCGAGGTAGGTCACGTTGACAGTGGGGTTGGTGATCATGTTGACAAAGCCGAGATCAGCGGTCTTACCGGTGAGGAACTGCACGAAGTAGTAGATCATCCAGCCGGTGACAACCGTGTAGAAAGCCATCAGGGCAATATTGCCGAGCAGACAGATATAACCGTGGATATGCCATTTCTGACCGGGCTTTTCTAGCTTCTGGTACATTTGGACAGGGCTGGCCTGGGACGCACGGCCCATGGCAAACTCCATGGTCATGGCGGGCAGACCGAGCAGCAGCAGGCACAGCACATAGACAAGCACAAATCCGCCGCCGCCGTACTGACCGGTCATCCACGGGAACTTCCACACGTTGCCGCAGCCGATGGCACATCCCGCGCTGAGCAGAATAAAGCCAAGGCGGCTGCCGAGTCTTTCTCTTTGATTATTCATTTACATACACCTCTCCTTAAGAGATAATGAGGATAGTATAAACTGTTTTTGGAAAAAATCAATAATTATGAACGTACTTTAAACCTTTTCGACGTTTTGCACTACTTACCGGCTTGTTCTGCAGTAATCAATTATTAGCTTTGCGATCTTTTCGCTGTGGACAATATAAGATCCGTGATCCTCGCCCTCCAGGATCTGCAGCTCGGCGCCGGGGATCACATCCGCAATATGTCTTGTCTCCCGCTCGCAAATCACGTCGCTGCTCCCGGCCAGCACCAGCGTATCGGCACGGATCCCGGCAAGGACGTCGTCGGAAATACACGGTTCGTAAATCATCAGCGCCAGCTTCGGATCCTTCCGGAAGAGGTATTCGGCGTAAATCTTCAGTCTCTCCCACAGCCTGATCCCCATCGGAGTGAGGTTGGCCCCGCTGACAATGAGCGTCGAGATCCGATCCGTCCGCGGCGCCGCCAGCAGTCCAATAATGCCGCCGTCGCTGAAGCCGTAAAAGATCACGTCCCGCAGATCGAGCTTCTCCATGAAGCAGAGCATATCCGCCGCCATATCCGTGTAGTGGAGCGCCCCTCCCCCGCTCTGTCCGTGGCAGCGGGAATCGACCGCATAGCAGCAGAAGCGTTTCTCCAAAAGCAGCAGGGCCTGCTGAAAGATCGTGTGATCCTCGCCGTTGCCGTGCAGCAGGATCAGTGGCCGCCCCTCTCCCCGCTTTTCGTAATACAGCCGCGTGCCGTTGACTTCAATAAACATAGAGTTCTCTCCTTGCATCAATTTCGCGTTTGTTTGCATTATATCACATCTGCGCCCAGACAGCATCCATTATCTTTTGAAAAACGAGCAAAAATCATTTCCCGGGAAAAGGAAAAAAACTTCAAAAAAATGCTTGACATTTTCTATCCTTTCTGGTATTATCCATCTTGCTCACGGGGGTATAGCTCAGCTGGGAG
>CADAPH010000183.1 GCA_902789745.1 Oscillospiraceae bacterium | reverse complement strand
TGTGCTGCTGCTCACGCTGCTGCTGGTGTCGCTGTTCGCGTTTCTCGCCTTTGAGCTGATTCCGGGCGACCCGACCACCATGCTGCTCGGCAGTGAGTACACCCCCGAGCGCGCCGCTGCCCTGCGGGAGTCCCTGGGACTTGACCGCAATGTTTTTGTACGTTTTTTCGACTGGCTCGCAGCCTTTGTGCGGGGCAATATGGGGACAAGCTACAGCTATGCCATGCCCGTGGGTGAGGTACTGCGGGGCAAAATCGCCGTGACAGCCGTGCTTTCACTGATGAGCTGGGTGCTGGTCATCGGCGTCAGCGTCCCGGCGGGCGTGGCGCTGGTGCGGTATCAGAACAAGCCCTTCGGAAAAATCGGGGTCTGGATCAATCAGATCATGATGGCGATACCGCCCTTCTTTCTCGGCATTCTGCTGACCTATCTCTTCGGCCTTGTGCTGAAGCTCTTCACGCCCGGACGCTTTGTCCCGCTCGGTGAAAGCGTCTCGGGCTGTCTCAGCTATCTGTTTTTCCCCGCGCTCGCCATCTCGATCCCGAAGATCGCCAAGACGGTCAAGCTCCTGCGCGCCTCCATTCTCAGTGAGATGAAGCAGGACTATGTGCTCACGGCATACAGCCGCGGCAATTCCCGGTGGATGGTCATTAAAAACCATGTTTTCCGCAACGCCCTGCTGCCGGTTGTGACTTATCTTGCGATGTCGCTGGCCGATATCGTGGCAAGCTCCATCATTGTCGAGCAGGTCTTTGTCGTCCCGGGTCTCGGCAGGCTGCTGGTCGCCAGCATCTCCAACCGCGATTACCCGGTGGCGCTGTGCATTGTGGTGATGATCGCGTCGGTCGTCGTGGTGATGAACTATCTGGCCGATATTTTGACCCAGGCCGTCGACCCGCGCGTGCGGCTGAGCTGAGGAGGCCTTGTCATGATCAACATTAAGGACAAAAGCTTCCGCATCGGCACTGCGATCACGCTGTTCATGCTCTTCATTGTTCTGCTTGGGCTGTTCTGGACGCCCTATGACCCCAACGCCATGAATGCGGCGGAAAGAATGGCGAAACCGAGCATGGGACATCTGCTGGGCACCGACAACTTCGGGCGCGATATCTTCTCCCGCGTGGTGCAGGGCACGGGCGCAACCTTCCTGATTGCCCTCTGCTCGGTCTCCATCGGGCTCTTCGCCGGGCTTGTCATCGGCGGGCTCACGGGATACTGCGGCGGCTGGGTGGATGAGGTGCTCATGCGCCTCAACGATACGCTCACCGCTTTCCCGAGTCTCCTGCTGGCGCTGGTGCTCATTGCCGTCTTCCATACGGGCAAGTACAATGTCATCCTCGCTCTGGGCGTTTTGTTCACCCCCACCTTCGCGCGCATCGTGCGCATGGAGGTCGCGCGGCAGAAGGCGCTGGATTATGTGCGCAACGCAAAGCTCATGGGCGTGAAGGATATGCGTATTCTCTTCGTCCATATCATGCCGAATATCCTGCCGGTGCTTCTGAGCACGGTGGCCATCGGCTTTAACAATGCGGTGCTGGCCGAGGCATCCATGAGTTATCTGGGGCTCGGCGTGCAGCCGCCCGATCCCAGTCTCGGCCGCATGCTCAACGAGGCGCAGGCCTATCTCTCCCGCGCGCCGTGGTATGCGATGTCCGCGGGCCTTGCGATCATCCTGCTGGTGCTGGGCTTCGGCCTTCTGAGCGACGGGCTTGGAGGTGAGGGTCATGCTTGAGATACGCGATCTCCATGTCACCTTCAAATCCACCGGCAAGGAGGCCGTGCGCGGCATCGACCTGTCCATCGCGCCGGGCGAACGCCTCGGTCTTGTGGGCGAATCCGGCTCCGGCAAGACGGTGACCGCCATGGCGCTGACCGGTCTCATCGAGCGCAGCAATGTTGACATGACAGGTCAGGTGCTCTTCGAGGGGCGCGATCTGGTGCGCTGCTCACGCAAGGAACTGCGCGCCATTCACGGGCGCGACATCGGCGTCGTGTTCCAGGAGCCCATGCGGAGCCTCAACCCCCTCATGCGTATCGGGGAGCAGATCGAGGAATCCCTGAAGATCCACACGCAGAAGACGCCGAAAGAACGAAAAAACCTGGCGCTTGAGGTCATGGAGCAGGTCAGTCTGCCCGATCCCGAGGCCACCTATCGGAAATACCCGCATCAGCTCTCCGGCGGGCAGCGGCAGCGCGTCATCATCGCCTCGGCCATGATCATCCGTCCGAAGCTGCTGGTCTGTGACGAGCCGACTACCGCCCTCGACGTGACCGTGCAGAAGCAGATTCTGGAGCTGCTGCGCAGTCTCAGTGAGGAATACGGCATCGCCATCCTGCTCATCAGCCACGATATGAAGGTCGTGCGCATGCTGTGCGAGGACGTGGCCGTCATGTACAAGGGCAGGATCGTCGAGCGCGGTCAGACGGAGGCGATTTTCCGCAATCCGCAGGACGAATATACCAAACGGCTCATCGCCGCGATCCCCACGAGGAAACGCCATGGATCAGCTTAAAAACGTGCTTGAGGTGGAAAAGCTCTCTGTCGTCTATCAGGACTTCGGACTCTTCGGGAAAAAGACGACCTATCAGGCGCTCACGGACGTGAGCTTCGAGGTGCGGCGCGGCGAAATTCTCGGCCTTGTCGGGGAATCCGGCTGCGGCAAATCCACGCTCTCCAAGGCGATTCTCGGGATGCTGGACTCAGCTCAGGTCACAGGCGAGATCCGGCACTTTACGCCCCGGCCCCAGATGGTCTTTCAAGACCCCTTTGGCAGTCTCAACCCCGCAAAAACCGTGGGCTGGATTCTGGAAGAACCGCTGCGGGTCTACGGCAAGTATGACGCCGCCGAACGTAAGCGCCGTGTGCTCGACATGCTTGAGCGCGTCGGCCTTTCGCGCAGCTATGCCGAGCGCCGTCCGGGCGAGCTTTCGGGCGGACAGCGGCAGCGCGTCTCCATTGCCGCGGCTTTAATCCGCCGCCCGCGCTTCATCATCGCGGACGAGCCGGTCTCCGCCCTGGACGTGACGATCCAGGCGCAGATTCTGGATCTGCTGTGGGATCTGCGGCATGATCTGGATCTGAGCTACCTCTTCATCAGTCATGACCTCAATGTGATCTACTCCCTCTGCGACCGTGTCATGGTCATGGAGAAGGGGCGCATCATTGAACAGGGCCCGGTGGAAGAGGTCTACAACCACCCGCGAGAGGAATAAGCATACGATTCGTAGGGGCCGATGCCCTCATCGGCCCGCCGTTGAACGAAGCATTTCGCTGATCGGCGGGTCGATCTGGGGATCGACCCCTACGGGGACGTATATACTTTCGTTTTGAGACAGTCTCTTTCTATTTTCCCACTTGTAAGCTGTACGGAAAAAAGCTATAATTATTGAAGCAATTTGAATCAGGAGGCGATGCGCCATGCTGGACAGCTTTGGCCGCAATATTACATATATGCGCGTGTCGGTGACGGATCTGTGCAACCTGCGCTGCCGCTACTGCATGCCCGAAGACGGCGTGTGCAAAAAGACGCACGCAGAGATGCTGACCGAGGATGAGATCATCACCGCCGTGCAGGCCGCCGCCTCGCTCGGGATCACGAAGCTGCGCATTACCGGGGGCGAACCGCTGGTGAAAAAGAACATCGTCTCGATCTGCCGGCGCGCGGCTCAGATACCGGGCATCCGCGAGATCTGCGTCACCACCAACGGGACGCTGCTGCCGGAGCTTGCCAAACCCCTGCGGGAAGCGGGCGTCAGCCGCGTCAATATCAGCCTCGACACGCTGGATGCGCAAAAATATCGCTATATCACCCGCTGCGGGGAGCTTTCGCAGGCGGTCGACGGCATCCACGCCGCACTGGGCGCGGGCTTTGAAAAAATCAAGCTCAACGCAGTATTGGTCGGCGGCTTCAACGACGATGAGATCCCCGCCCTCGCGGAGCTGACCCGGCGCTATCCGCTGGACATGCGCTTTATTGAACTCATGCCCATGGTTGACAGCGGTGATTTCGGCCCCGAGGCCTTCATCCCATGCACTGTCGTGCTGGACAAGCTGCCGGAGCTTCAGTCGGTGGAGCCTGACGGAGGCGTCGCCAGGCTCTACAGCCTCCCGGGCGCAAAGGGCAGCATCGGGCTCATCAGTCCCGTGAGTGCCCACTTCTGCAAGGAATGCAACCGCATCCGCCTGACAGCGGACGGCAAGCTCAAGCCCTGTCTCCACTCCGCGGACGAATACTCACTCAAGGGTTTGGATTACGACGGGATGGTTGATATGATCAGGCGTTCTATATTATGTAAACCTTCCTGGCACGGTACGCTGGACGCTGCCAACCGCAGCCGCGCCGGGCGCGACATGAACCAGATCGGAGGCTGAGCAATGCAGGATTTTACGCATTTTAACGAACAGGGCCGCGCCAAAATGGTCGACGTCGGCGAAAAGCCTGTCAGCGTCCGTACCGCCGTGGCTGCGGCGCGCGTGCTGGTGAATGAAAACACCTTCGCCCTCATCAAAAGCGGCGGCATGAAGAAGGGCGATGTGCTGACCGTGGCGCAGGTTGCAGGCGTCATGGGCGCCAAGCGCACGCCGGATCTCATCCCGATGTGCCACCCGATCCTGATCGACGGCATCAACCTGGAACTGCATCTGGACGAAGCGCGGCACTCAGTGGAGATACAGGCCGCGGTCTCCTGCGCCGGGCGCACCGGGGTGGAGATGGAGGCGCTGACCGCCGTCAGCACCGCCGCGCTCACGGTCTACGACATGTGCAAGGCCGTACAGAAGGATATGGTCATCACGGATATCCGCCTCGTCTCCAAGACCGGCGGCGTCCACGGGGATTATGAAAGGAAGGATGAATCATGAGTTATCAGGCAGCAGTCATCACCGTCAGCGACAAGGGCTACCGGGGTGAGCGCGTCGATACCAGCGGCCCTGCCGTCTGCGCCATGCTGAAAGAGCAGGGATTTGAGATATCATATACTTCCATCGTCCCGGATGAATTTGACATGATCCAGGCAGAGCTTCGAAAATGCGCGGATGATCTGAAAATCCCGCTGGTACTGACCACAGGCGGCACCGGCTTTTCCCCGCGCGACGTCACGCCGGAGGCAACCCTCGCTGTCGTCGAGCGCGAGACCCGCGGGATTCCCGAAGCCATGCGCGCCGAGAGCCTGAAAATCACGCCGCGCGGCTGTCTCTCCAGAAGCGCGGCAGGCATCCGCGGCAGAACACTGATCGTAAATCTCCCCGGCAGCGAGAAGGCTGCAAAGGAAAACCTGAGCGCAGTGCTGGATGCTGTCGCCCACGGGCTGGATATGCTGGCCTCCTCCGGCTCAGCCGACTGCGCCGAGAAGCCGATCCCGAAAAAAGAACCCGTTCCCTCTCTCGACGCCTGGCTCAAAGAGGCAAAGAAGGAAGCGGGCGCGGCGGGCTGCGGCATGTATCTGTTCCACAACGGCGTTGTGCGTGAAACGGCAAAGGCTGCCGTGCGCGAGGGTGCGGAGAATACCGCCCCGGTCAGGGGCATGCGCTTCTCCTATGATGCCGAAAAGGTGGAGGCAGCGAAGAAAGCGGCGCTCGCCATGCCGGGGATTCAATATGTCCGTATCTGGCTCAACAGCGGAGAGCTTCAGGTCGGCGACGATATCATGCTGGTTCTGGTCGGCGGGGATATCCGCCCGCATGTGATTGACGCGCTGCAGAGTCTTGTCGGCGAAATCAAGCAGCACTGCATCACCGAAACGGAAGTTTACTGATTCCTTAAAGCTAAAAAAGTACGGTGATCTCGTTGAAAACACGAAATCGCCGTACATATTAGAAAATATGCTGCGCACGGGAGGGGCAAGCCCCTCCCGTGCGCTGTTCGCCGTGCATTTGCTTATCCTGCTGCACAGTAACATTTAAAACTTGTCATTCTGAGCGCAACGGACTCGAAGAGTCTTTTCGTTCCGCATGCGCCATGGGAAAGATCCTTCGCTGGCGCTCAGAATGACAGATAAACTGTTACACTACAGGATTATAAACCGATCAATGGTGGCCGTGCAGGGGGTAGTGGATGTGCAGGAGCTCGTGGGCGCGGCCCTTGAGCAGCTCGTCATAGACATACTTCAGCGCCGGGTTCTGCTGCGGGATCTTGAGCTCACAGGCTTCGTCGGCCTTGAAGATGGCTTCCATGCGCTCACGCTTGCGGGCGTTGGAGGCGGGGGGCTGTCCGCCGCCGCCGATGCAGCCGTTGGGGCAAGCCATGACCTCGACGAAGTCGAAGTATTCCTCACCGCTCTCGATCTTCTCGATGAGCTTGTCCGCGTTGCCGAGACCGTTGGCGACCGCAATTTTAAGCGTCAGGTCTCCCGCCGTGACAGTGAAGGCCTTGATGCCTGACGGCCTCGGTCACGCCGCCCGTGACGCCGAAGATGACGCCCGCGCCGGTGTAGTCGCCGAGGGGGCTGTCCGGCTCGGAGTCGGGCAGATTCTTGAAGTCGATGCCGGCGGCCTTGATGAGGCGGGCCAGCTCGTCGGTCGTGAGGACGAGGTCGATCAGGCGCTTGCCGTCCTTCTCAAGCTCGGGGCGCTGGGCCTCAAACTTCTTGGCAGTGCAGGGCATGATCGCCACGGAGTAGACGTCGTCATCGCCGACAGAGTCATTGCTGTTGTTGAACTGCTGGCGGATCAGGGCGCCCATCATCTCCATGGGGCTGCCGGCGGTGGAAACCTGGGGCATCAGCTCGGGATGCGCCTTCTCGACGTGCTGGATCCAGCCGGGGCAGCAGGAGGTGAACATCGGGAGCTTTGCGCCGGATTTGAGCTTTTCCATGAACTCCGCGCTCTCCTCCATGATGGTGAGGTCGGCGGAGAGGTTGGTGTCGTACACCACGTCCACGCCGAGGCGCTTGAGAGCGGTGACCAGCTTGCCGGTGACGGGCTCATTGGCGGGCATGCCGAACTCCTCGGCCAGGCCCACGCGCACGCTGGGCGCATACTGAACGACGACGCGCTTGTTCGGGTCGTTGAGCATCTTCCACATCTCGGGGATCTGGCGGTTGATGACGATGGCGCCGGTGGGACATACCGCCGCGCACTGGCCGCAGCCGACGCAGCCGGTCTCAACGAGCATCTTGCCGAAGGCGGGTGCCACCATGGCCTTCTTGCCGCGCTTCACAAAATCAATCGCGGCGATATTCTGCACCTCGGCGCACATGCGCACGCACAGGCCGCAGAGGATGCACTTGGAGGGATCGCGGGTGATGCAGGGGGAAGAGACGTCCAGGCGCTCATGGTTATAGGTGTTCTCGTCAAAGCGGGGCTCGACCACGTTGTAACGGTGAGCGTACTCCTGCAGCTTGCAGTGACCGCTCTGCTCACAGGTCAGGCAGTCGGCGCGGTGGCTGCTCAGCAGGAGCTGGAGGGTGGTATGGCGGCTCTCCAGAACCTTCTTGGTATGGGTGTAGACCACGAGACCGTTTTTCGGCTGCATGGAGCAGGCCGCGTCCAGCGCGCCGCGCTCGTTCTCCACCAGGCACAGACGGCAGCCGCCATAGATGGAGAGGTTCTCGCAGTAGCACAGCGAGGGGATATCGATGCCGTTGTTGCGCGCGACCTCAAGGACGTTGCGCTCGTCGGTAAACGGACATTCGATGCCGTCGATGATCATTTTCTTTTCAGCCATGCTTTAACCCTCCTTGATGGCGCCGACCGGGCAGTTGGCCTTGCAGGTGCCGCACTTGATGCAC
>CADAPH010000182.1 GCA_902789745.1 Oscillospiraceae bacterium | reverse complement strand
CAAGCAGATCAAGGTGCAGCACCCTGAGTTTGAGACCTTCCTCGGCGCCGGCAGCCCCCACGCCGCCATGTTCTCCTGCGCCGACTGCCACATGCCCACAATGACGGCTGAGGACGGGACCAAGTATCACAGCCACAACCTCGTCAGCCCGCTGGATTGCCCGGATCTGCTCGAGAACACCTGCTCCGCCTGCCACAAGGATCTCGTCTCCGAGGTCAGGGGCATCCAGAAGAAGGTCGAGGATCGCACCTACTCCATCGGCTACCAGCTTGAGTATCTGACAGAGCTGCTGGCCAAGGCGGTGGAGAGCGGCAAGTTTACGGACGAGCAGCTCGCAGAGATCCGTCAGATGGCCCGCGACGCGCAGTTCTACTGGGACTTTGTGTTCGTTGAGAACGCCGAGGGCGTCCACAATCCGACGCTCACCTACGACTGCCTTGACCGGGCAGAGAACATCTGCACCAAGGCACTCACCGCGCTCCGGATCCTCACGGTCTGATCCCGCACAACCTGTCGGCGCGCCGCTGATGGCGGCGCGCCTTTTCCTTTGTAAAGGGGATACGCTCCATGAAAAAAGTATTCAATTACCTGCGCTCCATGCGCTTCGGGCTTCTGCTGCTGGCGCTCATCAGCCTCTGCTCGGTGATCGGCACCGTGATCCCGCAGGGGCGGGAGATCGCCTGGTACGCGCAGACCTACCGCTCCTTCCACGGGGTCATCCTGCTGCTGCGGTTTAACCGTATCTTCGAGAGCTGGTACTTCATCGCCCTGCTCATCCTGCTGTGCCTGAACCTGAGCCTCTGCTCCCTGCTGCGCATCCGCACGGTCGTGACGGCGGCGAAAACGGAAACACAGCGTGCCGCCAAAGCGCCCGATACCGTCCTGCTCACACCCGAAGGGGTCGAAAAGCTGCGGGAATACCTCACGGATATGCGCTGCAAAAGCGAAGCGCTCGGCGAGGCGACGGTCTGGCGCAAGCACGGGATCGGCCGCTACGGCACGTTTATCACGCACCTGTCCATCCTGCGCCCGGCGAGTCGATTTTTATGGAGGACGGGACGGAGATCCACGTCACGGACTTCCGGATCGCGGACGAAACCGGGCGGCTCGACTATCAGAGCCATGTACAGATCACGCTGCCCGACGGGCGAAAGAGCGAAGTGGCCGAGCTGAAGGTCAATCACCCCTTCTCCTTCGGGCCGTACAAACTCTTCCAGCAGACCTTCGGCACGACGGGCTCCGTCACGGTCACGAACCCGGACGGCAGCGAGTTTGTGTCCTATGTCAGCCGCGGGGACGTGCTGATGATCGACAGCCGGAACATGCTGGTCATCGACACGCTTTACCCCGACTATGTCATGTCGCCGTCCGGGGAGATCACCTTCGATAGCATGACCACCGGCACTTACCCCAACCCGATCTACACGGGGCTGATCATCGCCGACGGGGAGCGGACGCCGTTCTACGCCCTGCCGGGACAGGAGCTTACGCTGACGGGCGCGCGCTTTACCTTCAACGCCCCGGCGGACTACCCCGGCATCCGTGTCAAGCATGTCTCGCCCCTTGTCAACGCCCTGCTGGTCGGGGCTTTCGCCCTGATGATCGCGGGACTGTACCTCACCTTCTTCCTGGAGCCTGTGCTGGTCAAGACGGACGCCGAGGGCTACGCCGTCCTCGGCCCCAAGCCGGAGCGCATGCGCGTGGAGCTGGGGGAAGAGCTGCGGGAATACGAGAGACAGTGTGGAGAGTGAAGAGTGAAGAGTGGAGTTATGGAGCGGCTTCGCCGCGATAGAAAGGTAGAGGGAGACAAATGAGAACATTGTTTTTTGCGGCGTTTGCGCTGTATGCTTTGGCCGTGGCGCTGGAGTTCACCGGGACGGCCTTCAAAAAGGAAAAGCTGCTGAGGGCGGCGTGGTATGTTTTTCTGGCGGCGTTTGCGCTGCATTCGGCGTTCATCGTCTGGCGCGGCATCGCGGCAAAGCGCCTGCCGCTGTCCAACCAGTTTGAGTTTGCCAATGCCTTCGCCTGGGGCGTGGCCCTGATGCTGATCGTCATGCGCGGCAGGCTCAAGACCGACTGGCTCTCGGTCGTGGCCATGCCTGCGACGCTGCTGGTGATGGTCTACGCCTCCCTCCAGCCCATGGAGATCAAGGATCTCATGCCCGCCCTGCGCAGCGCCTGGTTCGGGGTGCACATCGGGTCGGCGGTTTTGAGCTACGCGGCCTTCGTCATCGCGGGCAGCATCAGCCTGCGCTACCTGCTGGCGGTGAGAAAGGGCGGCGCGGACAAGCGGGCACTGGATCAGATGGACTATTTCAGCTACCGCATGGTGGCCTTCGGCTTTCTGTTTCTGACGGTGGTCATCCTCTCCGGCGCGATCTGGGCCGAACAGGCCTGGTCCGCCTTCTGGACCTGGGACCCCAAGGAGGTCTGGGCCCTCATCACCTGGATCATCTACGCCGTGTACCTGCACCTGCGCCTGAGGATGAAAAAGCGCGGGACAGCGATGGCCTGGTATCTCGTGATCGCGGTGCCGGTGGTCTTCTTCACCTTCGCCGGGGTGAACACCCTCATGCACGGGCTGCACACCTACGGTTAACAAAAAAACACGCCGCGAAAGCGGCGTGCTTTTTTACAGCTGATTTTACTGGAGCTTTTCGAGGTATTCGACGATTTTGCGCACGGTGTAGAGCTGGGCGGCGTCCTCGTCGGAGATGGAGATCCCGTACATATCCTCGAGGGACATGATGAGCTCCACCACGTCGAGGGAATCGGCGCCGAGATCGTCGATGAGGCTGGTCTCCATGGTGATGGATTCCGGGTCGACCTCAAACTGCTGGGCCAGGGCGTCTCTGACTTTTTCAAAAATCATTTGTTTCTCCTCCGCAAATGCTTATATACTCTTGCATGGTACTGCAAACATGCGCGGGATGCAAGAGGGGATTTGCTTGTTTTGCCCCCTTGATGAAATGGGGCTGTTTTCTCAGGCCCATTCGCGGCTCGTCGGCTTGTTGGCGGCGGGCATGGTCTCGGGCTGCGGCTGCTTCTCGGCTTTCGCCTCGGGCTTCGCGCCTCGGGCCTCGCTGCGCTCGGGCTTGCCCTCGGCCTTTTCCGGGCGGACGTAGGAGACGACAACGCGGCGGTTCGGCTCCACGCCGGTGGAGCTGGTGGTCACGCCCTCGTAGTTCTGCAGCGCGGTGTGGATGACGTGGCGCTCGTAGGAGTTCATGGGCTCCAGCGCCATGCTGCGCTTGTACTTGATGGCCTTCTCCGCCATCTTCTCGGCCAGGTGCGTCAGCGACTCCTCCCGCTTGGAGCGGTAAGCCTCCGCATCGACGGACACGCGCAGATGCTTCTCGTTGTCCTTGTTGACGACATAGTTGGTCAGGTGCTGGATGGCGTCCAGGGTCTCGCCCCGGCGGCCGATGATCGCGCCCATGGCGGAGCCGGTCAGGTTGACGTTCACGCCGCCGTTTGCACGGGGGGTGATCTCCATGTCGGCGCTGACGCCCATGCGGTCGAGCAGGCCGGTGAGAAAGCCGCGGATCGCGGCGTAGTCGGCGTCCTCGTCCACGGGTGCGGCGGGGACAGCCTCTTTGACCTCCGCCTTCGCAGGCGCGGCGGGCTTCTCGGCCTTCACGGACTTTTCAGGCTTGGGCGCGGCGGGCTTTTCGGCCTTCGCGGGCTTCTCCGCCTTGGGTGCGGCAGGCTTCTCCGCCTTCGCGGGGGCGGGCTTCTTCTCCGGCTTTACGGGCACGGGATCGGGGGTCTCATAGCTCACGCGCACGCGCGCGGGGCTTGCGCCGATGCCGAAAAAGCCGGTCTTGCCCATGTCCAGGATCTCGACCGATACGTCGTCCCGGTTCATCCCGAGCTCCTTGAGCGCTGCCTCAATGGCGGCGTCCACCGTGCGGGCGGACTTTTCCAGTGTATTGATCATAGTTTATCAGACTCTCCTGTTTCCTCTTGTTCGGTCTCGGGGGCTTCCGCCGGGATTTCCTCCGCGGCGGGGGTCTCTTCCGCAGCCGTCTCGACCGCGGCGGTCTCCTCCAGCTCCTCGTCGATGGCGGGGGCATCCTCGGAGGCGGCGGCTGCGGCCAGCGTCGCGGCCTCGGCGCCCTCGGGATTGCTGAAGCGGTCGGGGACGTAGGCGCGGCCCCGGGCGTAGCGGCGGTTGCCCACCTGGGAGGCCGGCTTCTCCGCCTCCTTGATGCCGAGGCGCTCGCGTCTGGCGGCGCGGTCGGCGCGCTCAAGGGCGGCCTTGCGCTCATCCGACTTCTGCTTCTCGCTGGCCTGGAGCTTCTTCTTGCTGGTGTTGGTATTCTGGGTGGCCTTGCCCTCGGCCTTCAGGCGCTCGTACTCGGCGCGCTTGGCCTCGAGCTCGGCCTCTTTTTCCGCGCGCTCGGCGGCCTTGACCGCGTCCTCGGCGTCCAGCTC
>CADAPH010000181.1 GCA_902789745.1 Oscillospiraceae bacterium | reverse complement strand
TGATTCCTTTTCCCGATCAAGCCGTTCCTGGCGTTCCCGCTCGGCCTGGGAGAGGCGCAGGTAAACCGGCAGCAGGCTGTCGGCGTTGCCGGGCTCCTTGCCCGTGGCTGCCATCGCCACGCCCCAGGCACTCTGCATGAGCAGATTCTCCGGCGCAAGGACGCAGGGGAGACCCAGCTCCGAAAGTACCCGGAAGCTCAGCTCCGCTCCGTCGCCCACGAGGAAAACGCGCTCCTTGTATGTGCGCAGCTCCTCTGCAAGCTCGGTCAGCGCGATGGGCCGATCCTCCGTCAGGCGCACAGGACGCCCGTCCTCGATGCGGAAGAGGGCGTTATAGACCTGACTGCGCCGCGCGTCCATCACCGGACAGATGAGACCGCCCGACGCGAGACCGTGCCAGGCCATGGCCTCCAGCGTCGAGACGCCCACGCAGGGCTTGTCGGCAGCCCAGGCGAGGCCCTTAACCATCGACACGCCGATGCGCACCCCGGTAAAGGAGCCGGGGCCGTGGGCAACCGCGATCAGATCGACGTCGCCCAGTGTGAGCTCTGCGTTTTTCAGCATGTCCTCCCCCATGGGCAGGAGGGTGCGGCTGTGGGTCAGGCCGCTGCACTGGCTGTACTGGCTGACGAGCTTTCCGTCCCGTACCAGCGCTGCCGAGGCCGCCTTCGCCGTGGATTCAAACGCAAGGATCAGCATAGCTCCGCCCCCTCGATCGTGATTTTCCGCTCCGTGTCGGACAGCTTTTCGATGGTGACGCGGATCTCATCGCCGAAGAAGGCGTCCTCCACGTTCTCGCTCCACTCAACCGCGCAGACCGCGCCGCGGGCAAGGTAGTCCTCCCAGCCGATATCGAACAGTTCATCCGCGCCGGAGAGGCGGTACATATCAAAGTGGATGAGCTCCCGATCGCCCAGGTACTCGTTGACGATGGTAAAGGTCGGGCTGGAAACCCGGCAGTTGAGGCCCATTCCCCTGGCCATGCCGCGCACAAAGGCGGTTTTGCCCGCGCCGAGATCGCCGTACATCGCAATCACCGCGCCCCCGGGCAGCTTTTCCGCAAGGCGTGCGCCGAGGGCTTCGGTCTCGGCCTCGCTGTGGCTTAAGTATACAGACATGGTATTCTCCTGTCGCCCGCGCGGATTTACATTCTAATAACAAACGCGGGCTGTTTCTGTGTTAAACTAATACAGTTACCAATACATTATACCACCGATTTCCTCCTTGCGTAAAGTATAAGTTCGTGTTATTATCAGCGTCCCATCTTTTTTTTACAGAAAGGCGGTGCTGCACATCAAAACGCTCAAGCCTTATATCAGACAGTTTTTCCAGCGGGCGGATATCTTCCTGCTGGTCATGTGCACCGTTTGCGCGATCTTCGGCATCCTGATGGTTGACAAGGCCGTCGTCGGCATGGTCAACGGCGGCTGGAACATGGCCGCCCCGTCCAAGTATATCGCCGTGCAAGTCTTTTCCATGTTCCTCGGCATCGGGGCCTTTGTCGTGTTCACGATCATTGACGCGGATATTCTCGGTTCCCAGTGGAAATTCCTCTGTGTGATCAACGTCCTTCTGCTGGTCGCGCTGGTGATCTTCGGCCAGGACGACGGCACCGGCAACAAGGCGTGGATTCGCTTTGCCGGCATCGGCATCCAGCCCGCCGAGGTTATCAAGATCATCTACATCATCGTCGCCGCCAAGCAGATGACGTATATCAAAGAGCATGCGGATATCGACGGCTTTTTCTCCGTCGTGCAGATGGTGGGCCATTTCGTGATCGTCTTCGGCCTCATCGTTGTGGTCTCTTCCGATCTGGGAAGCGCCACGGTCATCATGCTCATCTTCCTGAGCATGTTTTTCCTGCTCGGTGTGCGGCTGTACTGGTTCGCTTTGGGCGGCGCGGCGGTGGCGGCGGCGGTTCCGCTTCTCTGGAACTACTTCCTCAAGGACTATCAGAAAAAGCGTCTGATCGCCCCCTACGATCCGAGCATTGACCCGGACGGCTGGGGCATCACCTGGCAGACCACGCAGAGCAAGCTGACCCTCGCCTCCGGCCGTCTCACCGGCGTGGAAGAGGGGCACCGCACCACGGTCTTCACCGGCAAGCACACCGACTTCATCTTCTCGGTAGTGGGCGAAAATCTCGGCATGATCGGCTGCATCATCGTGATCATTCTGCTGGCGATCATCATTGTCCACATCGTCCGCATCGGGCTCAAGAGCGGCCGCCTGTTCGATATGCTCATCTGCATGGGCGTGGCCTCGGCGATGACCTTCCAGGCCTTCATCAACATCGGCATGTGCATCGGCATCACGCCCGTTATCGGCATTACGCTGCCCTTTTTCAGTTATGGGGGATCGTCCATGGTGACGATGTACGGCGCGATGGGCCTCGTCTCCGGCGTCAAATACAAGCTCAAGCCGGAACACTTCTCCCTGATCTACTGATAGGAAACAGGCGTCCCCAAACGGGGGCGCCTGTCGGTTTACAGGGGATAATCCGGCGGATAGTCCGGTGTATAGCTCCAGACATTGCGGCCGAGGAGCTTCTCGTAATACAGCGCCTTGATCATCCCGATGTACGGTACGGACCAGATCTGTGCGGCATAGCCCAGATAGGGGATCATGGAGAGCAGGAACCAGCCAATCAGGCTCAAATCAAGCTGAAACAGCTCTGACTTATGCCCGGCCATCATGGTCTTCGACTCCCGCAGGCACTGTACCGGGGATTTCGTTGGATCGTCAATGAGAATGTAGATCGCCTGGGAGTATCGGTAATAAGCGATAACCCCGGGTACGACCAGCAGCAGGCTCCACAGGCCAATGAGCAGGCTCTGCAGAAAATTGAGAAGGATCACCTTCCACCAGAAGGCAAAGCCGTCGAGCAGGTTTGCAAAGCAGGGCTGGCGGTTGCGGATGGTATTGAGCAGGAAGATGACAAAACCCGCGCCGATGATGCCGGAGACTACCTTAAGCAGACTGTTGATGGCATACGCAGCGGTCGGCGGTTCCATGGTTTTCAGATACTCCAGGGCGTATTCGTAGTTGCCCTCCGCGGCATAGCGCATGTAATTCATCAGCTCGCTCTCGCTGATGTTGACGCTCATCACGCGCGCGCCGAGGGCATTGAGCACGATGCAGATCGTCAGGTAAACCAGCCCGACTGTGAGCACGCGCGGATTGGATGTGGCAATGACCTCCCGCGCCCTTGCCTTGAGAGCAGCTCTGTCCATTGCGTCATGCGCCTCCCTTGATGGTTCTTGACGAAAACAATATACCATCGCCGACCGCTTCTGTAAAGAAAATAAGTTGTGAACAGAAAAAGCGCTTGACAATCCGCATTCCCGGTGCTATTATTATCAAGCCTTCAAAGCGCTTGACAATCCGCATTCCCGGTGCTATTATTATCAAGCCTTCACAAATGCGCGAGTGGTGGAATTGGCAGACTCGCTAGATTCAGGTTCTAGTGTCCACTCCGGACGTGCGGGTTCAAGTCCCGCCTCGCGCACCACTTTTAAGACTCAGAATCGCAAGATTTTGGGTCTTTTTTATTTTACTGCTAACTTTTCGGGCATGATTGACTTGAAAGAGATTACGTTACCCGGGGTCTGGTCGGTGCGTTCCGAACAACTTTCCGAACAAGCGACGAATCCCGCTCCATTAAGGAAGTCCCCCATAGCCTTTGATGTTGCTATGCTGTCCTCGCTCAGAACGTGTGTGTAAATGCCCAGCGTTGTCTGTATGTCCTCATGCCCTAAATAGGCTTGCACTTGCTTAATGGGGACGCGCTTTGCAAGGATGGTCGCCGCTGTGTGCCTCAGATCATGGAGCCTTACCCCATCATAGCCGCAACTTTTCAGAAAGCGTATACTTGCACGGCTTATATATTCCGGCTTTACATCATGCCCGTTAAGATGGACACAGACTTTCCCGTTGTATATCCCACTCTTTGCTTGTTCCTCTTTCAGCGCTTGTAAATAATCTGCTGTGCTTGCGATCATATACAAGTCTCGGCGGCTTGCTTTCGTTTTTGTAGTTTCAGCTTCATAAACGGTTCCGCTGTACTCTGTGACAGTGTTGCGAATATGGATTATGTTGTTTTCAAAATCAACATCTCCCCAGCGTAGACCGCAAATCTCCGAACGTCTCAGACCATACACAACAGCAAGTGTCACCGCCGCCCGTATCGGTTCCGGCTGTGTTTCCAATCTTGCCAACATTTCCGCGACCTGCACTTCTGTGAGCGCCTTGCCCTCAAACTTCTTTCCTTTGGGTAGGCTGATTGCATCCGCGACATTGACGCTTATAAGATCGTCCAACACCGCATCTTTCAAAACACCTTGAATTATAACCCGGTGTTTCTTCATTGTGCTTGCCGATATGCCGTCTCTTTGAAGTTTCTCAAAGTACCGTTGAAGTTCCTGCCTTGTCAGATCGCAGATACCGATTGCCCCAAGTTCTGGGATAATGTGTTTGTTTGCCGCGACCCTATACCCGTCAAGTGTATTCGGGCGAAGTGTCAGCTTCTTTCGCTCCATCCAATGGCTGATACAGTCTTTGAATTGTGGATTATCCGTTGACTGGGCAGCGTTTACTTGCTGTTCCCAGCCCTCGACAATTTCACGCATCATAGCCTCGGCCTTACGTTTGTTATGTCCATCAACCTTTAGCCCTGTGCTCCTGCTTAAGAGCTTTCGTTTCCCGCTCTCTGCATCAGTATACCGCGCTCTGACTGTCCAAGTCCCTTTATCGTCAACAAGATAGCCCTTGATATGTATTTGGCTTGTCATCATACGCTCCTTTCCTACATGACAAGCCGGGTAGCAATTGTTATTGTACCCTTGTCTGTTTGGCACGTCAATTTCAATTTCAAAACTCGATGTAATCGACCTCCATTTCCATTGCCCGTTCTATCGTTTTCTTACGCATAACTTACGTCCTTTCTGCGCTATTTATCGCTGTTCGCAACTCTTGTTTTGTGTAATCGCTTGTTTCTGTGCCTTGATTTCCCCGTAGTAACGGAGCATCCCGGAAGGGCTTATCGGCAGGCACTGGAGCGTTTCCAGAAATTCCTT
>CADAPH010000180.1 GCA_902789745.1 Oscillospiraceae bacterium | reverse complement strand
TTCTCGATGCACCGGCTCGCGTATGTAGCCAGGCGGACGCCTTTATCCGGACGATAGGTATTGATCCCCTTGATCAGTCCGATGCTTCCGATGGAGATCAGATCGTCGGTATCGTCGTTCTGATAGTACTTTTTGACGATATGCGCCACGAGACGCATATTGTGTTCGACCAGTATGTTTCTCGCCTCCAGATCACCGGCAAGCCACCGCTCCAGGTATTCTCTTTCCTCCTCTCGGCTCAGGGGGCGGGGAAAGGAGTCTCCCGGCGCGATGCGCAGCATGAGCAGAAGGCTGTTCATCAGAAGCATCAAAGCGCTTTCCAGCAAGATCATCACCTCTGTTCATCCTATTGCGGCACAGAATGTCCCTATTCGCGGAAGATTGCGGCTCTGTTGACCGCGGCAGTACCGATCCGCCCGCATCCTATATGTTTTCGCGTGTGTTGTTTTTTCCTCCCTTCATATTCCCGCATGAGCCTTCCGCGCGGTGCATATCCATGAAAGGAGCATCCGCAAAAAGCCGCACCCTGGCCGGGCAACTGGACGCCCCTTTGTATAATGAACAAAAGCGAGCGTTCAAAATGCGCGGTTATTTCACAGCAAGCGGGTTCTGTGGATTAGTGGACGAACGGTGTAATATTTCCGGGGGAGTTTGCGTGCTATGACGATTGCAATGAAAGTGAAGGGCGCCGACATGCCGGTCATGCAGCAGGCACAGATGTTGGGCTTTCAGGTGGCTGGGCAGCTTGTCCGCCGCCGCGACAGGGAGCGCAGCGCGCGCGATCAGGTTTATGAAGATGCGGCGGGCAACGCCTATTTCGTGCGCCGCGGGATCCTGACCATTGTCGCCGCCGACGGGACGGTATATTGACAGGCGCGTTATACGTTGGATAGGGAAAAAATGGGCCGGGAGCCCACAGAAGATGATTTCTTCCATGGGCTCCCGGCCGGAACGCATCTGCCCTTCTTGTCTGAAAAACTCAGGTTTTCTCGGGCTTGGGTTCGTGATACTCACATTCCTTGTCGTAGCGGATCTTATCCGGGGGCGCTTCCAACAGCTCCGGATGCTCGATATAACGTTTCCAATCCGTAAAGAAGCGGGCATAGTGTGCGCCGGAGCATACGCGCTCGTCCGCGGTGATGCCGATGGGGATATAGCGTTTCATCCGTGTTTCCCCGTTCTCGACAACCGCGACGCGTTCGGTCGTGCCCATGCCGAGAAACAGGCCGACGTTGCCCCAGTTGTAAATATGATGGTTCACATCATGCAGGCCGATGGAGGCGGTATTCGTGATATACATACCCACATAGAAGGGCAGCTCCTCCATCAGGACACCGGGTGCAAGACCGTAGCGATCCAGAAAACGGACGAGCCCCACAACCACTGTGGCGAGTCCCGGCACCGCAAAGAGGAAACTCAGCAGTTTATCCACGAAGCCCGCGGGCTGGTCACCCCGGTTCGCGGCGACGCCGGCCTCCATACGGTCGCGCACGTCGTATATGGTATCCGTTGGGTCGAACTTGATTTTGACGATAGCCTCGCCCTTGTCCGCATCAGTGGGATCCTTGAGGATGGTGAAAGCGGCGGAGCAGTTGTTGCGGGCAAAAAGCTGCTTGTTCATGATAAAGCGGTTGACTTCGGGATTGTGGCTGACAGCGCGCACATAGGCCGCGACAAGAATCTGCATGTAGGAGATCTTCTCGCCCTTTTCCTGCTTCTGTCTTCGGATGTAGCGGGACATGACCTCCATATCCGCCCGATGCTTCAGAAATACCTGCGCGTCGCAGCGCATGGGCATCACGTAGGGCGTAATTCTCATCACAGGGTCGATCCCCTCTACCCTGCGTCCATCCGGTCGTCTTCCAAACATAACGCTCTCTCCCGTTCCTTCTTCTCTTGTTTGATCAGTATACCCGACAGCGTACATAAAATCAACCGTCCTGTCATGTATATTTTAAAATCCTTAAGCGTTTTCTGCAATCAATCGTTGATTTTCAGTCGCGTATATGATATTCTTGGATCTGCCGATT
This sequence comes from Oscillospiraceae bacterium, assembly GCA_902789745.1. GTDB lineage: Bacteria > Bacillota > Clostridia > Oscillospirales > Oscillospiraceae > Limivicinus. The sequence goes on along the minus strand of CADAPH010000180.1, from coordinate 1,403 downwards.
TTTATTCGGCAGATAATTTCATATTGGAGCCAAAGGAGAAAACACGTTATGAAAAAAAGGTTTCTCATGCTTGTCCTGGCTGTACTCATGACTGCGGCACTCTGCGGATGCGGAGGCGGCAAGTCGCCGACAGTTCAGCCTACAGACGCACCCCAAGGCTCCGCCGGCGAAAAGCTCAGCGGCGGCGAAATCACCGTTGGCATCGCCGCAGATCTGGACACGAGTCTTGACCCACACGTCTCTTCGTCGTCGGCAGGAACCAGAGAGGTCCTTTTCAACATCTATGAGGGTCTTTTAAAGCCCGATACGAACGGAAATCTCATCCCCGCCATTGCCGAAGACTATTCCGTGAACGAGACAGCGGACACATACACCTACACACTTCGTGAAGGCGTCCGCTTCCACAACGGGAAAACGGTGACGGTCGGGGATGTCGTTTATTCTCTCTCCAGAGCTGCGGGACTTGAAACCGGCGAGCCTCTTGTTTCCGAGCTCAGCGGCGTCAAGGCCGTTGAGGCAAAGGACGACAAAACCGTCGTCGTCACGCTCAAGGCCCCCGACGCGGAGTTCAGTGCCTATATGTACGCCGCCGTTATCCCCGAGGGCTCAGATCCCGCAAAAGAGGTCGTGGGCACCGGTCCCTTCCGCTTCGTCTCCCGCGTACCGCAGGACAATGTGGTGCTGGAGAAGTTCGCCGACTACTGGGGTGAGGGCGCGATCCTTGACAAGGTGACGCTCAAGGTCATCCCCGACGCGCAGACCCTTGTCATGAGCCTGCGCTCCGGCGCAATCGACATGACCAACCACCTCTCCGGCAGTCAGATCGCCGATCTGGGAGATCTCAACATTCTGGAGGGCGGCAGCAACATCATTCAGGCCCTCTATCTCAACAATGATTTTGAACCCTTCCGCGATGTTCGTGTGCGGCAGGCGCTTTGCTATGCCATCGATCGGCAGGCCGTCATCGACCTGGCCTCCGACGGACACGGCACGCCGCTGGGCAGCAGCATGATCCCCTCCATGGGCAGGTACAACGTGCCGGAACTGCTGGAGCTCTACAAGCCCGACGTCGAAAAGGCCAAGGCGCTGCTGAAAGAGGCAGGTTACGAGAATCTCAAATTTGCGATCACCGTGCCCTCCAGCTACCCCATGCATGTGGACACGGCTCAGGTCATCGTGGAGCAGCTCCGCGCCGCGGGGATCGACGCCACGATCAATCTGGTCGAGTGGGCCGCCTGGCTGGACGAGGTATACAAGGGCCGCAAGTTTGAGGCCACTGTGGTCGGCATGGACACCCACAGCCTCGCCGCCTCCGGCTGCCTCGCCCGCTTCCAGAGCGACAGCGGCAAGAACTTTGTCAATTTCGCGAGCGAAGAATACGACGAGACCTACCGCAAGGCTCT
>CADAPH010000179.1 GCA_902789745.1 Oscillospiraceae bacterium | reverse complement strand
AACGTCGCCCTCGGGGTGATGGGTCTCGGCGTTGCGATGCTGCTCATCGGCGCGATCCGGAGCGCCAGCGGCATCGGCAAGCTCACGGCCCCCTTCTCCGTCATCTACAGCACCCTGACCGGGTGGTTCGGCGACGTGCTGAGCTATTCGCGTATCATGGCGCTGATGCTGGCGGGCGGCGTCGTGGCCCAGGTGTTCAACACCATCGCGGCCATGCCCTCGGAAAAGGGCGTGACGCCGGTTTCGGGCATCATCTTCATCGTCGTCTTCCTGATCGGCCATGCGCTGAACTTCGCGCTGAACCTGCTGGGCTGCTTCGTGCATGACCTGAGACTGCAGTGCCTGGAGTTCTTCGGCAAGTTCTATCACGACGGCGGCAAGCCCTTTGAGCCCCTGCGCATCCGGACGCAGTACATCAACCCGCAGGAATGAGGCCTGCTCCGTAGGGGTCGATCCCCAGATCGACCCGAAACGCACCGCTTCGCAAAACGGCGGGCCGATGAGGGCATCGGCCCCTACGGCGGAGAGGGTACATCAACACATACTCAATTTCACATCAACATATTGAGGAGGAAAACAAAAATGGAATTTCTGAACAGCATCGGCGGCTTCGCGCTGGGCCTTCTGGGCGCCGGCCTTGCGGCATTCATGGCGGGCATCGGCTCGGCCAAGGGCACCGGCATCGCCGGTGAGGCGGGCGCGGGCCTCGTCAGCGAGGACCCCTCCAAGTTCGGCAAGGCGATGATCCTCCAGGTCATCCCCGGCACCCAGGGCCTCTACGGCTTCGTTATCTGGTTCCTTGCGTTCAGCAAGCTCAGCGGCGTCGCCGACGTCTCCGCCATCACCGTCGCCCAGGGCCTGCAGGTTCTCGGCGCGTGCCTGCCCATCGCCATCGGCGGCATGATCTCCGGTATCGCCCAGGGCAAGGTCGCGGCCGCGTCCATCAACATCCTGGCCAAGAAGCCCGACGACTGGTCCAAGGGCATGATCCTCTGCATCACGGTCGAGTTCTACGCCATCCTGTCCCTGCTGGCCTCCTTCATGATGCTCAACGCCATCAGCCTCTGATCGGCCGCATCGGATTGGAGTAGCTATGAAGGGCACGGAAAAAATCATCGCACATATCGGGGCCGACGCCAAAACCCAGGCCGACGCGATCCTTGCGCAGGCGGAAGCCAGATGCGCCGAGATCCGCGAGGGCTATGAGCAGCAGGCGAAGCAGGCCTATGCCGAGAGAATCCGCGCCGGCGTCAAGGCCAACCAGGACCGGCTTGACAGCATGGAACGCCTGGCGAAGATGGAGGGCCGCAAGGCCATCCTCGCCCTCAAGCAGGACATGGTGGCCGAGAGCTTCGACCGCGCCTGCGATCAGCTTGTCAATCTGCCGGCGGCGGAGTACGGCGCGTTTCTCGCGAAGCTCGCCGTGAAGGCCAGCGTCACCCACGACGAGGAGGTCGTGCTCAACGCGCGCGACCGCAAGGCACTGGGCGAGAAGGTGATCGAGGCCGCGAACAAGGCCCTCGGCGGCGGAAAGCTCACGCTCTCCAAGGAGACGGGCGACTTCAAGGGCGGCCTGATCCTGCGCCGCGGGAGCATCGAGGCCAACTGCACGGCGGAGCTGCTGGTAGACCTCTGCCGGGAAGAGATGGCCGCCGAGCTCGCCGGCGTCCTCTTCGGCTGATAGACCCTCAGAATGGGAGGGAATACATTGTCAACGAAAAAAGAAGCGTATCTGTGCCTGTCGGCCATGCTGCGCGCCAGGGAGCCCAGGCTGCTCAACGACGAGCGGGCCGGGCGCATGCTGGACGCCGCCTCGTACGAGGAGGCCGCCAAGCTCCTGGCGGACTGCGGCTACCCCGACATGTCCCACGCGACGGCTTCCGAGGTGGAGCAGATCCTGGCCGAGCGCCGCAATGAGCTCTTCGGCGAGATAGGACGGCTCTCCCCGGATAAGGAGCTGGTGGACGTTTTCAAGCTCAAATACGATTACCACAACGCCAAGGCCATCATCAAATCCGAGGCCGTGGGCGTGGACGCAAAGCGCCTGCTGTCCGACGCGGGCAGAGTCCCGGGCGAAAAGCTCCTGGAGCTCTACAACGAGGAACATTTCAGCCGGATGCCCCCCATCCTCGGCAAAGCCATGGCGGATGCCAAGGCCGTCCTCGCCCGCACGGCAAACCCGCAGCTATCGGACTTCGTGCTGGACCGCGCCTGGTTTGAGGAGCTGCGCGCCCTGGCCGAAAAGCTGGACAACGATTTCCTGCGCGGCTACGCCGAAATCCTCACCGACAGCGCAAACCTCAAAAGCGCCGTGCGTACCCTGCGCATGGGCAAGAACCAGGACTTCCTGGCGGAGGTGCTGGTGGAGGGCGGCAGCGTCTCGGTGCAGCGCATCATCGCGGCGGGCGACAGGGAGAGCCTCGCGGCCCTCTACGCGCACACGCCTCTGGAGAAGGCGGCCCAGCTCGGGGCGGAGGCCCTGTCCGGCGGCAGCATGACCGCGTTCGAGCGCGCCTGCGACAACGCGGTGAACGACTGCCTGCGCTCGGCCAAGCTCATCAGCTACGGGCCCGAGGCGGTGATCGCCTATCTCTTCGCCGTCGAGGGCGAGATCCAGGCGGTGCGCATGATTCTGACGGGCAGGCTTGCCGGCGTGAAGCCGCAGACTATCCGGGAAAGGCTGCGTGATCTGTATGCTTAAAATCGCCGTCATCGGCGGCAGGGACACGGTCATGGGCTTCAAGGCCCTGGGGCTGGACACCTTCCCCGCCGAGAACTCTGCCGAGGCCGGGAAGATCCTCCGGCAGCTCACCCGCGAGAGCGAGGAGGAGTATGCCATCATCTATATCGAGGAAAACTTCGCCGCCCAGCTCCAGAACGAGATCAGCAGATTCAAGGACAGCCCCAGCCCCGCGATCATCCTGATCCCGGGCCGCGAGGGCTCCAGCGGTCTCGGCCTCCAGGCCCTGCACGACGCCGTGGAACGCGCCGTCGGCACCAATATTCTGGGAGACTGATAATCTTACTCCGTCGGAGCGGCATGCCATAGAAGCAATGGAGATAACGTCCGTTTCTGTCACTGCGAACATTCTGACGCGTGAGAAACGCGCGACATTCCAAGCTCTGCTGTGACCGATGTCACTTAAGTGAGCGTCCAAATCTTTGATTTGGTCAACGCGAACTTACACCTTAGGTGGGTGTGGCAATCCGCATCTCCCGGCGGCCTGCAAAGAAAACGGATTGCCACGCCAGTGTGCGCAGGCGGACGCCAACGTCTCCGACGTTGTGCGCGTGGGCTCTCAGCGCCTGATCGGCGAGATCCTGAATATGACCGGCGACACCGCCTCCATCCAGGTCTATGAGGAGACCTCCGGCCTGGGGCCCGGCGCGGCGGTCGTCACCACCGGGATGCCCATGTCCGTCGAGCTCGGACCCGGCATGCTGGACAATATCTACGACGGCATTCAGCGCCCGCTGCCCGAGATGCGCGCCCTCACCGGCGACTGCATCACCAGGGGCACCGACGTGCCCGCCCTCAACCGTGAGAAGAAGTGGGAGTTTGTCCCGGTCGCCAAACCCGGCGACGAGGTCGGCCCCGGCGACGTGCTCGGCACCGTGCAGGAGACCAGCGCGATCCTCCACAAGATCATGGTTCCGAACGGCGTCAAGGGCGCCGTGACCTGGGTCATCAAGAAGGGCGAATACACGGTGGACGAGGTGATCGCCAAGGTCAAGACCGACAAGGGCGAGCAGCCCCTCACCATGGTGCAGCGCTGGCCCGTGCGTATCCAGCGCCCGTATACGAGAAAGTTCGTCCCGGCGCGGCCCATGAACTCCGGCCAGCGCATCATCGACACGCTCTTCCCCATCGCCAAGGGCGGCACCGCGGCTGTCCCCGGCCCCTTCGGCTCGGGCAAGACCGTCGTGCAGCACCAGCTGGCGAAGTGGTCGGACGTGGACATCGTGGTCTACATCGGCTGCGGCGAGCGCGGCAACGAGATGACCGACGTTCTGATGGAGTTCCCCGAACTCAAAGACCCCCGCAACGGCGAGCCGCTGATGAAGCGCACCGTCCTGATCGCGAACACCTCCGACATGCCCGTCGCGGCGCGGCGGCGCGTGAGGCGTCCATCTACACCGGCATCACCATCGCCGAGTACTTCCGCGACATGGGCTACGACGTGGCGGTTCTGGCCGACTCCACCTCCCGCTGGGCCGAGGCCCTGCGTGAGATGTCCGGCCGTCTGGAGGAGATGCCCGGCGAAGAGGGCTACCCCGCCTACCTCGCCTCCCGCCTCGCCCAGTTCTACGAGCGCGCGGGCGTCGTGCAGTGCCTCGGCAGCGAGGATCGCCGCGGCTCCGTCACCGCCATCGGCGCCGTGTCGCCCCCGGGCGGCGATATCTCCGAGCCTGTCTCCCAGGCCACCATGCGCATCGTCAAGGTGTTCTGGGCGCTGGACTCCAGCCTCGCCTATGCCCGCCACTTCCCGGCCATCAACTGGCTGACCTCCTACTCCCTGTACATGGACACCCTCAGAGCCTGGTATACCGAGCAGTTCGGCGAGAAGTACATGAAGAACCGCGAGAAGGCCATGCACATCCTCCAGGAGGAGAGCGAGCTGCAGGAGATCGTCCGCCTTGTCGGCCAGGATTCCCTGAGCCCCGCCGACCGCCTGACCATGGAGACCGCCAAGATGATCCGCGAGGACTTTCTGCAGCAGAACGCCTTCGTGGACGAGGACGCCTTCTCCTCCTACGCCAAGCAGTACCGGCTTCTGGACATGGTGCTCGCGTACGACGTGCTGTGCCGCGAGGCGCTGGAGAAGCGCGCCGACCTCGACGCCCTGATCGCCATCCCCGCGCGCGAAAAGATCGGCCGCGCCAAGATGGCCGACGCGAAGACCTTCGGCGACGATTACGACGCCATCCTCGCCGAGATGAAGCAGCAGATCGAAGACGTCATCGCCGGAGGTGAGGAAGAATGATTAAGGAATACAAAACCATACGCGAGATCGCAAGCCCCCTGATGGTGGTCGAAAACGTCGAGGGCGTCACCTATGACGAGCTGGGCGAGATCGAGCTGCCCAACGGCGAGGTAAGACGCTGCAAGGTGCTCGAGGTCGAGGGCGACAAGGCCGTCGTCCAGCTCTTCGAGTCCGCGCAGGGCATCAACCTGGCCGAGTCCAAGGTTCGCTTCCTCGGCCACCCGCAGCAGCTGGCGGTCTCTGAGGACATGCTCGGCCGCGTCTTCAACGGCATGGGCAACCCCATCGACGGCGGCCCCCCGATTCTGGCCGACGCCCACATGGACATCAACGGCCTGCCCATGAACCCCGCCGCGCGCGCCTACCCCGCGGAGTTCATCCAGACCGGCGTTTCCACCATCGACGGCCTGAACACCCTGGTTCGCGGCCAGAAGCTGCCGATCTTCTCCGGCTCCGGCCTGCCCCACGCCGCCCTCGCCGCGCAGATCGCGCGCCAGGCCAAGGTGCTGGGCGACAACGAGACCTTCGCCGTCGTCTTCGCCGCCATCGGCATCACCTTTGAGGAGTCCGAGTACTTCATCAGCGATTTCCGCCGCACCGGCGCCATCGACCGCACCGTCGTCTTCTCCAACCTCGCAAACGACCCCGCGGTCGAGCGTATCGCCACCCCGCGCATGGCCCTGACCGCCGCCGAGTACCTGGCCTTCGAGAAGGACATGCACGTGCTGGTCATCCTG
>CADAPH010000178.1 GCA_902789745.1 Oscillospiraceae bacterium | reverse complement strand
TCGGTGAAGATCTTCTTCATGTGGGCATAGTGGGCGGTGAACTCCTCGTAATAGCTGTCGGGCATTTCGAGACCGACGATGGCGGCCTCCATCAGCGGGGAGGCGGCGCCGACGGCGTTGAAGTCATGGAACTGCTTAATCTTGTCCATGATGGGCTTCGGCGCGATGGCGTAGCCGAGACGCCAGCCGGTGATGGAATAGGTCTTGGACAGGGAGTTGCAGGTGACGGTGCGCTCCCACATACCGGGGAGGTTCGCCATATAGGTGTGGACATGCCCGTCGTAGATGATATGCTCGTACACCTCGTCCGTGATGGCGTAGACGTCGTACTTGATGCAGAGATCCGCGATGAGCTTGAGCTCGTCATAGGTGAACACGCGGCCGCTGGGGTTCGAGGGATTGCAGATGAGGATGGCCTTGAGACCCTTCTTGAATGCGTCCTCCAGCACATTGGGATCAAAGCGGAACGTGGGCGGGATGAGCGGGATGAACACCGGCTCGCAGTCGGCAAAGAGGGTCTGGGCGGAGTAGTTTTCAAAATACGGGGAGAACATGGCGATCTTGTCGCCGGGATTGGTCAGGGCGAAGATGGTGTCCACCATGGCCTCGGTGGAGCCGATGGTCACGACGATCTCGGTCTCGGGGTCGATGTCGCGGCCCATGAAGCGCTTGGTCTTTGCGGCAACGGCGCGGCGGAAGTTGGGCGCGCCCATGGTGATGGCGTACTGGTGGGGGCCCTCATTGGCGACCTCGATCAGGCGGTCGGTCATGGCCTTGGGCGGATCGAAGTCCGGGAAGCCCTGGGCAAGGTTGATGGCGTTGTTGGCGATGGCGATGCGGGTCATCCGGCGGATGACGGAGTCGGTAAATAACGCGCATTTTCTGTTCATTGGCTGCATGGTTATATTCTCCCTTCCAAATAATCTTTGAGATACAATACGGCCTGACGATAGCCTTCAAAGCCGAGGCCGATATAGCTCTTGATGCAGGCCATGCCCGCATAGGAGATCTGCCGGAAGCTCTCCCGCTTGGTGACGTCGGAAAGGTGCACCTCCACGGCGGGAATGCTCACGGCCTTCAGCGCGTCGAGAATGGCGACGCTGGTGTGGGTATAAGCCGCGGGATTGATGACAATGCCGTCGTAATTCCCGTAGGCCTGCTGGATCACATCGACGATGGCGCCCTCGTGGTTGGACTGAAAGAGCGTCGCCTCCACGCCCGCCGCCGCGCACGCGTCGCGGATGAACTGCTCCAGCGCCTTGAAATCCTGCCTGCCGTAGATGTCCGGCTCCCGCAGTCCGAGCAGGTTGAGATTCGGGCCGTTGATGATCAGAAACTTCATTGCAGTACCTCCAGTATCGAATTGACGGTATCCTCCGCTCTCCCGTCATTATCGACGGTGAAATCGGCGAAGCGCTCGTACAGCGGCGCGCGTACGGCATACATGGCGGCGAGATCGGCGTTGAGCGACAGGGGCCGACCCTCGCGGGCGAGACAGTTGAGATCGCGCCTAACCCATACGATGACCCCGTTCTGGTGCAGCAGGGGATAATTCTCTTCACGGGTCACGCAGCCGCCGCCGGTGGAGATCACCGTCCCGGACTGCTTGCCGAGCTCGGAAAGAATCCTTGTCTCGCGCCTGCGAAAGCCCGCCTCGCCCTCGTTGGCGAAAATCACGGGGATGGACATGCCGGCGGCTTTTTCCAGCTCCTTGTCCGCTTCGAGAAGGGGACGCCCCAGGTTTTTCGCGAGAAGCCGGCCGATCGTGGATTTGCCGCTGCCGGGCATGCCGATGAGGACGATGTTCTGCATCTGCCGTTCAAGCTGCCTGGCGATGCGCGCGGTCTCTCCGTCGGGGAGCGCGTGACCGAGAAAAATTTCCGCGCTGCGCTTGGCCTGCGCCACCAGCATCGTAAGGCCGCCCGCATGGGGGATGCCGCGTTCCTCCGCCTGCAAAAGGAGCGCGGTGCGGGCGGGATTGTATACCACGTCCAGCACGGCCTCCAGCTTCGGAAAGACGCCGAGATCGACGGGGCTGACGCCGTTTTTCGGGTACATGCCGACCGGTGTTGCGTTGACCAGCAGTCTCGCGTCCCTGTGCCGGTCGAGATTCGTGTAGTTATTCTCCCCGCTGCGGGAGATGGGGACGACCACGGCTCCGCGTTTTCTCAGCATTGCGCAGACCGTGACGGACGCGCCGCCGGTACCCAGCACCAGCGCCTTCCAGCCGGAGATATCGGATTTCACCGTCTGCGTCAGCAGGGTTTCAAATCCGAAGGCGTCCGTATTGTCGCCGATGATCGTCCCGTCCGGGCGCCTGAGCAGAGTGTTGACGCTGCCGATGCTGCGCGCGGTCTCCGAGAGCTCGTCACAGAAGGGGATCACGGTCTTCTTGTAGGGGATCGTGACGTTCAGACCGTGCCAGTCGCCGCGTCGGACAAAGTCTTCCAGCTCGTCGGGGGCTTTTTCATAAAGGAGATATTCATAGTCGGCCAGCTCCGCGTGAATCTGCGGGGAATAGCTGTGGCCGAGCTTTTCACCGAGAAGTCCGCATTTCATCTCAGATCACCTCGCTGTAGCTGCCGAGATACTCATATTCCTCCGTGAGCTCTCCGAGCTCGCCCATGAGCTGGATAAAGCGCGGAGAATAGACCGAGGTATCGAAGTCGAAGTAGAACATGAACTCGAAGCTGCGTTCCGGCATGGGGCGGCTTTCGAGCTTCGTCAGATTGATGCCCAGCGCGTTGAAGCGGGAGAGCATCCGGTACAGGGAACCGGGCTCGTGCGGCAGCACCATCATGAGGCTGGTGCGGTTCGCGCCCGGATAGATCTCCAGATTTTTGGAAATGCAGAAAAAGCGCGTGTAGTTGTTGCCGGAATCCTGCACGTCGCTTTTGAGGATCTCCAGCCCGTAGAGCTTGCTGCACGCGCGGGAGGAGAGGGCGGCGATACCGGGATCGTCAGACTCGGCGGCCTTCTTTGCCGCGACGGCGGTATTCTCGCAGGGGATGACCTTGACGTTCGGCAGGGCCTGCAAAAACGCCGAGCACTGGGCAATGGCCTGGGCGTGGGAATAGATTTCCCGGATGTCCTCCAGCTTCGTGCCGGGCTTTACCAGCAGGTTGTGGTCGACCTTCACGCGCACCGAGCGCACAATGCGGAAATCATGCCTGCGCATTAAATCATACACCGCGTTGACGGTGCCGGCGGTGCTGTTTTCCACCGGGATCACCCCGTAGCGGCAGAGGCCTTTTTCGATCGCGGAGAAGACCGCGTCGAAGGTGGAGAAGTAGAAGATGCTGGGCCTTACAAACAGCTTTTCGCACGCGATGCCGGAATACGCGCCCTCCACGCCCTGACAGGCGACCATCGCCGCCTCGGGGAAAAGCTGCGGCGTTTCCTTTAAGGCTTTCTCGATGGCGACGGTCTCCGGGCTCTCCGGGTGCAGGATGCGGTTCTGGCGGCTGCGGGAGAGCTCCATGATCGTGGAAAAGAGCGAGACGGTGTACTCCTTCAGATCCTCCGGGCTCTTTTCCTCCAGCGTTTTGAGCTTTTCCTTCTCCCGCCGGAGGTCGAGCAC